>JABSRH010000259.1 GCA_013215175.1 Parvularculaceae bacterium | reverse complement strand
GAGACACGAGCCAGTTCGTTTTAATGACCTCGCGAGGATGGTCAGCGGCGCGAGCAAAAAGATGGTTGCCGAGCGCTTGCGCCAACTGGAAGCTCATGGGCTGATTTCGCGCGAAGTGCTCCAAACTTCTCCGGTTTCGGTACAGTACGCCATAACGCCCTCCGGCCGCAGTGCTCTGGGGTTTTTGGGCGAACTGCGAAAATGGGTGGAGGGTTTGCCCCAGGGTTCCTAGTCACCAGTAATTTTGCGACATGACCATGCCAGTAAATGTGCCGACCTGCGAGGTGCCTTCGTGGCACAGACCCGCCGCTGTCACGGCTTATTACACAAGTCTCAGATTGAGTAACCCGAGGTTCCACAACCTACCGGTAAGGACAAATCGGATGAGATCCTGGAGCGTGGATTCGTCGAGTGATGGTCACGCGTTTTTTGGGCTGAACCATGTCGCGCGTCCCTGAGGGGCGGCGATTACCTGAACAGCTCGAGCACAAGGTTAGAGCGGGCATTCGTCAGGCCGAGGCCACGTGCTGCTAGGTCGGCTTGGACCAGCTGTGCTGCGAGGCGGGTGGATTCTTCATCAAGATCAGCCTCGATGAGAGCAGCTATCCCAAGATCCATCGAGTCTGCGACATCGCCGAGGAAATCTTGTTGAGTGCGCAGCGTGTCCTCATAGGCGCCGAGTTGAGAGAAGCCGAAGTTGAGGCGTTGGCGGGCCGCATCGACCACTTCGAGAGCGACGCGAGTGTTGTAGTCCGACTGGCCGGTGGGATCGAGGGCTTCGATCAAGTCAACGAAGCTGGCGTTCTCAATATTGTCTGTAGAGAAACCATTCGACCCGAAGCCCTGAACACCACCTGTTGATAGGTACTCGCCTTGAAGGTGCGCGTTTAGCTCGTCGAGCGTGGCACCTGACAGGGCAGAGCCATAGCCAAGAACACGCTCGATCGAGCCCTGAAACGGATTCGGTCCAGCAGTGATGGCATTCGCTACACGGATCGAACCGCCTTCGTTGACTCCGATGCCAACGTTGCCGCCATTAGGTTCTCGGCCAGCGCCATTGATGACGACTGCTTCGTTTCCATTAACGTAGCCCGTCAGTGTACCAGTGTTTCCAACTGTGCCATCGTAGACGAGTGTTGTTGTGTATCTTGCGTTCGCTTGGATGGGGGTTGTGCCGAAAACCCGCCAGTTGGTGCCAGCATTTGACCACCCGCCAAAAATGAGCTCCCCATTCTGGATCGCAATACTGATGCCTCGGGCCCCGGTTCCGTGGGCATACAGAATTTGCGTTGTGTTCTCGTCAGCTCCCGTCTCGAAACTGAGCGCGATAGTCCGGCCAAGAGAGTTGCCGGTGTTGACACCATTGACATTGGGTGTGTTGGTTGCGTTCGTATCTTGAAGATCGCCTCCTCCGCCGGCGTCGAGTTGGAGGAGGGCACCTGCGGGCGGCGGGACCGCTGGAGCAAGCCCACCGACTTCGATGTCTTCATCGAGGCCTAAACCTATAAGGGACGTGGTCGAGAATTTGAGGCCGCTTGGATCGCGCTGGTAACTGCTGACCAGGGTTTCGATGTTTCGCTTCTCCAGCAGGTTGATACCATTAAAGCTGGTATTGCGGATCACATCTCGGGCAGCGTCGATCTGCCCTTGGATGACGTTCGCTATTTCCTCTCGAGCGATACCCGTGTCGAAAAGAACCACGGCGCTCTGGATGTTGGCTACGATGGTATCAAGTTCGCTCTGCGCAGCTTGCGCGGCTCCAACGGCACCAAGGGCATTCGTTAGGTTCTCTTTGATTCCGCGAATAACCACCGTGTCGCTGCGCTGTCTCGCACTGACCAAAAAAAGGCAGGATTGTCATCGGGAGCAGCGATCTTGAGGCCGGTTGCAATGCGCCCCCCAGTTTGATCGAGGGCTCGGTTCGCCACGCGAAGCGTTTGAATAGCTGTTCTCGCCGACGCGGGCGTGATCATCTTCAACTCCAAGCGAGCCGTGGTGTGCTCAGAAGGCTCGACCTAACTAGGCAAGTATTGAGCGACGTCAGGCGCCGTTGATCGGCTAGAGATACCGTCAATTAGCCAACAATAAGTTTCGCCATCACACCAAGGAGCTGCGTCACCTTGCTCGCGCCTTCCTTCACGGAAGCGATGGCCCATGGTTCATTCGCGAGGTGCTGACAATCGATTGCTGTAGAGACCAAGGCTTCTTAAGGCGGTGCTTTGTGTGCTTCTTCCCGACCGCGCTTTGCTTCCGAATGCGTTTTTCAACGTTAATTGACTATCAGTTTAATAACAATGAGGCTAGAACGGCCTGGTTGGATAGCGCACGAGAGCTCGCTATGGACCTTAAACTGGAAGGCCTCAATGTGGCTGTCACGGGTGCTTCTGAGGGCATCGGACGGGCGATCGCGAAAGAGTTTGCCAATGAAGGGGCAAATATTTCTATCTGTTCGCGTGACAGGGGCAAGATAAGCCAATTTCTCGATAGTCTACAGGGGTCGACTGGCCGGGTTTTATACCGGTCAATTGATGTTTTCGACCGTGTTGGGTTTCGATCCTGGATCGATGAGACGGTCAGGGAATTGGGTGGTCTCGATATTTTTGTTGCCAACGTAACGTCTGGAAGTTCGTCGCTCGAAGGGTCTGTCGAAAAGGACGTCCTCGAACAAGTTGCGCAATTTGAAGTTGTATCGGACGTCGTCAAAAATTCGCCGTACGGGTCGATCACTTACATTTCGTCTATTGCTGGATCGGTAGCCACGCCTGACTTTCCAAATTACGGGGTCGGGAAGGCGGCGATGCTCCACTATGTGAAGTCTTTGTCAAAGCGGTATGCCCCCATAGGTCTTCGTATCAATTCGGTTTCGCCCGGGGACGTCATTTCTCCGGGAAACGTGTGGGACAAGGTGAAAAACAGCAAGCCAGATCTGTTCAAAGAAGTACTCGGACGAAATCCGCGCGGTACCCTTGGTAGTCCGGAAGAGGTAGCGCGCGTCGTTGCCTTTGTCGCGAGCCCT
>JABSRH010000258.1 GCA_013215175.1 Parvularculaceae bacterium | reverse complement strand
CCATTGGTTGCCAAGACAAAACAATAGGTTCCGGACACTGATCGACGCTTTCCGCTTCAACGAAGCCCGGACACTCAATCTCCAAGTCCGCCTTTTGATCCTCATTTCCACTAACCGGACTCGGCGATCCTGAGGCGGAATAATTGAAGTAAGTCGATGAATGACAATTATACTGCGCGGTCTTTGTTCCGTGAGGAAACGCCATCGCTATAGGCGCACAGGCAACTACAATGATCAATGCTAACGCGAACTTGTTCATAACCACACCCTCAGAAGCTGCGCCCCCCCCCGCAGTCTTACAGACCCAGAATGTATCTGGCCCATTCGTTCATCAATAACCAGCGCTTTTCCAAATAATTTGTCCTACGGTAGGCCGCTTCTACCCGATTGCGAATAGTGTGAGCCAGAGCTGCCTCCACCACGTCGCCCGGTGTGTCCGTCTGCTCCGCGGCCCAGTCTCTAAACGTCGATCGGAAGCCATGAACCGTGATTTTGGGGTAGTTCATGTCACGCAGAACCTTGGTCATAGTCATGTCTGACAATGGCTTTCCTCGCAAGCCGTGGAAGATCGGCGCGTTCGTCAAACCGCTCCGCAGTTCCCGAGCAACTGACAAAAGCTGTCGAGCTGCCTCGGATAGTGGCACGACGTGCTCACGTCCTGCTTTCATGCGTTCCGCAGGCACCGTCCAAAGCCCCTGCTCTACGTCGATTTCATCCCACGTGGCACCGCGCACCTCACCGGAACGCGCTGCCGTCAAAATTGTGAAGCGCAAAGCCAAACGCCCCATCGTATCAGTTTCGTTGAGTTGCCTCATAAAGGCCGGAAGCTCAGGATACGGCATTGCTGCGAAGTGATTGTCTTTCTTAGGCTGGCGCGGCAATCCCTTGCTGATCGACCGCATTGGAGCCTCCGTCGCTCGAAACCCTTTCGCATGCGCCCAATCGAGTACGGTCCCGATCCTTTGACGAACCCGACGAGCCGTTTCAGGCTTCGCCAACCAAATGTCTGCGAGCAGGTCCCTGATCTCAGGACCCTCAACCTCGTTGACAGGCTTTTCTCCAATTGAGGGGTATGCGTATCGCTGAAGCGTAGAAAGCCACTGAGCCGCGTGCTTGGGGTTCCGCCACCCGGGCGCATTCTCTGTATGAACAGCGATCGACGCCTCTTCAAAGGTCGGGATACCGTCTGACTTCGCCCGAGCGGCTTTTTTGGCCGCGACAGGATCAATGCCAGCTTGGTATTGAGACCGGACTTCTTGCGCTTTGGAACGCGCATCTGCGAGCGAGACTTTGTCCGCCGAACCCAGTCCAAATTCCCGCCTTTTGCCATCCACCTGAATGCGCAGAAGCCAATAGCGCTTACCATTGGATTTCACGTCCAGCATCAAGCCATCACCATCTTGATAGCGGCCCTGCTCTTTGAGGGATTTCACCTTCAACGCTGAGAGCTTACCCATTTTGGTTTCCCCACATTTATCCCCACACAATACGCTGGTTTTGTGGGGATAACAATGGACAACCACGGACAGAGAAGTCTATTTTGTTATTTAATTACTGAGCTTTGTGAAAGAATCCGAATACCGCTGAACACGAGTTATACGGACTCCTCCTCCGCCATTGATGTTCTTACTACCCTCGAATGCGCTCAACATCTTGAATGGCTTGGAAAAATTGGGGTTCGTAAAGCCCTGATTCTTTAGATATGCGGGTGGCGCCGAAAAGCATAGCTTCATAACCTTGTGCCTCCACTCTAATTGACCCGAATGCCATAATTCTATTGGGTTCTCTAAAAATCGATACGCGAGTTCGTACAGCTCTGCGAAGGTGCCTCGTCGTTTGCCCGTTCTTTCAGCTTTTTCAGTCAGTAATGCTCTTTGAGATTCCAACTCATCGATCTTTTTCGAACACGCTTTGACAACACGGTCGCTCTCAGTATCTGCGAGGCGCTCTATTAAAACGTCGACCTTTTTCTCGATGGCTCTGATTTGCCCAAGCAGCTCATGTCCTCGTTGCATTGAAATACGACCGAGATCATCCCAAAGGTCTTCCAGCATCAGTTTTAGAACCTTATAGGTGGAAGATGTTGGTGACATGCTAACAAGCAGCTTCTCGAATTCACTTTCAACATCATCCTTCCTGATCCCTTTTCTGAATTGGTCACATCCTTTTTGATAACAATTATAATACCCGTGCTGCTTACCCGTTTTGCTGCGAGCGTAAGCGCCAGTGAGCTTTCCACCACAGGACCCACAAACAATCTGTCCTCTTAATGGGAACTCATTAGATATATCCGCTCGTGCTGGCGCTCTTGCCCCCTCTTCCATCCGCTTCTGGTTTTTCAGAAACGTTTCATAGGAAATGAGCCCTTGATGATGCCCCTTGCGGAGGGTGACGCCCCAATCTGGAACTTCAATCATTCCTGAATAGACGAGCCGCTTCAGCAAGCGATCCACAGTTTCAATAGTCACCGTTCCAGAACGCGTCTTAGGAAATGCTGGCTGATCCGCCAGGAATCTTGCGACCTCTACTTTTAACTGGAAACGTCCGGTGGCATAACCCTCTAGGGCCTCCTTGATAATGGAAGCCATGGGTTCATCAGGAACCAACAAGGCCCCTTTCCCTTTTCTGGTAATAGTCGTGTACCCCCACACCCGGCGAAACGGATAATAACCGTCCATTGCGCGAGCACGCATTCGCCGCTTTGCTTGCTCAGCATTTAAGTCTTTTTGGTACGCAGAGCCTGCTGCAAGCATTGTCTCCGTGAATTTATCATGGGCGCTATCGCCAAATTCCCACAAAGGACAAACGAGCTTTGCTCCAGCAGCAGTAATCTCATCTCTGAGATCAAAATGAACACGTATATCGCGCGCCATTCTGTTTAGATCATCAATGATGACAGTATGAGGTTCCGTTTTACACGCTCTTTTTAAAAAGCGGAGCATGGAAACAATACCCTCGCGGTCTTTGCGTCCGCCAGTTTCTTTATCGCTGTAAACGTCAATGACTTCGTAGCCATTG
>JABSRH010000257.1 GCA_013215175.1 Parvularculaceae bacterium | reverse complement strand
CGCCAAAATAGCCGTCGCGGTCAGGGCAACGCCGGTCCAGAACAGCAAGCACGCGGCCACGCCGCCCAAGAACACACGCCAGAATAGGCCGATCTGGTGCTCGAAATGGCTGCCAATGGCGGGGGCGGCATTGCCGCGGAAGACGTAGGCGAGAATAACCCCGATCAAGAACGGTACCCCGGTGAACAAGGCCACCAAATAGAGCAGGTAAATCGCGATCCCCTGCCAACGTTCATCATCGGGCATGCTTTGCCCCTTTGTCCGCTTGCCGCTGCCCGAGACCGCATGTAATGGCCGCGCACATTCAGAACAACCGAAGGAACCATGTCCATGGCCACCGAACGCACCCTTTCGATCATCAAGCCTGACGCCACCAAGTGTAACGTCACCGGCAAAATCATCGACAAGTTCGAAACCGCGGGTCTCCGCGTCGTTGCGCAGAAGCGCATCCACCTGTCGGCTGAGCAAGCTGGCGAGTTCTACGCCGTCCACAAAGAGCGCCCATTCTATGGCGATCTCGTCTCCTTCATGGCGTCGGGTCCCGTCGTGGTGCAGGTCCTCGAAGGTGAGGGTGCGATTGCCAAGAACCGTGAAGTCATGGGCGCCACCAACCCAGCTGAAGCAGCACCGGGCACCATTCGCGCTGAATTCGCTGAATCGATCGACGCCAACTCTGTCCACGGTTCGGACGCTCCAGAGACAGCAAAAGAAGAAATCGCCTTCTTCTTTAACGATGATGAGATTGTCGGCTAAGCCACACCTCTTCTCAAATACAGCGCGTTAACTTTGTAACGCGTGACTTTATGCGGCGTTTCCATAAAAATGGAAGCGCCGCTTTCTTTTGCACGGCTTTTGCAGAGAAGGCGGCAGGAGACTAAAAAGATGAACAAGCGCATCAAAATTGCTCTTTCTGCTGTAACGGCTCTGGCCCTGGCAGGCGCCTCTCAGGCCCTCGCTGGTGATCACGATAAGGCGGATGCCTTCGCTGCCGACCTGCCGATGACTGAAGCCATGATCGATGCCGCGCGTTCCTTTGCGAAAGTCGACATGAACCGTGACGGCAAGATCGACGCGGAAGAGTACACTTCGCGCCGCGTTGTGGTCGCCCAACTGGCGCGCTTCAGCCGCTCTGTGGCCATCGATGGCCAGGAAATGGTCACCCTCGTATTGCCCGATGATGTGCCGGTGAAGCTTGGTCAGTCTGAGCGCGCTGCACTGGAAGCCATTGCCCGCCGTGATTTCCAGGTCCGGGCCTTCGGCGCCGACGGTCTCAACGCCTCACAGTGGCAGGAAAGCCGCCTCGAGGCGTTCTTCAACGCCGACCGCGATGGCGATGGCGTGCTGCGCGATGGCGAGCTGGCTTCCTACCTCAAAGCCGTGGCGGGCGAGCTGTCGGCTTCATTCCCGTCCACCTGATCAGCTTAGCGCCCCTGCGTCACCGCATAGAGCGTGACCGCGGCGGCGGTGGCGACGTTGAGGCTTTCCACTTCCTCGGCCAGCGGGATCGAGACGAGCTGATCGCAGTGGCCTCGTACGCCCTCGCGTAGTCCTTTGCCCTCCGCGCCCATGACCACGGCCAGCGGTCCCGACACATCAAGCGCGGGCAAGTCGATGTCCGCTTCGCCCGCAAGCCCCACCGATGTGAAGCCCATGTCCTGCAAGGCTTCGATGGCGCGGCTGATGTTCACGGCCTTCACCACCGGGAGGGTCTCCAGCGTCCCAGCCGCAGCCTTCGCCAACGCGCCAGCCAGCGGCGGGGTGCGTCGTTCTTGGACAATCAGTGCCTGCGCCCGAAAACCAGCGGCCACCCGGATGATGGCGCCAATGTTCTGCGGGTCCGTCACCTGATCGAGGATGATCACGGGACGGTCGTCCTTGCCGTTGCAGGCGTCCTTCAGGCGGGCCCGCGGCAGGTCACTAAACTGCCCGGCCAGCCCCTGGTGGACCGCGCCTTCGTGCAGCAGCTTATCAATCTGATGAGGCTTCAGGCTCTCGGTATTGCCGGGCACTTTATGCTGCTCCGCCAACCACGCTGCGGCGTTGTCCGTGGCCGCCAGGCGCAGCAGGTTGCGCTTGGGATTCTTCAGCGCAGCCAGCACAGCATGCTTGCCATAAAGCCAGACGGGGGCGTCCTCTTGCGGGCGCCAACGGGAGCGGGGATCAGCCATCGCGGCTCCCTGCCGAAAAAGTCGCGGAGAGGGAAGAGGAACCTGTTGCAGCGACCCACTTCTTGCGCTATCGCGCCGCCTCGCTCTCGAGCGGCCTTGGAGAGGTGGCCGAGTGGTTAAAGGCAGCAGACTGTAAATCTGCCCGCGTATGCGTACGCTGGTTCGAATCCAGCCCTCTCCACCATTCCCTTGGGTCTATCAGTCGCTCTCGCTCCTTGTTTGAGACCCGTTCCGGGTTCGAGCTTCGCTCGAACCGCTCCACCTTTTTCTCTCTCACGATGCGCAGCATTTCCAAGTGGGTGGGCTGACCGCCCGGATGCCGGTTAGCATCTTGCTCCGCGTCCGACATTTCCTGTCAGCTGCAGCGACGCGGTGATCTTCGACGCGCGGCAGGCCAGAGATCCGACGGACCTTCGGGCACCGCCGCGGAACAGATCGATCAGTGATGATCGTGGTTCACCGCCTCTTGGCCAACAGGGGTCTCGATGTAGACGATCACCTCAATCGCGCCGGCGTTCTCGAAGTTGAGCGTGAGAGGGAATGTCTTGCCCTCCTGCAGCCGCTGTTCGAGACCGATGAGCATGATGTGCCGCCCTGCAGGCTCAAAGCGCAGCTGGCCACCGGCCGGAACGGTCATGCCGCCCAGGTGCACGCGCATCCGCGAGACGCCCTCGACCGTAGAGGTTTGATGAAGCTCAGTATGCGCAGCAATATCGGTGCCGACCACCGCTGACAGCAGCGTGTCATCTTCGGTGCTCTTGTTGTCGATGATCAGGTAGGCAGCGGCAGGCGTGGTGTTCGATAGGGTTGGGCGTGCCCAGGGGTGGTCCACCTTGATGCCGCCCTTGTCGTACTCATGGGCTTGGGCAGCGCTGAGGCTAAGGCT
>JABSRH010000256.1 GCA_013215175.1 Parvularculaceae bacterium | reverse complement strand
GCCATGAGAGTGGCTTCGCAGTTTTCTCGCACCGAGTGAAGTCCAACCTTTGAACACTCGCCACGGTACTGCGCCCGGTGGTTTACCCGCGCTCTGTTTTCCGTAACGCTCCCCGTCTGTCGTTGGCCCTATGGGTCTATTGTGCGGAGCAACAAGACTTGAAGAAACGATATCTCGCCAGCATCTTTTCCCTCTGTCTACTGACAGGCTGTGAGCTGACGCCAGAAGACCAAGCAGCGATTCTCGCTGGCCTTTCGGCAGGGCTGCAGGACGTTCAAACCGCGGGTTATGCGGGTTCGGGCTACGGCACCTACGGTGGCGTTTCGGGGCGCTCCATTCAATTGTGCGCTCGTCGCGGCAATGGCCGTGCCAACATTGTCTATGCCACCTGGCGCTCGGGCGTGGAGCTGAACCGCGCGGTGGGTGGCAATGTCTATCGGACGGATCGCAACTATATCACCGTACCCGCCCCATACGGTGCTGCGTTGATATCAGTCCCCGCCTGGGCCAGCATCGCCGAAGGGCCCATCTATGGCACCGATCAGCAGGGCGGCCGCTGGGTCCTGTCGAGCGCCAATGGCTGCGGATACTAGGCCAGCCTACGATTTTCCGTTGTCGGCAGGCGTCTTTTTCTCCACGCTAGAAAGTGGAGATGCGGCATGGCTTTAGCCCGCGGCGCAGTGCTGATTTTGGTAGTTGCCTTCGTCCTGGTGAGTCCGGCCTTGGCCGACGCCTGGTGGGAACGAGAAGTCTGCTCAGAACCATCAGGTCTTGCCATGGCAGGCCGTGACGAAGCGAGGAGCGTAAAGCTCGACGACCTTTTTCGTGAGCTGGACGGGGTCGCCGATACGTATGCGGATTTCGCTGTGCCACTGGAGGGGCCGCTGCCTCCACCCATACCAGCGGAGGAATTGGGACCCAACTGCACGTGGGTTCAGTTCGAGGGATATTTCCGCATAGTGAGTTATCACGACTACCGAGGCATACTGACGGAAGATGCGGCCTCTTTCTATCTAGAGGGGTCACCAATCGGCAAACGATTACCCCATTTCTGGGTCGCGAACTGGGCCGACAATGAACAACGCTGGGACTTTCAGGCGCGACGCGTTGTTGTGAGCGGGCGTGTTTACGATGAGTGCCTTGCGATTCTTCAATTTGACCGGCGCGAAGGCGAGCGGGGTCTTCGCTTTGGTGGCCCGTGCCATTATGGTGAAAGCGCTGGCATGATCCTCACCGATGTCCGCATTGTCGAGATACTCGATGCTTTGCCCGACATCGCCCGCGATAAGACCCTGTCGGATGTTCTTGATGGTGAGACCTATGACGACGCGGTTCGTTTGATGCCGCCTTCCTGGCTTCGCCCGCAGGATTTTCTCGTGCCGGCCTCTTCCTTACCAGACGTTGTTATCGAGCGTGCACGGACGGTCTTGAACGCGAACCAGGGTGGACGTGACGCATTTTTGGCCGAACTGTTTCCTGAACCAAGGCCAGCATGGACGCGAGGCCGCTTTGACGAATTGGCAGAGCGGTGGGCAGGGCGGGAGAGCCGCTTCGCGGCGCGCCGCCGTGATCTTCGTTTCATGGGTTATGACTTCGCCGAGGCCGAGGCAGTTGTCTTCGAGACGAGGATGCAACAGGCCGAGCCTCCACCGTGGCCGATCTATCATGTCTGTTTCAGTTTGGACGGTAGCAATCAATGGCCCATCGTCGACAATGATGCGCGGTGGATTGTTTCACCCTTCGTCTGCCAAACTGTCCAGCTCGATCGTGAAGGCAAACCCATCCGCTGAAAAGAAAACCCGGCTCGACGCGACGCCGAACCGGGTTTTCCTGTTTGTTGGTGTAAAGATCGACGGGCTTAAGCTTCGTCGGTCTTCGCTTCCGCTTCGCCTTCAGCCGGTGTGTCGGCCTCAGCAGGAACGGCGCCATCTTCGTCGAATTCACCGGTGCCGGTGACTTTTTCGATTTGCTCTTCTTCTTTCGCAAGGACGTTCTCGCCGCGAGCCTGACGTTCAGCTTCCTCTTCGGTCCGAGCGATGTTGATCTCGATACCGACGGTCACTTCAGCGTGCAGACGAATACGCACAGGGAAGATGCCGAGCGTTTTCAGAGGACCATCAAGCAGCACATTCTGGCGGGCCAGCTTGAGCTTCTTGGTGGAGGCCACTTCGGCAATATCGCGCGAGGACACCGAGCCGTAGAGCATGCCAGCGTCCGACGCAGAGCGGATGACCGTGAATTGCTTGTCGGCCACGGAACGCGACAGCGTTTCAGCCTTCTCACGCTCTTCAGCGTTGCGCGTCTCGATCACTTCACGCTCAGCTTCGAACCGAGCACGGTTCGCAGCGTTGGCGCGGAGGGCCTTGCCTTTTGGCAGCAGGTGGTTGCGAGCAAAGCCTGGCTTCACAGTGACTTCGTCACCGATGCCGCCCAGCTTTTCGATCCGTTCAAGGAGAATAACCTGGGTCATCGATTAGTCCTGTGAAACGTAAGGAAGGAGCGCGAGGAAGCGAGCGCGTTTGATGGCGCGAGCCAGCTCACGTTGCTTCTTCTGGCTGACAGCCGAGATGCGCGACGGAATGATCTTGCCTTTTTCAGACACGTAGCGTCCGAGCAGCTTAGGATCTTTGTAGTCGATCTTCGGCGCCTTCTCACCCGAGAACGGGCAGGTTTTGCGGCGGCGGAAAAATGTCTTGGCCATTAGCGACGGTCTCCTCGGTCTCCGCGGTCGCCACGATCACGGCGATCGCCACCGCGGTCATCACGACGATCGTCGCGATCGCGACGGCTCATCACAGGTGAGGGCTCTGGATCGAGCTCTTCAACGCGGATGGTCATGAAACGCAGGATGTCTTCCTTCAGGCGCATCTGACGCTCCATCTCGGCAACCGCTTCGTGCGGCGCGTTGATGTGCATGAGCGAGTAATGGCCCTTGCGGTTCTTTTTGATTTTGTACTGCAGGTTACGGAGGCCCCAATATTCGGCCTTTTCGACCGTGCCACCGTTTTCCTTCAGAATACCTTGGAGTTCCTCGGTGAGGAGATCCACTTGCGCGGGGCTTACATCCTGGCGCGCAATGTAAATGTGCTCGTAAAGAGCCATAGAGTTCACACCCTTGTCTGGCAGCGG
>JABSRH010000255.1 GCA_013215175.1 Parvularculaceae bacterium | reverse complement strand
ATAGGATTGTAAGGCGAGCGCCATGGTCCGTGTGGCCGTCAGTTTATCCGACAGCGGCAAGGCCATCGGCGGGCCCATATCGGTCTTGTTGGCATCGACGATGGCGAGTTGCCCGGTCTCTGCATCTCGCAATACATCGAGCCCTCCGGCGTCGAGGCCAATTTCGTCCGCAAACTGGGCAATTTGCCGTTGCTCTTCTGTTGAGAACGCTTCGTCGAGATCCGTCAGGATCACTTCGGCATTCGAATTCGCGAAGCGGTCATCTACCGGCCGACGTTTGCGGAACACCAGGACAGGCTTGCCGCCCATGATGGTGGTGCGCAAGTCTTCCACCAGGCCGCCTTCAATGCGGTTGTCGATCAGCCGTTGATAGACGCTTCCGGTGCGCGGTGCGAATGGCCCGTGAACGATGCATCCATCATGCGCGCCATTGATCTCGGATTTCTCGACCATCGGACCGATGTAAGAGGAGGGGTCCACCGAAAGATCGCTGCCAAACACCCTTTTCGAGATCCGAGCGACCTCTGTCTTTGAAACATCGGTACACGTATCGTTGAGAGCGATGGTGCCTCGTGGGGCGTCAAAAACGTCTGTGTAGGTGGCATCGTCGAAGACCCAGATGAGGTCCGCATCCTGAGGACGAGCGACAACCTGAGCGCCGAGCATCTCAACAATCGCGCGAGAGAAGTACCAAGGTCCCGCTTCTTGCGGGGTGAAACAGACGCGGATGGGTTGATCCAGAAGCCGCGGCGCTTTGCGCAGCGCGCGGTCATAGGACACCCAACGCCACGTATCGATCACGGTACCGAGAGTCATAGGAATATCATGACCCGTCTTCCGCGAGCGCAAGCCTCGAGGTGTCAACTTCACATCACGCACCAAGCGCGAGAAATGATCTTTAGTGGTTTGGTTCACGACGGGCATCAGCTCTAACTACAAAACCCTATTCGATCACGTGGGTGCGTTTTGTTACAGAGACAAGACGCGTTCGTGGCACTCAACTGCGCAACCATAACCTATTCTGGGCCGAGGTGTTAGAAAATCATGGAAGCGGCGCAAATCTTGATGGCAGACAATATGTGGGCCGTTTATCTCGGCCTGCTGATCGCTCCATTCGTTCAAGAGGACGCAGCCGTCATAGGGGCTTCGTCCTTGGCGGCTAGCCAGCCTGCGATGGCGCCTTTGGTTTTGCTCGTCGCCTGGGTTGGCCTGAGCGCCAGCGATCTTTGGAAGTACGGCATCGGCGCGGCGGCTCGCCAGCAAGCCTGGGCCCAACGCTTTGCGGAGCGGCCAAGCGTGAAGAGCGCGGGTGGTGTCGTCCGCTCAAAACTCGGCAGCGCCATCTTTGCTGCGCGCTTTGTTCCCGGAACACGCATCGCGCTCTACATCGCGGCAGGGTACTTTCAGGCGCCTTTTCCGCGATTTACGGTGTTTATCCTAGCCTCGGCAGCGATGCTGCTCACAGGGCTTTTCGCGGTGTTCTGGGTCCTAGGCGACCTCGTGGGCGATCGGGCCGTCCTCTACGTCTCGGTAGCAGCGCTTGCAGGCCTCGTGCTTTGGTTCGGCACCAAGTTCCTGATGTCGAAGCTTAATCGCCGAAGTGGGCCGTGAGGAACGCAAGAAAGGCCGGCCAGTCCTCTTCCACCACACCGTGGGTGCCCGGGCGCATCCAGAAGCTCAGCGCTTGCTCGGGATCGTAGCGATCAAGCCGCTCGAGCGTGATCGGCCCCACGCCGTACAGCTCGTAGACCGGCGCAGCGCCGACAGCGGCTTTGAACGCGCCGTTCGGATCTGACCAGACGTCGCGTCGCGCATTGCCCAGAAGCACGGGACGCGGCGCGATCAGCGCCAGCAGGTGGTGCTGATCGACGGTCATGCTGGCCTCGTCCCCGCCGAACTCGGCGTAGCGAGGGGCAAACCAATGCGGGTACGATTTCGTGATGGCCTTCACACTCTCGCCGACCTTGCGGCGGTTCAGCGAGGCGCCGCCCGTGCCCGATTGATGCCCAATGGCACCGGCGATGCGGTCATCGAAGGCCGCCGCCACAAGGGCCGCCTTGCCGTAACGTGAGTGTCCGTAGGAGATCAGCCGTTCGCCATCAAAGCGCTCTTCAGCTGCCAGCACGTCGACCATGCGCGAGAAGACCCAGGCCCAGGCACCAATCGCGCCCCAGCGCGTTTCGTCGTCGTCATGGCCAGCCGCCAGGCGATCCAGCGCAGCGAGGCCAGCGTCCTTGCTATCCGGTACAACGTCCGTCGAGGACACCATCGCGACGGCAAAGCCGTCGTTCAAGATCATCTCCAGCGGCGGCGTACAGATATACCGTCCGAATACGTAGGAAACCATGCCCGGCATCTCACCGCTGTTCTCAGAGGCGCCCTTCGCGAGGCGATGGGGCAGCGCCGCTGCTCGCGGGCAGAACGTTTCCATCATGATAACCGGTACCGGACCATCGGCGTTGGCCGGGCTCAGCACCGACATGGTGAAGCTACCCGACGCGTTAGGCCCATTGGCGGAGAAGATCGGCGTCACGCGAAGATCGAATTCCTCGTAGACGCCGAGGCCGCCGTAAGCTTCATCATCCAGCAACCGATGTTCAATGACCTCGGTTGTATGGTCCTCCGGAAACATACCGTACACTTCTTTTTCAAGAACTGTCCGAATGTCTTCGCGGCGAGCTTCCCAACTTGCGGTGTTGTCGCCTTCGGTAAGCAGGACCGGCGTCGCTTCCGCGCCACGCGGGCGATCCGGCGCCCAGGCGAGGGTGATCCGCACGCAGCCTGGCAACAGCAGCAAAAGCGTCAAAGCAGCCAAAGGTTTGAGCAAGGTTGAACGAAGGATCATAAGGCAGTCTCGAAAAGGTCCATCACAAAGAATCTAGCGCATTTCTGTCTCGGCGGGCACCCCATCTGCAGGGCTGCCGAAAATCTTGCTGCCGGGCAACGCGGTCAGGCCGTGCAGCAGAACACTCAAAGCAACAGTCAGGAAGATCACTGCTAGCAGCGTGTGCTCCGCGCCCATACTCATGGCATCGAATAGGAACACCGCAAACAAGATCGAGGCGAGGCCCCGTGGCCCGAACCAACCCAGGAAAAGCGTGCTCTTGAT
This sequence comes from Parvularculaceae bacterium, assembly GCA_013215175.1. GTDB lineage: Bacteria > Pseudomonadota > Alphaproteobacteria > Caulobacterales > Parvularculaceae > Parvularcula. The sequence continues at coordinate 28 of JABSRH010000255.1, read as the reverse complement.
ATCAACGCCAGCACCGACCAGAGCTAAG
>JABSRH010000254.1 GCA_013215175.1 Parvularculaceae bacterium | reverse complement strand
CTGTCTCCAAAAAAGTAACGCCTAAGGAGCGTTTGAAAGCACGCCGCACGGTGGAAGGATCAAGGCCCATCTCGATGAGGTCCTGCTCTAGCCAACGACGCAGAGGATTAGCTGACAAGCGCTTCAACAGACCCTCGACGAGAGGCTCCGGTGTGCCGCCTTCCAACGGGCGGCACCGCTTGCATGGGCGGAAGCCAGCGGTGAGGCACTCCGCTGTGCTTGAATAGAACGTCGTGTTCTCGCGCTTGGGCTTCCTTGCTGGGCAAGTCAGCCGACAAAAGATGCCAGTGGTGCGCACGCCGACGAAGGCGCGACCCTCATAGTCCGCACTGCGATCGAGCAGCGCTTGGTAGAGCACGTCGTCGCTTGGCAGTGACGGGTCATCATCAAGGAGTGGCAAAGGTTCCATCCTCGTAATCTAACACACGCGGCGAGAGGGGGAGCCGGTTTTCGGGCGGCTATTTTTCCGAATGACAGGGCGCTGAACTGTTGCTCGTTTGCGACCCTATGCCAGATTTCCTCTTCGACACTTCGTTTCGCGCGCTGCCCAAGCTAAGCCGCTTCAACGCATAACCAACCCGAGGTGTTTGTGTCGCTCACCGTTGCTTTTCTGTCATTGGCCGCTGGCCTGACCCCCCTAGAACCGCTTGCCGCCTCCGGTCCTGAAACCGTTGAGACGCGGGGCGGTGACCAGACCCTGCTGCAATCCGCAGCCGAGGGTCTGGAGAAGATCAAGAATCTGCAAGCCCGCTTTACGCAGGTCTCGCCATCCGGCGCGATGACGACGGGCACGCTTTATTTGGCGCGGCCTGGTCGCCTGCGGTTTGAGTTCGACCAGCCGAATCCGACGCTGATCGTGGCCACAGGCGGTCTTGTTTACGTTCACGACTCCGATCTTGAGACCACGGATTCCTATCCGGTTCGCCAGACGCCGCTGCGGTTTTTGCTCAAGAAGGAGCTGGACCTCGACGCCGCCCAGGTGCTGTCGGTGCACGAGAACGAGCACGGGCTGAAAATCACGCTGGCCGCTAAGGATGAGGATCTGCAAGGCCGCTTGGCTTTGGTTTTTGATCCCAAAGACTTAACCCTCGAAGGCTGGTCGTTCGTCGATCCCAATGGCGAAGTAACCCTCGTGGACCTCGACGATGTGGAGGAGGTGAAGCGCCTCCCCGGCAAGCTGTTCCGGGTGCCGGAAGCTGGCGGTACGTTCCTGCGGGATAACTAGCAGCTCGCGTTGTTGTGGATAAGCCACAGTCAATTCCTACGGCTCGGTAACTGTTCAAATTGGTTTTTAGGCGTTACCTTAATGCCACGGTCCCAGTGAATTCTGCCCCCCCGAGCTGGGACCGGTCATGAGCCCGGTTTTGTGGCTCAGAATGACGCCCTAGACCGCGCCCGCTTCCAGCCCCATGGAAGTGGGCGCTCTTTTTTTTGGTGGAGGCTTTCGCCTTGGACGATTTTGACGACGACGAAGCTGAATTCGACAGCGTCGACCCACATGTTTTTGGTCAGCTTGAACGAGAAATCCCTTTGTTGGTGGGCGTTCGACGTCTCGCTGAAGGGTTCGAGCGGATGTCGTTCTTTGCTTCGTTGGGAGAGCCGCCGACGGACCAGGTTCGTCGGGTGGCCGAAGCCTATGTCGACCGGCTGGGTTTTCCGGAGGCTGAGCTGGCTATTCTGCCGACCCCGGAAGATGTGGCCGATGCCGCTGAGACCCTCGATTGGGCGAGCCCTGCTTGGGAAGCTGAAGAGCTGGCGCGGGCGGACCTGACAGCGAAGGCCCTCGACGTCTTGTCAGAGGATGCCATGGAAATTGCCCTCCGTATGGTGACGGCTAAGGCTGGCGAAGCGGCTAAGGAGTCCATCGAAGAAGAGGGTGCGATCTGGGATATCGGCGATGAGGCGATCCAGCGCTTGGCGGTGGGGGCTGTGGTCCAGACCGCGACCAACGCGGCGCTTTGTGTGTTGGCATCCGAAGCCGACCCTGAGATCGATATTGCGGATCATCTGTTCACGCATAAGCTCAAACTGTTTGAGCTTGGCCGCTGGCCTGTTTCCGTGGTGGGGCAGAGCTTCTCGCTATTCTGAGAAGGCCAAGATGACCAGCCAGCCTGCAAGGCCGCTGAGCAAGTAGCGCAGCACCTTGCGGAAGAGAGCTTCGTCAATGTGCTTCAAAATTCGTGTGCCGAGGAATGTGCCCAAAGCCCCGGCCACTAGCGCTGAGATCATCAGCGGTAGCCAAGGGCCAAAGTCAAAGCCGCCAAAGCCGAAGATGGCAACTTTGCCGCCGTGCTGAATGGTCATGCAGGCGCCCGCCGTGGCGATCAGCGCCATGCGGCTGAAGTGCTCGATCCGTGCCAAGATCGACGTCATGAACGGTCCTGAGGCCCCGACGAACAAGGTAATGAACATCGAAAGGCTGCCTGCGATAGCGTAGAATTTCGCGCCTAGCGGCAGGGCGATCTTTGGGCCCCATTGGGTGAAGAGGATGAAGCCAGCGATGGCGAGCCTCAACACGCGTTGGTCCAGGCCAAACACGATCTGTGCACCGAGTAAGCCGCCTACCGCAGCCCCTGCGCTGAACCAGCCAATGATGTTCCAATCCACGTGTCGCATCAGGAGGACAGATCGCCCGGCATTGCTGCCCAGCATGATGACGCCATGCACCGGGATCACCGCTGCGGGCGGCAAAAGCCAGCTGACCACGGCGATCAACATCAAGCCCCCGCCGATGGAGAAGGCGGCGGTCACGGCGGAGCCGAGAAAGCTCACCACCACGACGATGGCGAACGCGAGGGCGGAGATATCAGGCACGCCCGAGCGCTAGCCGAGGTTGGCGGGTGGGGCCAGGGGTTAGCGGCTGGACATTTTGTGTGCCGGGCACGATGACCATCCGCTTTCGCGGACAGAATGGAGTCTGGGAAGCTCTGGCGCGCGTTGCCGCTGCGTATGGGTTCGTTGTCAGGGGTGTGCTGCGGCATGAGCCCGTCCCACCGGGTCCGTGCGCCAGAGCGATGCAGGCTCTCTACGTTCCGAACGGCCTAACTTAAAGCTCACGTCCATTACAGTCGCCCTACGGAGCATTGCATCACGACAGGCGCTCGTTGACGATCCGGAACGTCCCAGCCCTGCCGATGGCGGGGTTGTAGCATGGGTGGGGTTTGGGGGAATAAGTGGGTGTGCTGTTTTTTGGTT
>JABSRH010000253.1 GCA_013215175.1 Parvularculaceae bacterium | reverse complement strand
GATGGCTCGCTCACGTTCAGCCTGAGCAATGGCAATTACCTTGGCGTGGTAGGGTTCCGCGATATCGAGGCAGGGGACATGATGAGCCTCGATCTGTTCAAAGACTTGGTGCTTGCTGGCAACGCAGACCGCATCGAGAACGTCTTCGTATCGCCTGTCGCGTCCGGTATATTCGACGGCTTTGATGCTGGTGACAACATTAGCACCGGCGCCAACTTCCTGATCACCGGGCGTTCTTTCCGCGGCATCCTGTTCGAGTTCAGAGATCTCGGCAGCTTCACCTTCACGAATGGTGGATCCGGCACAGCCGTTTATTCTTCGGGCAACATCTTGGGCAATGGCGACGACCTGATCAACACGGACCCCGTTCCGGTACCAGCTGCTGCTCTGTTGTTTGCTCCGGCTCTTGGCTTCGTCGCTGCTCGCCGTCGTAAGCAGGCTCAAGCGTAAGCTTTCCGATTTCATTGGAACCCCAGGCCCCGTCGCTCCTAAGCGGCGGGGCTTTCTTGTGGCTGGGGAATTGGTCGAAGGAGCCCAATAGTGGTTCCTGTAACGGTCGCGCCTAACTTTGGGCTTCGCTTGCGATTGCCGCCCAATCCGTGGCATGGGGCAAGGCCCAGCCAGAGAAGTAACTCACCTTGATTCCCCAGGACAAACTCGACGCCGTCATTGCTAGGTTTCAGGCCGTAGAGGCGGAGATGCAGACGGCCTCCGATGCCGACGCTATCGTGAAGCTGTCGAAGGAGCATGCTGAGCTGAAGCCCATCGCCGAGGCGGCCACTGAACTCACGTCGGCGCGCCAAGAGCTGGTGGATGCTGAGGAGATGATGGCGGGTGACGATGCCGATATGGCGGAGATGGCCCGTGAGGAGGCGGCGGACCTCAAAGAGCGGATCCCGGCCCTCGAAGAGCAGCTGCAGATCATGCTGCTGCCGAAGGACAAGGCGGACAATGCGCCCGTCATCCTTGAGGTGCGCGCAGGCACCGGCGGCGACGAGGCTGCTTTGTTCGCGGGCGATCTGTTCCGGATGTATCAGCGTTATGCTGGCGATAAAGGCTGGAAGGTCGAGGTGCTTGATTCCTCTGAGAGCGGCGTTGGTGGCTACAAGGAAATTCAAGCTTCGGTCCAAGGCGATGGCGTCTTCGGTAAGCTGAAATATGAAAGCGGCGTACACCGCGTGCAGCGTGTGCCAGAGACGGAGACGCAAGGCCGGATCCACACCTCGGCAGCGACGGTGGCCGTGCTGCCAGAGCCGGAAGACGTGGATATCGAGATCAACGACGCGGACATTCGTGTGGATGTGTTCCGTGCCTCCGGGCCGGGTGGTCAGTCCGTGAACACCACGGACTCGGCGGTGCGCATCACCCACTTGCCCACGGGTTTGATCGTCATCCAGCAAGATGAGAAGTCTCAGCATAAGAACCGTGCCAAGGCGATGAAGGTGCTCCGTGCACGGCTGTATGACGCTGAGCGGGCTCGGATTGATGCCGAGCGTTCTGCGGATCGCAAGAGCCAGGTGGGCTCTGGCGATCGTTCTGAGCGCATTCGCACCTACAATTTCCCTCAGAGCCGGGTCACCGATCACCGCATTGGCCTAACGCTCCATAAGCTCGACAAGATCATCGCTGGCGAGGCTCTGGATGAGCTGATCGACGCCTTAGTGGTCGAAGATCAAACCGCGCGCCTTGCGGCGATGAACGACGAGGCGTGATCACCGCCGATAGCTCGCTCGCCGAAGCGTTGGCCTGGGCCCGGCAAGAGCTGAGCGGGACCGACACCTCGACGCCGGACCTCGACGCCCGCCTCCTGTTACAAGAGGCCACGGGTAAGGACCGAGCCGAGCTCATCGCCACCGAGTTTGATCCCATCGGCGCTGCGACCGATCAGCTTGCGGCCTTTATAGCGCGCCGCCGGGCAGGGGAGCCGGTGGCCTACATCCTCGGGCGTCAGGATTTTTGGGATTATACGTTTGAGGTAGGCCCCGGCGTGCTGATCCCGCGGCCGGAAACGGAGATGCTGGTGGAGGCTGCGCTAGCGTCAGAGACTCCGCCTACGCGGGTGCTGGATCTGGGGACTGGCTCCGGTTGCCTGTTGTTGACCGTGCTTGCCGATCTACCAATCGCCACTGGTATAGGCATCGACGCGAGCGACGAGGCGCTGGCGATCGCTGGGCGCAACCGCGAGGCTTTGCAGCTCACCGATCGAGCCGATCTTCAAATCGCGCGCTTTGCCGATGCTGCGGAGCAGCTGGACCAGGGTTTCGATCTAATCCTCGCCAACCCGCCATACATTCCTGACGCGACAGAATTGCCCAAGAGCGTGGCGGGATATGAGCCTGATATGGCGCTTTATTCTGGCGCCGATGGCCTGACTGCGCACCGCGAATGCGCGGCGATTATGGCGCAATTTCTGACCCCAGGCGGCTCAGCATTCATCGAGATTGGCCACGACCAGGGCACCTCGGCCGAGGCGATCTACGCCGCGGCGATGCCCAACCGCCCCGTCCAGACACGATTGGATGCCGCTAGGCTCCCTCGCATGGTTGCCGTGGGGCCCTCGCGCAGCCTATAGGGCTGGCCGATCATCCGTTTCGTACCAGAAAAGAGTCTTTTTCTTATGTTCACGCTTTCGTCGTTGGTGGGTCTGACCGCCGCTGCCGCTCCTGCCGCCGTGCCCGCCCAGAACCCCATCATGTCGATCATCCCTTTCGTGTTGATCTTTGTGGTCTTTTACTTCCTGCTGATCCGTCCGCAGCAACAGGCTCGCAAGAAGCACGAAGAACTGGTCCAGGGCGTGAAGCGCGGTGACACGGTGGTGACCGCTGGCGGTCTTGTCGGAAAAGTCACGAAAGTGTCCGACGGTGCCGAGGTGACGGTGAAACTGGCCGAGGGCGTAGAGGTGCAGGCGATCAAAGCCACGCTGAGCGACGTTCGCGGCAAGAATGAGCCAGCAAAAGACGAAAAAGACGCCAAAGACTAAAGGGACAGCCGAGCCTTGTTACGCTTTAACCGTTGGCAGACGATCAGCATCGCGCTGCTCGTCGCCTTTGCCGCCTATGTGACGGCGCCGAATTTCTTCCCGGACCGCAAGGTGCCCGGCCTGATGGACACGGGTCTTACCCTGGGTCTCGACCTTCAAGGTGGTTCTTACCTGCTGTTGCAGGTGGGCACCGACGAGGTGATCGACCAGCGCACA
>JABSRH010000252.1 GCA_013215175.1 Parvularculaceae bacterium | reverse complement strand
TCCTGTTCGGGCCACTCCAGTTCATTGAGGCGATCAGAAAGCGCCATAACCGTGTGCATCGCGCGATCGGCAGCCTTTACGCATTCGCCGCAGTCGTCGCCGGTGTGGGAGGGCTCTCCTTTATCGCGCTTGGCGGCACCGTCGGTGGGCCAGTGATGAGCATCGGCTTCGCTGGCTATGGCGCGGCGATGGCGGTCTGCGGCGTCATGGCCCCGTTAGCCGCGATGCGTGGCCGCATCGCTGAACACCGTGCTTGGGTCTTTCGGCTGTTCGCGCTGGCGATAGGCTCATGGCTTTATCGGATTGAATACGGCTTCTTCTTCGCGCTCCTCGATGGCGCGGGCCATCAGCGTGATTTCCGGGGCAGCGTCGACCAGATCATGGCGTTTGCGTTCTACGTCCCGAATTTAGTCGTGGCGGAGCTGCTCATCCGGCGTCCGATCCATACCTGGTCAGCGGGTGCCCAGCGTGCGCTCGCAGCTGGTTTGGTCCCGATCACCGCACTTTTGGCCGTCGGGACGCTGTTCTTCGTGGTGGAGATATGGTGGCCCGAAATCCTCACCCATGGCCCGGAACTGTTGGGGCGCGACTGATTCCCTCTTGCATTGCACAATAGGTGCAGGCAACGGCCCAGCATGACCGAACAACTGCGCAACATCGCGATCATCGCCCACGTGGACCACGGCAAAACGACCCTGGTTGACGAAATGCTCCGCCAGTCCGGCACCGTTCAGGCGCACCAGGACATGGCCGAACGCGCCATGGACTCGGGCGACATCGAACGCGAGCGCGGGATCACCATTCTCGCCAAGGCCACCTCCGTGCTGTGGGACAAGGGCGAGGCGCCCGTGCGGGTGAACATCGTCGACACGCCTGGCCACGCCGACTTTGGCGGCGAGGTGGAACGGATCCTGTCGATGGTCGACGGCTGCGTCCTGCTGATCGATGCCGCCGAAGGACCCATGCCGCAAACGAAGTTTGTGCTGTCTAAGGCGCTGGCGCTGGGTCTGCGCCCCATCGTCTGCCTCAACAAAGTTGATCGTCCGCAGGCGGAGCCCGATGAAGCCCTCGACGCCGCCTTTGACCTCTTCGCTGCCCTGGGCGCGAATGACGAGCAGCTCGACTTCCCCGTCCTTTACGCCTCAGGCCGAGACGGCTGGGCTTCGGACGAGCTCGACGGCGATCGCAAGGATCTAGCGCCCCTCTTTGAACGGATCATCGCCCACGTGCCGCCGCCACCGGTGGCCGACGATGCCGCGGATCAGCCTTTCCAGATGCTGGCCACCACGCTGGAGGCCGACAATTTCCTCGGGCGCATCCTCACGGGCCGCGTCACGGCTGGCGTTGTGAAGCCTGGCATGACCATGAAAGCTCTGTCAGCGGACGGTAGCGAAGTTGAGCGCGTGCGCGTGACCAAGGTGCTCGCGTTCCGCGGTTTGGCTCGCCAGCCTGTGGACGAAGGCTTGCCCGGCGACATCATCGCCCTCGCCGGTTTCCAGAAGGCTTCGGTGGCCGACACACTTTGCGATTTGCCCGTCAGCGAGGCTTTGCCTGCGCAGCCGATCGATCCGCCGACGCTGTCGATCCGCGTGGCGCCCAACGATAGCCCGCTCGCCGGTCGTGAAGGCGACAAGGTGCAGAGCCGGGTCATCCGTGAACGTCTCTTCCGCCAAGCCGAGGGGGATGTGGCCATCCAGGTCACCGAAAGCGATACTGGCGACGCCTACGAAGTGGCGGGCCGCGGCGAGCTTCAGCTCGGCGTGCTGATGGAAAACATGCGCCGCGAAGGTTTCGAACTGGCCGTCAGTCGCCCGCAAGTGGTGACGCGCCGCGATGAGAACGGCAACCTGCTTGAGCCCATAGAAGAAGTGACCATCGACGTCGACGACGAGCACACAGGCTCGGTCATCGAGAAGCTGACCATGCGCAAGGCTGAGCTGGTGGAGATGAACCCTTCCGGGGGCGGAAAGACGCGGATCATTCTGCACTCGCCCGCGCGCTCGCTGATTGGTTACCATTCGGAATTTCTCACCGACACGCGCGGCACCGGCGTGATCAACCGTGCCTACCTTGAGCATGCCCCACACAAAGGTCAGATCGAGGCACGCCGCCAGGGCGCGCTCATCTCCAACGGCGACGGCGACTCGGTGCCCTACGCGCTTTGGAACCTTGAAGAACGGGGTGTGCTGTTCATTGGCCCAGGCGAGAAGGTCTATAAAGGCATGATCATCGGCGAGAATGCCAAGCCCGACGATCTGGACGTGAACCCGCTGAAGGCGAAGCAGCTGACCAACATCCGCGCCGCGGGTAAGGACGACGCTGTCCGCCTGACGCCGCCGCGCCGCCTGTCTCTTGAGGAGGCGATTAGCTATATCGGCGACGATGAACTGGTGGAGATCACGCCGAAAACGGTGCGTCTGCGGAAGAAAGAACTTGAGCCGCATATGCGCAAGCGTCGGGCTAAAGAGGCCGCCGCCTAAACGGGAAACGAGCAGCCGGAGAGGAAACCTGAACGATGTTGCGCCGAAGCCTGCTCTTGTTCGCCACCCTCTCTGCAGCTGCCTGTGACAGCGAAGAGACGTTTGCAGTCGTTGCGGTCGATGACGCACTTCGTCAGCCTGCCCCTGAATTAATTGCCGCGCTGGACGCGATGCCGGGGCTCAGCCTGACCAATCCGGGCCAGTCGAGCGCCTATATGGTGCTGGCCAGCCACCGAGCGGGGGCCATTCTTGAGTTTGATCGGATGAGCGTCTTGTTCGATCGACGGGACCCAGCATTTGCGGATACCATCGACCTTGGCGCCGCCAACATCGAAGCCTTAGCGGCACTTATCACCACACGGATTTTGTCGGCTGATCTTGCTGCATCCACAGCTGAAGCCGACAACGGACGCGTTGACAATCTGCGCGCGGCGGCGGCCATGCTGCCAGCGCTGATCACTGACGCGAACCCGAACTCACCGCTGGGTGAAGACCTGCGGACATCCTATCGGCAAGCCCTTTTCCAAATCGCCAGCGAGACGCGCTCCAAGGCCGATGTGGAGGCCATGACGGCGTTTGAGAAGGCCGAAGCCAAGCAAGAGCTCGGTGTGGATGGCGACGATCGCTATGATCGTTCGCGGGCGTGGTACTATTTTGCGTCCGCTGATCATCTGCGAGCGGATCTTACGGTAGAGAATGAGATCGCGCAGGCCTTCTCTGGCTTCAAAGAC
>JABSRH010000251.1 GCA_013215175.1 Parvularculaceae bacterium | reverse complement strand
CCTGATCCGTCACCTCAACCCCAGCCATCGACCGATAGAGCGTGTCTTCGAAGCGTTTACCCCGGCCGGTAGAGCCACGGTTGTCGAGCTGGAACACCACATAGCCTTGTTGCTGCTTATATTGATCAAATAGCAAGCCCCGGCCAAATGTGTTCGTGACCCGCTGCACGCCCGGACCACCATAGACGTTCAGAATGGCAGGGTACGTCTTTTTCGGATCAAAGTCGTGCGGCTTGATGATCGAATAGTGCATCACCTGCCCATCTTCCGCTGTCAGCGTGCCAAATTCGGGCGCCGAGTGGGTGTCGAGGAACGGCGCGTAAGGGTGATCACCGTTGAGAGCATTCTCTTCAACCCAAGCGACACGCTCACCCTCAATCGTGTAGATCGCCACTTGCGAAGGCGTCGTCGCGTTGGATGATGTACCGACATAGCTCTGCCCATCGGGAGCCATCCGCACACCCCAATTCGAACCAAGCGGCGTCAAGCGCTCCGGTTCGCCAGGCTCAACATAGCTTACGCGATAAAGGTGCCGCTCGAGCGGCGTATCCTTCGACGCCGTGAAGTAGACCATGCCGGCCTCTTCATCGATGGCGCCGACCGAACGCACCACCCAATCACCTTGCGTGACCTGCGTTGTCTCACCGTCCTCAGCGATCTTGATGATATGCCGGAACCCCGTTTCCTCCGTGGTCCAGAGCAGGTCGCCTGAGCTCAGAGCTCGGAAATCATCCGACAGGTTGATCCAGTTTGGCTGTTCTTCTTTATACGTCTCAGTCAACTCACCAGACTTGAGGTCAACTTGGCTGAGCGTCAGCTCCGTCTGGTCTCGGTTCACCGTTTGCATGTAGAGGCGATCACTCGACGCCCAGTTGACGCGCGCGAGGTAAGTATCCTCAGAAGCACCCCACTCCACCTTCGTCGGGCGACGGCGATCCAGCCGTTTGACGAAGAGATCCACCACAGCATTCGGTCGGCCAGCACGCGGATAGCGCTGCTCGATCACCGATACCTCACCAGCGGCAATATCAAAGCGCGGAATGATATCGACGCTCGTTTCATCCGTACGCGTGTAAACGATCATCGAATCATCGGGCGACCACCAATTACCGGTGTAGCGGTTCATCTCCTCCTGAGCGACGAACTCCGCGGTGCCATAAGTCACCCCCGGTTCCGGGTCAGGTGAGATCTGCCGCTCTCGCCCATTGCTGAGGTCAATCGTGAACAAAGCGCCGTCTCGCAAGAAGCTCACGTAACCGCCCTGAGGGCTCACTTTGGCATCGTACTCGAAGCCCTCGGTGTCAGTCAGTTGGCGTACAGATTTATCATCGAGCTCCACCAAGAAGAGATCACCGGCCAGCGGCACCAAGATCCGCTCGCCCTCTGAGTCCCACTGGTACTGAACAATACCGGTCGAGCTTGCGATGCGCTTGCGCTCACGTAGTGCCTTTTCCTCTTCCGAGAGTTCAAAACCCTCCGGCTCCAGACTTTTTGAGTCGACAAGCATCGCCGCTTCGCCGGTCTCGACATCATAGGCCCAAAGGTCGAGGCGCGCAGCATCATCTTCGCGCGCCTGCAGGAACGTCACCATTTTGCCGTCCGGCGAGTAGGCGACAGAGCGGGGGCTTGTCCCCGCCAAACTCGGGCTGGCGAAAAGGCGCTCAAGCGTCAGCTCCTGCTGAGCAGCAGCGCTGACGGGCGCCATCATGGCGGAAAGAAGGGCGAGGCGGGTGAGTGTTCGAAGCTTCATGCCCACGGCTTGCCGCAAACGGCCGCCGCTGAAAAGCCGGGCGCGTCAGTCGCAGCCTTAGTCGCGCAAGATCGCCTTCACCGAATTGTCCTCATTCATCAGGACAACTGTCGGCTTGTGGTCGCGAGCCTCTTCGGCCTCGACCTCACAGAAGGCCGCAATAATGACCTGATCGCCCGTGTGAGCGTGCCGAGCGGCAGCACCGTTTAACATGATCTGACGGCTCCCAGCCTCCGCCGGCAAAGCATAGGTCGTCAGCCGCGCGCCGTTCGTGATGTTCCAAACATCGACACGCTCGTGGGGCAGAATGCCGGCAGCTTCGAGCAGCTCCGTATCGATGGCGATCGACCCTTCATAATGCAGGTCGGTCATCGTCAGCGTGGCCTGGTGCAGCTTTGCCTTCAGCATCGAAAGACGCATCGCAAAAAATCCCTTTGTCGCGCCGCACAATAACGAGGCGGCTCGGTCTTGTCGCGGCCTATGGCCGAAAATCCCGACGACGAAAAGACCCCGCCCCAGAATGCATCTTTCGCGTGTGCTTAGCATGAAATGCCAACGTCAAACTCGGCACTACGTTGACCGTTAAGTTCGTCAGCGAAATCGTAAAATACCGATCAATAACTATAATTCGAATCGCTGAGCGGTGTTAACCTGCTGAATTCCGCCCATTTTAAACCCGCATAGGTTGCGGACTGGTGGGCGCCGTGCGTTAACCAAGAAGCAATGTTTTTTAACATTTGCCTAAACCGGTCTACTTTCACGGGAGTTTATTATGCCAAGACTACTATTGGGTGTTGCCGCTGGTGCACTGGCTGTAGGCACAGCCACCGCCGCTGATTACGGCGCATCAATCGGGCCAATGGAGACAACCTCGCCCACTTTTCAGGAAAGAACGCTGCACCTTGATGCACTCACGCTGCATTTGGACGCGCTCCAACAGTCTTTCGCGCCAAGCACCCTGCATCTGGATGCCCTTAATTTCAGGAGCACCAGCCTTCATCTGGATGCGCTTGGGTTCGCCAGCAGCAATTTGCATCTCGATGCGCTGAACCTTCACCTCGACGCGCTATCGGGAAACCAGGACATTCTGAGCGGCAACGCCGATGTCTTTTGGGGGACGTTTCAGCCTGACAACCTGCACCTTGATGCCTTGGGTCTAACGCCGAGCAACCTTCACCTCGACGCCCTCAATTTGCACCTCGACGCGCTGACAGCGTTTGACGGGCTCAACCTCCACCTCGATGCGTTGACCTTGCACCTTGATGCATTGTCCGTATTCGATGCATCGAACCTGCATTTAGACGCCCTCAATCTGCATCTCGACGCGCTCGACAGCCTTTCAGGTGCTGGCCTCCAATTGGATGCCCTGAACCTCCACCTCGACGCGCTGAACCTGCACTTGGATGCTCTCAACTTACACCTCGATGCCCTTGGCGGCTTCGACGAGCTGAACTTGCACCTCGACGCG
>JABSRH010000250.1 GCA_013215175.1 Parvularculaceae bacterium | reverse complement strand
ATCCACGTGGAAGATGACCTGTTCGCCGTGCAGGTCGACAACAAGAGCAGCTCGCCCTCCGTGCTGGCACGCATTGTTCACCAAGTTCCGCAGGGCACGGAGTACCGCCTCGGGAGCACAGCGCAAGGTAACGGCTTGGTGCTTGCTCACCGATAATTTGTCCGCCTCATAGGACGAAGCCAGGCGCCGAGTGAGGGCATCCGTCCGCACATCCTCCAGCGCTTCTGCACGGGTGGCCTTCGAGAAGGTCAGAATATCATCCAACGTCACGCCAAGTTGGTCGATCGAAGCGATCATGTCGTCGCGAAGCTGGTCATCCGCAACGGACTCAACACGTATGCGGAGGGATGCGAGTGGCGTCCGCAGATCGTGCCCGATGGCGCCGATCATCATCGACTTTTCTTCCAGCGCGCCCATGATCCGCTCTTCCAGTTGAGCAAAGGCTGCGCTGAGCGCCTGCACATCAGGCGGGCCTTTGTCTGGCAAAGGTGGTGAAGGCTTACCAGTGAGGAACCCATCCGCCGCCGCCGTCAGATCACGCAAGGGCATGGCGACGCGCCGACCAATCCATATGGCCGGCAGTGTAAGGATCAAACTGAGCAAGATCGTCTGCGCGATGATTGGCCGCCATGGCGGCTTTGCCGAGGGCGGCATGGGCACCACGGATTGCAGCCACTTCCCGTTGGTCAGTTGGACGGCTAGCGCGACACCAGGTCGGCGATCTCCCTCACGACCCACTTCAAGTTTGCGCACCTCAACCAATCGATCCGTGAACCCCTCCTCAGCAAGCAAACCGACCAGGGTTGCTTCCATGGCCGGGTCGCGCTCGCCCTCGGGTCGGGGCTTAGGAACAATCTTCGCCCCGCGAGGACCGCCGCGGCGCTGCATGCGGCGGCTCACGCCTGGTGACAGTTCTACCACGCGATAGCTTTGCACAACACGTTCGTTGAGCACCGCCTGGAAGCGCTCTTCACGCAAGACAGTTTGCGCGCGCACAAGGATATAGGCATTGATCAGCTGGCTGAAGAGCACCAAGCAGATCGTCAATAAGGTCAGGCGCGCCGACAGGCCTAAGCGGGGAAACCTCACCGTCGCGAGACCTTTGCAGCAAGGGTGTAGCCGCCGCCACGGATGGTTTTGATCAAGGCCGGAGAGGCTGCGTCGCGCTCGATCTTGCGGCGCAGGCGGCTGACTTGATTGTCCACGGAGCGATCAAAGACATCAGCACGCCGATTTTGCGTTAGCTCCAGCAAATCGTCGCGGTTCACCACGCGACCGGCGCGTTCAACGAGGACCTGCAAGAGGCGGAACTCCCCACCGGTGAGGCTAATCTCTTCGCCGGCCCGGCCGATCAGTTGGTGCGTCGAGAGCTGCATGGTGAGGTCATCAAAGATGTAGGCTTCAGGCGTCCCTTCCGGCGCTGCTTGGCGGGCACCTCGCCTCAGCACCGCACGGATGCGGGCCACCAGTTCGCGTGGGGAGAAAGGCTTGGCGACGTAATCGTCAGCACCCAGCTCAAGTCCCACCACGCGATCCGTCTCCTCCGTCCGCGCAGTGAGCAGAATGACTGGGAGGTCCTGCGAGGAGAGGAGATACCGGGCGAGTGAGAGACCGTCTTCGCCCGGCATCATGATGTCGAGCAGCGCCAGATCGAAACGCTGCTCGGCAACATAGCCGCGTGCCTCAGCCGCGTCCGCTGCGTCGACTACCTCGAACTGTTCTCGCCGGAGGAAGTCGGCCAGGGGTTCTCGGATCGACGGCTCGTCATCGACGAGCAGAAGCTTTGCAGCTGAGGGCGCGGGGTTCGTCATCCGCGGCGTTGCTGACGCTTCTCGCGTCGCTCTTCTTGGGCGGCTTCGAGCTCATCGTCGCTCAACTCGCCGTCACCATTGGCATCGATGGTGTCGAAGCGCTCGAGGGCGTGGTCCTGGACTTCTTCCAGGGTGACTAAGCCGTCTTCATTGGCGTCTTGCATCGAGAACATGCGCTTCATCATCTTGCCGCGGCGACCTTTGCCGCCCACTTCGTCCTCGCTGATATAACCGTCAGCGTTCTTGTCAGCACGCTCGAAGCGTTCGGCAGCGCGCTCAATCACTTCATCACGGGTGCGCGGCGGCTCACCGCGACCAGGCTGAGCTGACGCGGTCGCTGTGGCCAAACCAGCAATCAGGGCAGACGAGATCAGAATCGTTTTCAAGGTCATTGGGGGCATCCTTTATCATGACTGGCGCAGGAAGCATCCTGCGACCCGACAAAGGTGGGGCCCCCATGTCACTGGCGCGTCCCAATCCGGGGGATTTTTGTGGCGAAGTGTAACGGGCTGCCGGACCAGCCCGCCAAGCTATTGCAGGTTCACCACGCAAGACGGGGTGACGGTGCTGCTGACAGTTCGGCCCGATCCTTGGTTCTCGCGCGCGGTGATGTTGTACTCTTTGCCGTGCAACAGTTCGAACGAGGGCACCGATTGGTCGGTCACTGTCTGCCGCGCCACCTCTTCGCCCGATGAGGCCAGTTCGACGACCACTTCGTAAGGTGCGCGCAGGCCCGTGGTGACGTGGACCCGGCATTTGTAGTCCCGCTGGAAGAGCGGGAGGAAAGGAACGTTCCGACGCTGGACCGTCGCCGTGCGGTCCTGACCGCTCAGATCAGGCCGCAGCAAGACGGTCTCACCCGCCTTACGCTGCACGAGAGTGAGGCTGCCATTCGTGCGGCTGAGTGGCCCGCCAAAAATCACCTTACCAGAAGGACCGCTTGCAACTGCCTGCGCCGGCACCCGCGCAGGAGAGCTCGCGGGGAACCGAAGGCCGTCGAGCCTGTCGCCACTCGACAAAAGAAACTTCGGGTACAGAGCGCCTCGCGCCAACCTCCTAGGCAGGCAGATGACGGAAATCGCATCCCTGAGGAGCTGATGGCATGGCGCAGACGAGGAGAAAGTGGTCGACCACTTCTGCGTACCCGACGAGGAAAACCGCGTGAGCTTCGATGTGCCCTGCTTATGTTGAGCGAGCAACACGTCGCCATCGGGCAGTGTGTGCAGCAAGGCTGCACCTGCACGCCGCACCTCCCAAAAGCTGTCGATCTGCCCCACGCCGTTGAACCTCAGTATAAGGTCATTATCCGCCGACGTTGGCTTAGGCTTGATAGCACTTGAGTTGTGCACAAAAGCGTTCGTAGACAGATAAACATAGCGACCAAACGGACTAAAGTCTGAGCTGAGGACCCGCGCA
>JABSRH010000025.1 GCA_013215175.1 Parvularculaceae bacterium | reverse complement strand
CTACCCATTGCCTCGCCCATTCCGTTTGCAGCGGAGTGGATGAAGCAGTGGGGTCAGCAAACGCTAGCCGCCGCGACTTCTGCGTTCTCACCCTATCAGCTGAACCCGACCAACTGGAACCCGTTGAAGGACACGTTGGAGAAGCTCGTCGATTTCGAGCGGCTGCGAGCCTGCAACAAGATCAAGCTATTCATCAGTGCGACCAACGTCCGTACAGGGACGGTGAAGGTCTTCGAGAACAGTGACATCACCCCGGACGCGGTGATGGCTTCGGCTTGCCTGCCCCACCTTTTCCAGGCGGTGGAGATTGGCGACGATGCGTACTGGGACGGCGGCTATATGGGTAATCCGTCGCTGTGGCCTCTCTTCTACGAGACCGATGTCCAGGATTTGCTCGTGGTGCACATCAATCCGGTGGCCCGGCAGGACATTCCCAAAACCGTCGACAGGATCGACAACCGCCTGAACGAAATTACCTTCAACGCAGCACTGCTAAAGGAGATGCGGGCGATTTCATTCGTGCAGAAATTGTTGCGTGATGGCTGGATCAAGGACGAGTATCGCGACCAGCTTTCGGACATTCGCTACCACGCCATTCGGGCGGACGAGGTGCTGAAGGACTATCCGCTAGGCACCAAGATGGACACCGACATCGGCTTTCTTCGTGAACTGAAAGAAGTTGGTCGGGAAGCTGCCGATAAATGGCTGAATGCGGCCTACGACAAGATCGGGGTCGAAGACAGCGCACCGCTCCGCGAGCAGTTCCAGCACTTCGAATAGGGGTGGCGCCCGCCCCCGAGAACCGGGTGGGAGCGAGCGCCTCGGGGTTCGTTAGTCGAGAAGACCGCTGTCTTCGACGAGCTCGATATCGCTCTCAGGAACAGCCTCCACGGCTGCAGCCAATTTTGGCGCGATATCCACAAGGTCGCGGACGGCTTCCGGCAAGAAGCGTAGCTGCTTTTCTGTCAGTTCACCGACTTCTTTGAGTTCTTCAAGGTCGCTCTCGTCGATCTCGATGGCAATCACGGCTGCGATAACGCGGTCACTCACATCGGCGAAAGCTTCTGTATCCTCAAAGCCGGCTTCTTTGATAGCGTCTTCGAAGGCTTCCAGCGCCTCTTCGTCGTCTTCGATGGCGTCGATGAGAACGTCCGTGAGCGTTAGGTCACCGTCGCTATCGAACATGTTGTCGGCAAGGTCGAACACGTCATCAAAATCGAGGTCGACATCAAGATCGATATCGCCATCCAGCTCATCGTCAATCGCGTCGAGGGCTTCCGCCACCTCAACGAATTGATCGACCTCGGCTTGGGTGAGGGGTTCGCCAGCAAATGCTAGGCCGGGGATAAAGAGCGCTGCAGCGCTAAGCACACGGATCATGTCTAGCCTCCCGTAGACGGTTGAGGTGCCGCTCAGCCTACGGAAGCTCAGCGGATCGACAATCGCTGCCGACCCGTCCGATATTGGAACGCCCCCAGGGCCTGCCTAGGGGCGTTTTGCCGTTTTTCAGTAAAAAATGCAGTGGCCCTTTCAGGCCAAGCGCTTAGTTCTGGAAACTATCGAAGGGTTTCAGCTCCTTAACGAGCTTCTTGTCGCTCGCAGGAACCGACTCGACGACGGCAGCGATCTTAGGAGCGATCTGGGCCATGGCGCGCATCGGGCCTGGGATCATGTTGAGCTGCGACTCCGGCATTTGCGCCAGCATGCGCATTTGCTCGAGATCGTCCTTCGACATTTCCGAAGCCATTTCAGCCGCCATGATGCGGTCACCGACCTTCGCGAAGTGGTCCGTGGACTTGAAGCCGTTGCTCTTGACGATGCGCATCACGTCACCCTTGGCCTTGGGATGGTCGCTGACTTTTTTCATCACCACGGAGAACATCTGGAACGAGCCGTCAGACGCGAACATCTGGTCCATCATCTTCATGGCATCGTCCATGTCGTAATTGTCGAACTCTTCTTCGAGCTCAGGATATTTGCCGCTCAGCTCTTCAAGCTTTTCGGAGGCCTTCACGAAGTTCTCGACTTCAGCGCGGGTGAGCGGATCGGCAGCGAAAGCCAGCCCAGGCAAAAATGCCAGGATGATGAAAATGGATCTGAGCATGAAATGTTCCCTCTTTTAGAAGAGCCGGGTCCTCACCGGCTCTGGTGCTCCTTCAGAGCGCAAGTCCCCATCCTCTATGGGTGAAATGAGCCCCTCGCCCTGAACCTTCCAGCTTCCGACCTTCCGGTCCACCGGCCAAAAGCAAAAATCCGTCGGCGGGGCATGAACAATATCCCATGATGCCGTGTCGTCGAGCTCATCCGCTTCGAGCCAGCGCTGGTAGTCCTTGGGTTTGACCACGAGCGGCGTCCTCGTGTGCAGGTCGCGCACCGGCCCGTCGGACTCGCGGGTCAGGAAGGCCGCCGAACGGATCTCGCTACCATCCGCGCCGAGCCAATCCTCGAAGAGCCCAGCCAGGGCGAACAGAGGCGCATCAGGCGCCGTGGTGATGAAGTAGGGCTGTTTCACCTTGTTCTCGGTCCGCCACTCGTAGAACCCGTTCATGGGAAAGAGGCAGTGGCGGCGCTTCCAGGCGTGGCGGAACATCGGCTTTTCGTGAGCCGTCTCCGAGCGAATGTTGACGATGGCCTTCTTGAGGAAGGTCCCTTCCCGGTCCCATGCGGGCACAAAGCCCCACCGCACCAGTTGATATCGCCGCGCACCGCCCTCATGCAGAATGACCGGCACGGGCTGGCTGGGAGCAATGTTGTAACGTGCTGGAAAGTTGTCCGTGATCTTGAGATCAAAGTGAACGCCTAGATCGGCGGGGCTCTCCCGAAAGGCATAACGCGCGTTCATTGACGAATGAGGTCCCTTATGAGCCAACAGCGTCCTATCCTTGCCGTCGGCGGCGTCGTGCTCAAGGGCGATGAGGTGCTGCTGATCCAGCGCGGCCGTCCGCCGTTCAAGAAACACTGGTCGATTCCTGGCGGGAAGATCGAGATGGGCGAGCCGCTGGAAGACGGCCTTAAGCGGGAATTGCTGGAAGAGACGGGCTGCGAGGTCGAGATCCTCGGGCTGATCGGTGTCTTCGAAGCCTTGCCCGAGAAGGAAGGCGATCCGCACTATGTGATGATCGACTATGCCTGCCGGTATGTGAGCGGTGAGATGCGTCCAGGCGACGACGCTATGGACGCTGCGTTCTTGTCCGTGCCCGAAGCGCTGTCGCGCGTGGCGTGGGATGACACGCGACGGGCCGTGCAAGGCGCGCTGAAATTTGCTAGGTCCTAAGCATGCTGATTGCTGCCGCACTGTTCCTTGCCGCCGCTCAAGGCGAGCTTCCCGAGGCGAAGGACACCTTCACCGCCCGCCAGGAAGACTTGGTGCTGCTCGCGGCCAAGTTGGGGAGCTTGCATCGGTTGAGCCAAGTTTGCCCGAGCTACGGCGACGTTGCGGTCTTCCGCGATCGTATGCGCGAAGTGGTGCAAGGCGAGCGGCCTATCCGGGCCACGCGCGAAGCGATGATCGAAGCCTTCAATCAGCAGTACACGGCTACATCGGAGCGCCACTTTGCTTGTGGCAGCGATGCCCAAGCCAGCTTTCGCAACGCGGCGGTGGACACCCTGGCGATCACCGAACGGCTCGCCAAGGGAATGGGTGAGCCGGACCCACGCTAGTTCCGGATAAAGACGTTATCCTGGATCTCATCACCCACGCCGGTATTGTCGCGGATGACGCGGGCAAGGCTTGTGCTCCGCACCCTGTCGAGTTCTTGCGGCGTGAGATCGCGCTCATACCAAAACCGATCGCCGTCGCGCAGAGCCGACCATTGCAGGATCATGATCTCGCGGAACAGCTCGCCCAGCTGTGATCCCTCTACCGACAGAGGATCCTCAGCCAACCCGCCGACCCAGAGGTCGATGTCATCTACTGAGCCATAGGCTTCGGCAAGAGCTGCCTGCAGCTCCGTGTCCGTGGTGACATCGGCGAACGAGGTCGCTCTAACCAGGCCCACCGCTTCACGAACGTCATTGTACGACGGAACGCCATGGTCGCGGCCGCGCTGGATATTGAGCGAGACGAGATCGAAGCCGCCCTGCCCTGGCAGACCGAAGAGGAAGTTGCGCACGTCCGATACGACCTTGGCGTCAACAGCCTGATGGTTCTGACCGGCGAGGCCGCGCAAGATAGGGTCGAGGCTATCCTCCGTGGTCAGCACGTTGTGGGCAGCGAAGAAGGCATCGCGGAGCCCAAGGTGCCCGTCCGCCACTTCGGCGCCTTGCGCATCTAGGCGCAGCATCTGCTCGTTGAGCATCGAATGGCCAAGCCGATAGGCGGCCACGCTGAACTCGTTGAAGATCGTGCCGTCGACACTGTCATCATACCCCGCATAAGGCGGCAGAGCGTTGGGGCCAATCAAGACGGGTAGAAACTCCTCATACGTAATATGCTGGAGCTTGGCGATCACCAGACGCCGAGCCGCTTGGAATAGGACCTCGCCCGAAACCGTCGGGTTGTCGTCCACCAAGATCTGCGCCAGCCTGTTGTGCTCGCGAACCCATAGGGTGTGCATCACCGCCAGGCCGACCTGTTCGTTCACGCGGACATCACCTGCTAGGAAAAGCTCGGTCGGGTCAGGAATGAAACCATTCGCGTTCGGAAGACTGTCCACGTTGAAAGGCAGCAGATTGCCTTCGCTGGTGGCCAGGAATGGGCTGTCTGCGGACACGCGAAGAGCCAGGGCCCGCTCATCATCCGAACCGTAGATCATCGAACCGTCGATCCAGGAGCTGATTTCGTTCTCCTGCTCGCGTGGATTGTCCGTGCCCGTGCCTGTTTCGGGGTCAAACAGGGCGCGACTGAAGAAGATCACCTGCCCCCCATCACCGCTAGGATCAAAGAAGGCATCGCCCGACGGCACGGGAATATCCGCGCTCTCTTCAGCCCCATCGGTGAGGTCGAGATCGTGGTCGAGGAACTGGCCCCACTGCCAAACGAAGTCCGTGCCGCCGAAGGCGTTGGGCAGGCTTTCACCATCCGCCTGCGCACTCACGAGGTTCGACACCAGCCGGGCGCTGGGGCGGTTTGCGCCCGCGAGGCTCGACACGCCATCCTCGTAATCTGCAGTGCCCAGACGTTTGAGGTGGGCAAAGGCACGCCCCCAATCCGGGTTCGCCACATTGTTGTTGCTGCCGTCGAAAGAGCGGACCTCGCGGTTCTCAACCTGCATGCGGTCAGGTCGCCCGCGCGCTCGTCGATTGTCGCGGTCCCCGCCTTCGATGTCTTGCGGAGAAGCCCCACGCCGGCCGGTATCCGCCACACTGATCGTGACGTCGTCCCACACAGGAGAGGTTGAGCTGCTCGTGGCCGTCAGCCTCAAGACGATGGTCTCGTTGCGCGGCACCGGCGGCACCATGAAGTCGGGGTCTTCGATATTCGTAGCGCTGAAGGAACCAGGTGGGCCACTCACTTGCGACCAGGTCAGGGTGGCATCGCCTTTGGGGTCGATCACCGTCGCGTTGAGCGTCACTACCGTGGCCTCATTCGCCGAGATCGCAACGCCAGCCTCCACCGAAGGCGGGTCGCTGGGTGTGCTGCTCTGATCGCAGGCCGCCAGCAAGGCGAGCGCTGCCACGCTTAAAAGGATATGGGTCTTCAAAGTTCGCTCCTAACGCCACCCCGAGCTTTGTGCCTCCGACCGCAGGCTCTCCGCGCAACGCTAGCGCTGCGCTCACCGAGCGAACCCCACTCTCCCCAGCGGACCCGTTCGATAAGGCAACCATGGCGCAGACCCTCACGACCCGACGAGATGCTGCGACAGTTTGGTACAATGTTCAGGGGGTGCAACCGGCGAACACAGCGGCATGCACCCTCGAAAGGGCCCGCAAAGCCTTGACCAGCAAGCGTTCAGGGGTAACAATCCGTTAACTCTAGAGGGAAGGGTGGGTCCCAATGATTTGGCGGGCTCTATCGGTCGTCTGGATCGCTTTTACGCTGCTTATTCAGGTATTTGCGCTCACAGCACTGTTTGACGCCTGGCAGGTGGCTGACACCGCTTGGCGCGATCCCTTTGCTCAAGCCGGGCGCTATTACGCCATCGCGATCAATCTTATCGCCCAGTATGTGGGCACGCCAGCGGCAGGTCTGATGGCCGAAATCCCGATTCTCAACCAGGCTGAGCTCCCCTGTTGGTGGGTCCACATCCTCGCGATGTATGCGGCTGCGGCGTCCGCGGTTTGGGTTGGTTCCATGAGCCGCGACGAGCGGAACAACCGGATCGCGGAGGTGAAGCGGGGCGGTTTCTCGATCCTTTGGCCCCTCGCCATCGCGGGCTTGATCACCCAAGGCCTGCGTAACCAGGTCGTGACGAGCTTTGCTCGGCAGCATTCCGGCACGGTGGTGTTCTACGGCGTTGCGTCTCTAGCGCTTTATGCCGGTGCCAACTGGGCCAATATCAATGTACTGACCGGTGCACCTGCGCCAGGACAGGAAGTCTCACTAGTGAACGAGATCCAATGCCCGCTGGTTCGCACCGATGACGTGCCGCAATCGCTTGGCGATGTCCTGCCCGAGGAAATCCAGCAGGTTCTTCCCGAATAGCCCTTCGAGGTCTTACTGGCTCAGCGGCACCATAGGCGGCAGCAGCAGCTCCGCATCCATGGGCTTGCCCTTCCAGTTGATCGTCCAGTGAAGGTGCGGACCGGTTGAGCGGCCGGTACTCCCGACAGCGCCGATCACTTCGCCTTTGCTGACGATCTGGCCGGGTTTCACGAGCACCTTCGAGAGGTGCATCATCGCCGATTCCACCTCTTGGCCGTGGTCGATCAGGATCAAGCCGCCTTCGAAGTAGAAGTCGCTCTGCGCCAAGGTGATCTTGCCCGTGGATGGCGCATAAACGGGCGTGCCCGTCGGCGCAGCGATGTCCGTGCCGGAGTGGAAACGCTTCGGCACGCCGTTGAGGATGCGTTGGTTGCCGTACTTGCTGGATATCCGGCCGCGGACGGGCCAATCGAAGCCAGCGCGCCAGTAGGAAGTCTTTGCCCGCTGACTGCGCGCTTCGGCCTTCATCGCCGTTTCCTTGCGAATCTGGTCGAGCTCTTCGTCGGTATACTTATTGTCCGGCAGGCCATCGATGCGGCTGATCTTGAACTCGCGCTCTTCCACGGGGACCAAGCGGCGATATTCCTCGCCGTCAGGAAACACGACGAGAAGCTGGGCACTACCTTGGAAGTCCCGCTCAAAGCCCAGAACAAAGTGACCGTCGCGGTCCACCTGCACAGGCTTCTTGTCGATATAGACTTCCGAGCCAGGCTCGGTCTGCCAGAAGCTGATGCCGCCTTGAGCCAGCCGCCCTCGACGCAAGCCCGGCTCCATCCGAGTCTCTTGCGCCGCTGCGGAGGAAACGGCGGCCGGTTCAGCCAGCGCCGGCGCTGTCGAAGCCGCCGTGACACATGCTGAAACCAAGAGTGCCCCGCCTAAGCTCAAAGCGATTTTCTGCATCAGAAGCCCTCCCCGTTGGCCTTCGCCTGATCAAGCGCTTTGTTAGCAGCAGAAGCGTCAACATAAGCTTCCTGGCGATCGACGCTCCAATAACGCAAATTACGAAGCAGAATCGCTTCGCCTGTCACGGCGCAACGCACGAAATTGCCAGCGCGAAGCACCTCGAAGTCAGCGTCAAGGTAGCGCAGCATCGCCTCTCCACCTCGACTCAAGTCCAATTGATTCATGCTGGAGACCTAATGCCCTGTGGCGCTTGGCGCTAGCTTTCTCTTTATACCACGCCGCAATGCATTGACCCGCGCGATGGGCGGCTATAGAGCCCCGGCGAATTCTATCGCGGCGCGGAACCGAGAGGGAACCAGCCGACTTCATGACGGGCGACAACGAACGTGATCGTTCTGATCTCGATGACTTTGGCGAAAGGCTAGCCAAAGCTCGCGGAGAGGAACCGAAGGCCAAGACAAAGGCCGAAGCTTCGTTTGGCGCTTCAGCGGGTGACGGCCTGCGCATCGCGATTGAGTTTGTCGTGTCGGTCTTCGTGGGTACGGGGCTCGGCTACACCATTGGGTACTTTTTAGGGCATCCGGTGGTGGGATTGATTTTAGGGATGCCCATCGGCTTCGCGGCGGGTCTCCGAACAGTATACCGCGGCATGACGGCCAACACCGCCGCCGCTGATGAAGAAAGGGACGTTCCCGATGGGAATGACTGACCAAGTGCTCCCCGCCCTCCTCAAGCCGATGGCGGCTGACCCGATGGAGCAGTTTGAGATCGTCGAGATCTTTCCGCTGAGCTTCAACGATGGCGTAAGCCTGGCCTTCACCAACTCGTCGCTGTTCATGATGTTCATCGTGCTGTCAGCGCTTCTGTTCTTCACGCTGGCGACCCAACGCCTGCAACTGATCCCCACCGGCATCCAGTCCATGGGCGAGGTCGCCTACGAATTCATCGCCAAGATGGTGCACGACACGATGGGCGAAGAAGGCCGCCAGTTCTTCCCGTTCGTCTTCACGCTCTTCACCTTCGTCTTCCTCGCTAACTTCCTTGGCCTGCTGCCGACGATCCCTGGCGCGCCGCATGCGATCCACAGCTTTACGGTGACGAGCCACATCATTGTGACGTTCACGCTCGCAATCCTGTCCGTCGGCCTCGTGGTCGGCTACGGCGTGCTGAAGCACGGCGTTGGTTTCCTGAAGCTCTTCGCGCCGTCGGGTGTGCCGCTTTGGCTTCTGCCGCTGATCACACCGATCGAGATCGTCTCGTTCCTGTCGCGCCCGGTGAGCCTCGCAGTTCGACTCTTCGCCAACATGCTGGCTGGTCACGTGGTCCTGAAAGTCTTCGCTGGCTTTGTCGGCACCCTGCTGACGGCAGGCGGCGTTCTTTCGGTTCTGTCGATCGTCCCTATGCTGGGTATTGTCGGCGTCTTCCTTCTCGAATTCCTCGTTGCGTTCTTGCAGGCCTTCGTTTTTGCGATCCTGACCTGCATCTACCTTCAGGATGCGCTCCACCCGAGCCACTAGTTTCAACCCTTAACCGCAAACCTCAGCTCGCAAGAGCTTCACAAGGAGTAACATCATGGACGCGGAAGCAGCTAAGTACATCGGCGCAGGTCTCGCCGTTCTCCCACTTTTCGGTGTCGGCATCGGCCTCGGCATCCTGTTCGGTAACTTCATGGCAGGCGCCTTCCGGAACCCATCAGCCACCGCTGGTCTGACCGGTAACTTCTTCATCGCCTTCGCTCTGACCGAAGCAACGGGCCTCTTCGCCCTCGTCATCGCGTTCCTCATCCTCTTCTCGTAAGAACTGATGAACCGGTGGCTCCAAGCGGGTGCCGCTTCGGCACTCGCGCTGGTAGGCACCGCCCTGGCGGCCGAAGCCGAAGGCGGCGAGGCTACGGGCGGCCTGCCGCAACTCGACACAACCACGTGGGCAAGCCAGGTCTTCTGGCTGCTGATCTTCTTCATCCTGCTCTATCTGTTGATGAGCCGGGTGTTCCTGCCTCGCCTTGGCGGCATCATCGAGCAACGTCGTCAGCGGATCGCCGACGATTTCGATAAAGCTGCTGAGTTTAAGCGGCAGGCGGAAGAAGCTGAAGCTGCCTACAAGCAAGCCCTGTCCGACGCTCGCGCTCGTGCCTCGCGGATTGCCCAAGAGACACGCGACCAGATCGACGAAGAGATCCGCAAAATGCAAGCGGAGACCGACGCCAAGCTGGAAGCTGAAATCACGGCAGCTGAAGCGCGCATCGCCGACACCTCAGCTAAGGCAGCTGAGGCTGTTCGCGAAGCGGCCAAGGAAACCACACGCGCGGTGGTCATGGCTCTCATCGACGAGACGCCAAGCGATGACGCCGTGGATGCGGCCATCGCGGCTGCTCAAGGAGGTGCTCAGTGATCGATCAGATCGACACCTACGAGACCATGACGTTTGCTGCGGCCGAAGAAGGCCACGGCGACGACTATGCGTCGAAGTCTATCCTTGAGGACACCAGCCTTTGGGTCCTGATTGGCTTCATCATCGTCATCGGCATCTTCGCCTGGCAAGGCGTTGGCAAAATGCTGACCGGCTTCCTCGACGGTCGTGCCAAGCAGATCGAAACATCGCTCGATGAAAGCCGCAGCATGCGCGAAGAAGCGCAACGTCTGCTCGCGGACTATCAGAAGCGCCAGCGTGAAGCTGAGGGCGAAGCGGAAAGCATCATTGCTCAAGCCAAAGCCGACGCGAAGGCCATGTCTGCAGACGCCAAGGTGAAGCTCGACGAGCAAGTCGCCCGCCGCACCGCTGCTGCTCAAGATCGCATTGCTCGGGCAGAGGCTCAGGCTCTTGCTGAGGTCCGTGCTCAGACGGCTGATCTGGCGATCGCCGCGGCGCAGGAGATCATCAAGTCGCGCACGGATGGTGCTGCTCAGAAGCTGCTTCTGGATCGGGCCCTGGCGGATGTTCGAGGCAAGCTGAACTAGGCGTCAGCAACCCTATTGATTTCAAAAGGCCTGATCTCCGGATCAGGCCTTTTTTGTTGCGCGCTGCTCACGGACGATCATCCACGCCGCGTTGGCCATCCAGGCAAAGAGCAGGACCGTGAGCGGGATCGCTCCCGACACGGCGACAGAGCGGAACAAGGCTTGTCCCTGTGCGGACAACACACTTGCCGCTGCGAGAACGCCGATCACCACGCCCCAGAAGAGGCGCGACTTGAGTCCGGGATCAGACCGCCCCTCGGAGAACATCGCCAACACAAAGGCACCGCTATCAGCGCTGGTGATCAAGAAGATCGCCATCAGAAGGATCGTGAGGAGCTGGAAGAGTGCGGCGAGGGGCAACTCACCCAGCAAGCGGTAAGTGGCCTGAGGCGCGGTGTCGAAGCTTGTCACCGCGAGATCAACGCCGGACTGGTCGAGCACGAGGGCTGTTCCGCCGAAGATCGAAAACCAAGCCAGCGTCACCAATGTGGGGATTAATACCGCCCCACCGACAAAGGCTCGGATCGTGCGCCCGCGACTAATCCGGACCAAGAACACACCGACAAAGGGCGTCCACGCGGCCCACCATAGGAAATAGGTGAGCGACCAATCGCTGGTCCACTGACGACCGGCCTCATCGGCGCGTAGATTGACGGAGAGCTCCGGCAGGTCCCGCGCATAAGCGACGATACTATCGAGCAGCGTACTGAGGATCGCTCCCGTGGGTCCAGCGACGAGAACATAGGTCGCCAGGAGGATGGCCAGCACCATGTTGACGTTCGACAGGATCGCGATGCCGCGGCGCAGGCCTAATGCTGCCGAAGTAAGGTATCCCACCGACAAAAGGAACAGCGCTGCGAGCTGGATGCCGACACCGTCAAGCAAACCGCCTGCGGTCAAAATCTCCGTACCCGCGCCCACCGACTGCACCGCCGATGCTGTGGATGCCACCACGCCGAACAGCACCGCTACGAGGGCAGCAGCATCGATCAGCTGTCGTGCTGGCTCGGGCAACCGGGCGAAGGGCGCAGACGGAAGAATAGCGCCCTTCGCCGTGGCCACGAGGCCGATGGCAATCGCCGTTGCGCCATAGATCCCCCAGCCGTGGAAGGCCCAGTGGAACTGGGTGATGGCAAGTGAGCGGCTGCGGGCCTCTGCCGAAGCGGCTTCCAGCCCCTCCCCCGGCGGCGGCATCAGGTAGTGGAAGAGCGGCTCAGCAGCGCCCCAAAACACAAGGCCCGCCCCCATGCCCGCGGCGAACATCATGCCGATCCAGGTGGGCAGGCGGAATTCAGGGGTCGCGTCGGGACCGCCAATGACCCGCTTGCCCCAAGGCCCTGCGGCCATGGCGAAACAGAAAACCACCGACAGGGAGGCGACGAACAAGGTCCAACCACCGAAGGTCGACAGAAACTGGCGCGCTAGGTCCTGGGCGGCACTGCTGAACAATCCGGGGGCAAACAGAGAGAAGAGCGCGAGGGCACCGAGGGTTAGGCTGATGGTTATTCCTCGGATGGTCTCTCTCCTACGGCTTCTTGCGCAGCGACAGGGCCCCCACGACGCCGACCAGGCCAGCAGCCAAGCCGAACCAGGTCAAGGCATAGCCCAGATGGGCGTTGCGGAACTCAAGCCGTGTGGTGCCGCCCTGCGGAAGCTCGGTGGGCAGTGTGCTGTCCACCGCGAAGGGCAAGAAGCTGTCTTCCTCACCAGGCGCGAGATAGCTCTGAAGCACCTCCGGTGTGCGGCTGTAGAAGGTCCCCTCGCCTGGTTGATCGGACGCGGCGACCGCAGCGGCGATGCCGGTGGGCGCGTTGTAGAAACGAGCCAGACCCGTCAGGCGCTCAGCACTCGGCAGAGGGTAATAATCCTGACGCTGATCTTGCGGGACGAACCCTCGATTGACGAGGATCAGACGGCCCGTGCCGTCATCGAGACGCATGGCCTGAAAGGCGTAGAAGCCAGGCACGCTGTCGAAAGTACCAAAGACATGGGCCGTCTTCGCGCTAGGAAAACCGCCGGACACGGCCACGGGCTGATACTCGAATTCGCCGCGCACCAGCTTCGTGAGGTCCACGTTCTCCAAGGCGATAGGCTCGGCATCAACGCGGGCCTCCACCTGGGCGATCAGGTCGGTCTTCCACGCCAGGCGTTTCACCTGCCACGTACCCAGGCTCAGCAAGATGGCGAGCGCCGCAGCGCTCAGCGCCCAGAGGACCGGTCGGCCAATGACGGTCATTGCAGCCGACCTTCCGAGGCATCGTTCTTGTACTGAAGACCGATGAGTAAGCCTTTGGCAGGCTTCAGGAGCGCGAAGGTCAAACCCAGCGTGACGATCATGCCGAGCAGCAACGCCAATCCGGCCACCACATCAAAGACAGCAATCAGCGTGATGACGAAAGCAACGGCCACAAAGCCGACGATGGACATAACAAAAAACGCTGGGCCATCACCTGAATCGGCGAAGGCCAGGTCGAGATCGCACTCAGAGCAGCGTGCATGCACCGCGAGGTAGCCTGAGAAGAGTTCGCCCTTGCCACAACGAGGGCAGCGACCACTGAACGCAGCGGAGACGGGATCAGGGGTCGCAGGGTACGTCACGTGAGCCTTAGCTCAGCAGTCCTTGGTTCCCGAGCACGTAGACGACGGCGAACAAGAACAGCCAAACAACGTCCACGAAGTGCCAGTACCAAGCAGCCGCTTCGAAACCGAAATGGCGCTGGCGTGTGAACTGACCAGCCAAGCCGCGGAACATGCAAACGGCGAGGAAGATCGTGCCCACCAGAACGTGGAAGCCGTGGAAGCCCGTCGCCATGAAGAAGCTCGAACCGTAGATCGTCGAGTTGCTGAACGAGAAGAGACCGCCAGCCAGCGCTTCGTAGTACTCGATGCCTTGGAAGAACGAGAAGATCACACCGAGAACCACGGTAACAATCATGCCCATCTTGAAGCCGTCGCGATCACCAACCTGAAGCGCATGGTGCGCCCAAGTCACGGTGGTGCCCGAGAGGAGCAGGATCAGCGTGTTCACCAGCGGCAGTTGCCAAGGGCTGAGCGGTGTGACGCCTTCGGGAAGATAGCTTCCGCCGAAGGCTTGAGCCTTGGCGTTGTTCATCAGCTGAGCGACGTTGCCGTCGGCGTCGAGCATCAGCTCACCGTTCGCGAGGGTGATCGTGTCGCCGCCTTCAGGGAAGAGCGCCCAGGCGAAGAACGCCCAGAACCAAGCCACGAAGAACATGACCTCAGAGAGGATGAAGAGAACCACGCCGTAGCGCAGGCCGATGCGGACAACGGTGGAGGTGTTCTCGCCGGTTTGGCTCTCGTGGGCGACATCGCGCCACCAGCCGGCCATGCCGAAAAGAACGCTCGAGAGGCCAGCGATGAAGAGCCATGGCCCCGACATGCCGAACAGCTTGATCTCCGAGTAACGCCATACGACTGCGCCGAGCATCATACAGGTCGCAGCGGCCGAACAGACTAGCGGCCAGGGGCTTGGGTTTACGAGGTGATAATCGTGTTGAACGTCGGCAGCCATCGGGAACTCTCAAAACTTTCGAGGCCTATTATCGCCCACTGCGTCCTAAAGCAATGTGAGCTTGCAAGGTTATTCCGCTGTCTTTCTCGACTCTGTTGCAGTGCGAGAGACGAGGTGATGACCATCGCCGCTGGCATACGCTCTGTTGTGCGACATTCTGTCCTGAAGTGACTGATTTATCAAATGCATCTCGATCACACGGCAGATGAGTAAGGGTTTCTCTCTAGCGCGGTCCGAGGTGTGAGTGGATCAAGATCAATGAAATTCAAACGCGTAGTGAACGTCGCCGTCGGGGTGGTGATGACGGTCGTCGGACCGTCGGCTCAAGCCGCTGATGAGGCCAACAGCGCCAAGACCCGGATCAACCTTGCTGGGCTTCAGCGCACGCTGTCCCAGAAGGTCGCGAAAGCAGCATGCTTCGCGCATCTCCTGCCGGATGAGGAGGCTTACTGGAACGAAGCGAACAAGGCGCGCGCCGACTTCTCGAAAAAGCTGGCGATCTTGGTCGAGGGCGATGCGGCTCAAGACCTAGCGCCGGAGCAGAACGCCGAGGTGCTTGAGGCCATCCAGCGGGTATCACGAGCCTGGCAGCCGATCGACACGAAGCTCAGCCAGTCGCAGGGTAAGCTCACGCGGGCCGAAGTCGTGTCCATCGCCGCGGCCAGCAACGAGGTCCTCGACCTGATGAACAACGCAGTCTCCCTGATCGAGGCCGCCTACGCCGGGTCGGACACCGTTTCGCCCGTGAGGGCACGAACCATCAACGTGGCGGGCTTCCAACGCACCTTGTCTCAGCAAGCGGCGAAGGAATTCTGCCTCCTGGCGACCGGCAGCAAGCCGAGCCTCCACCAGCAAGCGCTGGCCGACAAAGCGAGCGCCTTCACCCAGGCGCTGGATCAACTGCGAAATGGCTCCGGCGGCTTGGAAAAACCGGCCGAGCGGATTGCCCATGATCTTGATCGGTTGACCAAGACATGGTCGCGGCTGGAGCCGGTTTACGAGCGAATTGCCTCGGGTGAGCGGCCGACGCAGGACGAGGTCTCGTTCATTGCAACGCAGAACAACCGGGTGCTCACGGACATGAACCGGATTGTGTATCGGTACGCTATCCTCAAATAAACCTTAGTTCTTTTCGCGACACTAGCTCATAACGCGTTATAACCTAACCGTTGTGGCATGGTTAACGATAGGTTACGGTTCCGCACACGGGTGGCGTGTGGGGAAGTAACGAGTGTCAGGTCTAAGGCGACGATTTCCAAAGCCTCATCGGGCTTGGGTGCGGCCCGAGCCCACGGCGGACGTCACGGATTTCATCCGTCCTGACCCCTCCAGCGATGACCTCCAAGCCAATTATGCCAGCGGCGGTGGCGGCTACGGCCCGAGCCCAGGCGCGACGATCCAGCTGACCTTCATCATCCTTCTCGTGCTCGTCCTTGTCGGCATTGCCGGGGCGATCTCAGCCAGCTTCGGTTTCCGCGCTGGTGAAGAAGCGGCGATGGACGAGTGGGCGAACTATCCCCTCGAAACGCCAGCCCCCTATGCCGAGGCCGGCCAGGAAGGCGGACCGTGCGCCGGGTTCAACCCCGGCCTTTGCGAACGAGCGCGCACGCAGAAGGGCACCATGGATGTGGCCCGCTACTACCTTCGTCGCGGCGATGCTGAGGCCAGCATCGGCAGCTTGGAGAAAGCCCGGCGCTTTTACGAATGGTCCGTGGACGTTGGTCGCCCCGTCGGTGCCCATGCCTCGCGCTACGCCACCACACGGCTGCAATTCCTCAGCCTGACATGCGACTACGACGAACGCTCCCTGGCTCGGATTGCACGCGACAACCAGGCGAATGCGCTGGGCGGTCGGATTACCACAGCACAGCGCCAGCGGGCCTTGCGCGCCCTCTCCCATTATGTCGGCGACATCACCGGTCGCCAAAGCCGTGAAACACGTGAAGCCATCCGCCGCTTTCAATCCTCGCTATGGTTTGATGAGACCGGTGTCCTGACATCCGAGCAAGTAGTTCTGTCCGTATGCGGCGCTGCGGAGGTCGGCCTCGATGCCTCGTCGCAGAACTTGCTGGGCAGCATGTACGCCGTAGGCCTTGGCACGCGGCAAAGCACCGACAAGGCGCTGCAATGGTTCCAAGAGGCCGCCCGTCAGGGTAGCGCTGATGCGAGCTGGAACCTCGCCCTATTGTTCGGTACCCAAACGACCGAGTCGAGCGTGCTTGTGTGCGATGCTGATCTGAACGCTGAACGCGCTGACTCCTATCTCAAAGACGCCTACGACGCTGGTCACCCTGCGGCGCGCGAAGCTGTTGAGCTCTATGGCGAGGACACGCCGGAAGAACGCTGGCGGAACATTTCAGGCTCCTTGCGCAAACCCGAAGCCCTGTCGCGCGTGGGCAAAGGCTGTAACCCCAATGGATGAGGGTAAGAACATGAACCTTGTACGGAAGACGTCACTCATGACGGCCGCTGTGGCTGTCCTGTCGATGAATGCCTGCGCCCCGCAAGAAACGCCCATCATCATTGCGCCGTCGCCGACGCCTTCACCGATGCAGCTCTGCGAAGTGTCGTCGCTCGCTCAAGAGCGCAAAAGCGCCATCGAGACGGTGCAAGGCGCCAACGTCAAAGGCATGCAGAACGGCCAGTCGTTCCTGTCACGCAAGTTGCAGGACTATGAAGCCCGGATGGAAATCGCCTATCGCGGCATGGTCTCGAGCTGTAATCTGTATGCCAACTGCCTCGATCGTAACTCGGGTCGCGAAGAGCAATGCGTGCGGAGCGAGAACAACTACAGCGAAGCGCGCGGCCAGTTCTATGCGATGATCAGCGAAAGCGATCGGATCACGGCGAACATTGAAATCGCGCGCCAGAAGGCGCTCGCTGCCGCAGCGAAAGCCGCTGCCGAGAAGCGTCGCCTTGAACGGCTTGAGGCAGAAAAGCAGCAAGGCAAGAAGCAGAACAGCAGCCAGACGGGCGATTGTAGCCCCAGCTGCTCAACCACGGCCAATATCTTCACCGACAGCTGCTGCCCGGTCGACGACGAAAACGAATAAACCCCGCAAGCTGATCAAGCTTACGGGGTCTACGGAACTAGCATTCCTGACGATTAGCCCACGGTAGGCGCAGGCTCCATGCCACCGGTGTCCGACGCCGGCTCATCAGGCATAACCAGTGCAAGAGCGCGCTGCAGCGCCTCCATACGGGTCACCCCGAACTGAGCCTCTGGCACGAGCTTGGCAACGCCAAGACCCACGAGCTGGGTCTTTGGATCGTCACTCAGGTTCGCCAGGAAGATGTAGCGATCCTCGGCGATGGCATCTTCGACGATGGCTTGTACAGCGTACACGGCAGAAACGTCCAACGTGTTCGTCTGGCTAAAGTCGAGGATCAACGCCTCTTGCCCGTCAACATTCTGGCGAACACGATGGGCGATGTCCGCCGCGGCGCCAAAGCTGAGTGGTCCAGAGAATTCGAAGATCCGGATACGGCCATTCGCCTGATCGTAGATCGCACGCTCAGAGTCGTTCAGCACAGTCAACCGCTCCTCGCCGATCTTGGCCAGCTGCTCCTTGGCAATGGAATGAGCAAAGCCCAACGCCGCCAGGAAGACACCAAGACCGACCGCTGCGATGAGGTCGAAGAATACCGTCACCAACAACACCAACGCCATCAGCATCAGATCCCAACGTGGACCCTTGTGCGAACGCATGATGTAGCCAAAGTCGATAATGTCCCAGCCAACCTTGACCAAGATGCCCGCTAGCACCGCATGCGGAATTTCCGCAGCCAGCGGTGTCAGAGCGACCACGACCGAGAACAACAACAGGCCAGCAATCATGCCAGAGAGCTTCGTCTGGCCACCGGTTTTGATGTTGACCATGGTCCGCATGGTAGCGCCCGCGCCCGGGATCGCACCGAACAGACCAGCAATGCTGTTGCCGATACCTTGGCCGATCAGCTCTTTGTTGGAGTCGTGGCGAGTTCGCGTGGCATTGTCCGCCACCAAACTCGTCAGCAAGCTGTCGATCGCACCCAGCAACGCCAGGATGATCGCCGACTCGAGGATCAGGAAAGCAACCCGGTGATCGATGTTCGGCAAGACGAGGCTTGGGAAACGATCAGCAAACGTTGTGAAGATGGGAATGTCGGAAGCCAGCTTCGGCACTTGGTCGGCCGTAAACGGCAAGGCAAGTAGAGTGCCGATGATCAGAGCTGCCAAGGGGGCCGGCACGAACTTGCCAATCTTCTTGGGCCAGAAAAAGACAATGCCAAGTGACAGAGCACCAATGCCCGTAGCGACAGGGTTCATGTTGAGGATCGAGCCAGGGATGGCTTCGATACCACCAATGGTGCCGCCACGTTCAGGTTCGCCACCAAAAAGGCGGCTGGCCTGGAGCAAGATGATAATCACACCAATCCCTGTCATGAAGCCAGAAATCACCGGATACGGAACAAGCCGGATGTACTGACCCACACGGAAGATACCGAAGAGGATCTGGATGATCCCCGCCAGCACCACGGCGGCGAAAATGATGCCAGAGACTTCAGCGAAACCAACGCCGCGCTCTGAGGTGATCTCGGCCACGAGGCCAGCGAAGACGACGACCATCGGTCCCGTCGGACCCGTGATCTGAGTGTTGGTACCACCGAAGGCTGCGGCGAAGAAGCCGGTGATGATGGCGCCCCAAAGACCAGCAATGGGGCCCGCGCCCGACGCCTCGCCAAAGGCAAGCGCCAGGGGAAGGGCGACGATCCCGGCGGTGACACCGCCATAAAGATCACCGCGGAAGTGTTTAAAGGTGATCAATGATCATTTCCTTCTGTGTGCAGATTTGGTCTGCATTCACGGCTGATAGGGAAGCGACGAATGGTGCAGCACAATGCGCAAATCGCCTGCAGCGTCCTTGGTGTAGCTCCAGCTCTTGTCGACCTTCGTGACTTGGCCGTCCTTGTCGGTCATGACGACCCAACCCATCCATGAGGCAACATCGCTATCGATGAATGTCGCGGATGTCTCCGAATAGACTTCTCGCCAACCCTTGAGGCCGAAGCCGCTGTCCAGGGGATAATCGGGATCATGGCCGACGAAATAGGACAGCGCACCCTTCTTTGTAGGCCGAAAGGTCTGCTCGCCACTGGCTAGCGTCGGTTTGAAGAGGACCGGCCCCATATTATAGGCGTAGGCGGCGTCGAGAACGGCCTCGGCGGTCGAGCGAGCACCTTCAATTCCATGCTCTTCGTATGCTTTCGCAATTGAGACTAGAGCATTGCCCCATGCCTCACGAGCTCCATCGAGCTCCGCTTCCGTAATGGTCACAGTTGTTTACTCCCTGCGTGCTTTTTGGGGTCCATCCCGTTCGACCGATGAAGCAAGCGTCCCAGCAACGCCTCATCGCGAGATCAGACCGTCGCCAATCTGTCGCATTTTGAGCGAAAAGGTCTAGAGCTGAATGCAGGAATTACGGCGAAGAGAAGCTAGGGAGCCGTCTTTTCGATGGCCTTGCGGATCACCCGAGGACATTTCGGCTTGATCTTCAAGAGCGCGCTATCGACTTTGTCGGACCGACGGCGAAGCGAGCGAACCACGATCTGAACAGGCTTGAAGTAGGGAGCGAGGAGCAGCAGCCCCACCGCGATCATCACCAATCCGACAGGAATGGGCATCGGGAATAGGACCAGGCCGAAGAGCACCAGCACGCTGCCAGTGATCTTGTGAAGCAAAGTCAATATGCTCGCCGTCAACGGGCCCATCCATCCTCCACCATTGCGAGGACGTAACAAACAGATACGTGTCCCGCAATTCTTATTTATCGGTGGTGAGCGAAGAGTGAAGGCCCATGACGAAAGTTTCGCCTGCGACGTAACCGAGCGTGACGCCGCCACGCCGGTGGTCCATATCGCAGCATGGCTTACAAATCTCTCCGCGACTTCATCCAAAAGCTTGAGAACGAGGGCGAACTCGTCCGCGTGAAAGAGCCCGTCTCGACTGAGCTAGAGATGACGGCACTGCAAAAAGAGATGCTGGAGCGGCAAGGCCCCGCCCTGCTTTTCGAAAACGTCATCACGGAAACAGGTGAGAAATCACCGATGCCGGTGCTCGTTAACCTCTTTGGCACGGTCCGCCGAGTCGCCATGGCGGTGACGTTCGGCGGCAAGGAGCGTCGGACGGGCGAAGAACTCCGTGAAGTCGGCGAGACGCTGGCTTTCCTTCGCCAGCCAGAGCCACCGCAAGGGCTGAAGGACGCGATGGATCTTCTTCCGTTGGCGAAGCAGGTGCTGGCCATGCGGCCGTCCTCCACCAAGAAGGCGCCGTGCCAGGAGGTGGTGTGGGAAGGCGACGATATCGACCTGACCAAGCTGCCCATCCAAACCTGCTGGCCAGGCGAGCCCGCGCCGCTGATCACGTGGCCGCTGATCGTCACCAAAGGCCCCTCGGACCGGCGCGAGGACAATTTCAACCTCGGCATTTATCGGATGCAGCGCCTTGGCAAGAACAAGACGATCATGCGCTGGCTCAAGCATCGCGGCGGGGCGCAGCATCATCAGCGATGGGGCAAAGAAAAGACCGAGCCCCTGCCCGCCGCGGCCGTCCTGGGTGCCGACCCTGGAACTATCCTGGCCGCCGTGACGCCGGTGCCCGATACCCTTTCCGAGTACCAATTCGCGGGCCTGCTTCGCGGTAAGAAAGCTGAGCTCGTCGACTGCAAGACAGTGCCGCTAAAGGTGCCCGCGGAGGCGGAGATCGTGCTCGAAGGCTATGTCTCGCTTGACGAGTATGCCGATGAAGGCCCCTACGGTGATCATACCGGCTACTATAACAGCGTGGAGAAGTTCCCCGTCTTCACGGTGACCGCCATCACCATGCGCAAGGACCCGATCTATCTGTCCACCTTCACCGGCAGGCCACCTGATGAGCCATCGGTGCTGGGCGAAGCGCTCAACGAGGTCTTCATTCCGCTGCTGCAGCAGCAATTCCCCGAAATCACCGATTTCTGGCTGCCACCAGAGGGCTGCAGCTATCGCATCGCGGTGATCTCGATGAAGAAGGCTTACGCCGGCCACGCCAAGCGGGTGATGCTGGGCGCTTGGAGCTACTTGCGCCAGTTCATGTACACCAAGTGGGTTATCGTGGTGGACGACGACATCAATGCCCGCGACTGGAAAGATGTGTGGTGGGCGATCTCCACCAAAATGGACCCCGCGCGGGACATGACCGTGCTGGAGAGCACCCCCATCGACTATCTCGACTTTGCCAGCCCCGTCTCGGGCCTCGGTTCAAAGGTAGGCCTCGATGCCACGGACAAATGGGAGGGCGAGACCCATCGCGAGTGGGGTGAAGTGCTCGGCATGGACGAAGACGTTGAAAATCGCATGCGAAAACTGGCTGACCAGTTGACCAAAGGTTAATTCGCGTCACGATAAGGTCTTTGTGGGAAGGGCTATCTGTGGGGGCGACCCCCGAGGGCTCGGTGGAAAAGGCATTATCATGAGCAAATGGGCGGCAATCGGCTTCGCCTCGCTGGCAGCGCTTAGCGTCGCGGCCTGCGGAGGCGGCGGGGGAAGCACAACGGGTGGCGGCAGTAGTGGACCCGTCTCACCTCCGCCCCCTCCACCACCACCTCCTCCTCCGCCCCCTCCCGTAACTTTTGACCTCACGGGACAGGTCTTGGCGGACTCGCTCCTCGAGGTGGATAGCGACCTCAACGACGAGAACTCGACCAACGTCCCCAACGACTCAACATCCGGGGCCCAGGCCATCGGGTCTGAAGTTGAAGTGTTGGGTTACGTGACCCGCGACGCCACCGGGCGCGCCGGTGATCTTCACCTATTCAACTACGTTCGCGTAGTCTACTATGAGGCAACCCTCGAGGCCGGTCAGGTCATCTCGCTGGTCATCGCCGACTTTGGTGGATCGTCGGCTATCGACCTCGACCTCTATCTTTTCGACACCTTGGGCACACTGATCACATCGTCAAACGCCTTCACATCCGAAATCGAGCAGATGACGGTGCTTGATGACGGCGAGTATTTCATTGTCGTCGACGCATTCTCCGGCGCATCCAACTACGCTTTGGCGGTGACCAGTGGTGCTCAGACCACGCCACAAAACGGTGGCCTGGTGAATAT
>JABSRH010000249.1 GCA_013215175.1 Parvularculaceae bacterium | reverse complement strand
AAGATGTGCACAGGGCGGCATTGGCCGCCCTGTGCCATCTCTGTGATCCCCAAAGTCTACACCAAGAGGTTCAAAGACATGACGAAAGTTCTTGCCCTGTTTTTTTGTCCTACTGAACTGGCCCCCATTTCGACCGGACAGTTGGCTTGACCAAGGAGACTTAAGGCTAGC
Organism: Parvularculaceae bacterium; assembly: GCA_013215175.1. Classification (GTDB taxonomy): domain Bacteria; phylum Pseudomonadota; class Alphaproteobacteria; order Caulobacterales; family Parvularculaceae; genus Parvularcula. Next base: position 3,086 of record JABSRH010000249.1, on the reverse strand, counting down.
CTTAAACGTATGCTGATATCTGAGATTGAAATCATGACCGAGGACGCCACCAATGCAGCCGACTTCAAGACCGAACAGGTCGCAGAGGTCGCGACGCCTGCCGAACTGACCGAGTAGGACGCAATCCTCTTTGGCACTCCCACGCGCTTTGGCAATATGGCGTCCCAAATGCGCAGCTTCCTGGATCAGACCGGCGGGCTGTGGGCCGGCGGCAAGCTGATCGGCAAAGTCGGCTCCGTCTTTATCTCCACCTGCACCGGCGGCGGTGGCAAGACGACGATCACGTCCTTCTGGCACACATTGCGCATCACGGCATGGTCATAACAGGCCTGCCCCTTTCCAGCGCAGAGCTGACTGACGTGACCGAAGTGCGTGGCGGCTCTCCCTATGGCGCCACGACGATCGCGGGCCCGGATGGATCGCGCATGCCGAGCGAGAAGGAACTCAAGCTCACAGCCGATCAGGGCCGCCATGTCGCGACGCTGGCCACGAAGCTGACTGCCTGGTAGCAGGCGCTGGCCCGGTCGCCGTCTTGGCGACCGGGTTTTACAAGGCCAACCTCGCAGGAGCGCCGTCGAATACGAAAAGGGACCGCCTTGTCGCTGCTGAACGTAGAAGAGCTTGAGGCATTCTGCGCCGTGTTGAAAACTGGCGGGATTAACGCAGCCGCGCGCCGTTTGAGGCTCGCCAGATCGGTGGTTTCGAAGCGGATATCAGACCTGGAGCAGTCCGTAGTATCTGCATTGCTACACCGCTCTACGAGCCAGTCGACACTGACAGAAGCGGATGAAGTGTTCTACGAGCGCACCTCCATCCGGTTGTGCGACCTCGAAGATGCCGTGAACTCCGCGCAGGGATCGGGCGACGGCCTGTCGGGATCGCTCCGATTCACCCTTCCGGTCGACGCGGCGACCACCTTCTTGGAAGCCCCTCTCCTTGCCTTTGCTGCTGCCCACACGAAGCTGAAAAAGGTGGTAGATCTGGAGGATCGCCTGCTTGATCTGCCCTCAAGCTGATATGACATGGCCATCTGCATTGGCCGACTGACGGACAGCGCGCCCCGGGCTCGCAAGCTTTGCGATTGCCCGAGGGTGATTTGCGCCGCACCCGACTATCTCGACGCCCATGGCGTTCCGGTGTCCCTTGAGGATCTGCTGTCCCACGAGACGATAGGGTACGGAAACGCCACCATCGGCTGCGTCTGGCGCTTCGCCAATGGCACGGAAGAGCCCCGCACCATCCGTGTTACACCGCGTCTGACCTTCAACAATGGCGGTGCGATGCGCGCTGCCGCGGTCAAGGGGTTGGGCATCACAGTCCTACCCCGTTTCATCGTGGCCGACGCGCTGGTGTCCAGGCGTTTGCTCGCGATTGAGCTGAACGTGCCACCACTTTCAGACTCGGTTGATGCCGTGTTTCACAGAGGCCAGTCCACGCCCGTCAAGATCCGCACCTTCATCGATTTCCTGATCGGCGCACTGAAGCTCTGACCAACTAGACCGCGGCCGATCCTCTTACGCGCGCGTTGCGCATAAATCAGTCCGTTCGCCAGAAACAATATCGACCCCATAGAGATCAGAGCGAACTCCGCCCATCGTATAGCGATTTCCGCAAAAACCACTTAAAGGTACTCAATCAGCCTACACTGCAACTGCCATGTAACCCGGCGATGAGACATCTGGTTAGTTGTTGCCACCTGCCTCTCGCAGCGCGGTACGGAGTTTCAAGGTATCTAGCGAATTGGCGGCCTCGCCGCGCGACATGGCTTGAACCGCCGCAGTGCCAGCGGCTTCCCCCATCATCACGGCGGCAGGCTGGTCGCGGATGGCTGCAGCGACCTTCGTGTCCGAAGAGTTCGAACGACCCGCCACCCACAGATTGGCAAACCCTTTCGGAACAAGGCACCTGTAGGGAATGCCATAGGACTCCCCCGGTGCGAGCACGGCGCTGTTTTCGTATTCTGCCTGATACCTTTCGTATTCCGCGTCGCTCAGATCATAGACGTGGATATCGACCTGCTTGCAGTACACAGCGATCTGGTCGTCGAATGTGCGACGATCGAGATAATCCTGATAACACAGCTCGTATTCGCCCACCACGCGCCGGCTTTCACGAACACCCAGAAGTGTTGCGGTCGCGACCAGTTCTATGTCTTCGCATCCGGGCAGGTATTCCCGGCAGAAGCGTCCATATTCCCATGCCAGCCGGCGTCCCGTCCGCATTGCCCCCGACAATTGGACCGGATCCAGCGCATCAACACCGAAAAGATGCCCCGCGTTGAGCGTCGCGGTTGAGTTGCCAGAGGGAAAAAGGCCGGGAACATGACGATCGGGTTGCGTGAAAAAGCCCTCGTCCACGGCCTTGTCGACAAAGGGCTGCTGCCCGCGTCTGTCGAAAACGTCGTGATCGACCCCTGCATGGGCAGAACACAGGGTCGGCGGGTTGATATTGGGCGTGTCCCGACCCGCGCGGCGCGTCTGCGCCCCTGCGAGAAACGACAGGGATGCGTCGCCAGTTGCGTCAACGAAATACGGCGCCTGCACAAATGACAAGCCACTGCCGTCATGTATTATGACGCCTCCGACCTGGCCGCCAGATGCCTCGGCCTCGACCAGCCGCGTGAAAAACCTCACGTCGACACCCGCGCTCTCACACAACTCGTCCAGCAGTAGCTTCAGGCCCTCCGTGGAATAACCCAACCCGCGATTGTGAATCCTGGTCCAGAATACGCGATCGTATTTCGGTGGGATGAAGCCCCGCTGGTACATGGTCTCGACCAGTTCCAGCATCAGCCCGCCGATCACCGTGTCATGACCATCCGACAAATGAGACCAGGCCGACACCATGGCTTGTGTTCCCATGCCGCCGAGGGCGCCCGTCGCTTCGATCAGAAGCACCCGAAGCCCTTTGCGGGCCGCTGCAATGGCCGCACCGCACCCTGCGGGACCGCCGCCGGCAACCACGAGATCGTAGCCGTCAAGAATGGTGATTTCGCGCGAAAACGTGTAGGGCATTAGTTTGACTCCCATTCTCCAAGTTTGATTTCCCGCAATTCCGGAAATAACGGGGACACGATACCAAATTAT
>JABSRH010000248.1 GCA_013215175.1 Parvularculaceae bacterium | reverse complement strand
GCCGCGAGGTTGTCCAACGCCGCCGGCATGTCGAGTTTACCCCAGTCCCAGTAGCGCATCGACAGAGAGGCCAAGTTGTCAGGCGCACTCTCACCAATGCCGCGACAATCGAAAGTTAGCGCCGTGAAACCAGCCTTGGTCAGAGCCTCGGCAAAGCTGTGGTAATAGCGGGCTTTATAGCCTGTGCCGGCGGTGATCAGTACGCCGCCCTTGACCTCGCCGTCCGGTTTGAAGATTTGCCCTTTCAGCGGATAGCTGTCGCGGGCGTAGAACGAAATCGCTTCCATAACCTAGCCACTCCTATGAAAAAGCCCCGATGTCCGTGGTGGACACCGGGGCTTATCTCAACATTCAATGGGCTTCGTTAGCCGTCATATTTCGCGGCAATCAGGCTGGCGTTGGTGCCGCCAAAGCCAAAGCTGTTGGTGAGTACAGCCTCAAGGTCGACGCCTTCTTTCAGCTCACGGATCACGGGAAGGTCCTTAAACTCATCGCCCAAGTTCTCGATGTGGGCCGACGCTGCCAGGAAGCGCTCTTTCATCTGCAAGAGGCTGAACACCAATTCTTGCGCGCCGACAGCGCCCAGCGAGTGTCCGGTCAGCGACTTGGTCGAGGCAAAAGCCGGGATCTGGTCGCCGAACACCTCACTGATCGCGCCAGCTTCGCGCGTGTCGCCGATGGGCGTCGAGGTGCCGTGCGTGTTGATGTAGCCGATCTTCTGCGCCACACCGTTTAGTGCGCGTCTCATGCAGCGCACAGCGCCTTCGCCCGAGGGGGCGACCATCTCATAGCCGTCCGAGTTCGCAGCATAGCCGACGATCTCGCCCCAGATCTTGGCGCCGCGAGCCACAGCTCGGTCAAGCGCTTCGACCACCACCGTGGCGGCGCCACCAGCGATGACGAAGCCATCGCGAGCAGCATCATAGGCGCGCGAGGCCACGCTTGGCGTGTCATTATAGTCCGACGACATCGCACCCATAGCATCGAACATGTTGCACAGGGTCCAGTCGAGATCCTCGCCACCACCGGCAAAGATCACATCTTGGTTGCCCATGGCCACTTGCTCATAGGCATGGCCAATGCAGTGCACGGACGTTGCGCAGGCTGAACTGATCGAATAGTTGAGGCCCTTGATTTTGTAGGGCACAGCTAAGCAAGCTGAGTTCGTGGACGACATCGCCTTCGGCACGGACGTCGGTCCAATACGGCGCGGGCTTCCAGTATCGCGGGTCTTGTCCGCGGCCATGACGATGGTCTCCGTGGACGGACCACCTGAGCCCATTACGATACCCGTCATCTCGTGGCTGATCTCGTCTTCGGTCAGGCCCGCATCAGCGATGGCGTCGCGCATGGCGATGTAGTTCCAAGCTGCGCCTTCACCCATGAAGCGGCGGGTCTTTTTGTCGAGCACTTCCTCGACGTCGACGTTCGGCTTGCCCCAAACGCGCGACTTAAACCCGTGCTCGGCCATTTCGTCGGAGAAGGTGATCCCGGAGATCCCTCCACGCAGGCTCTTTGTCACGTCATCGAGAGTGCTGCCAATTGATGAGACGATACCCATCCCGGTAATCACGACACGGCGCATACACACCTCCCTTTATTCGTACTCGGTGCGAGCGGTACAGACAGCCGCTCGCGTTATTGAGGTCCAGATGGACCGAGATTTTGATCAGCCTAGGACGCTGCCTTCGAGCTGTTCCATGGAGAAGAGACCGACGCGAAGGTCTTTCGCCTCGTAAATCTGGTTGTCGTCCACGAACATCTTGCCATCGGCAATCGCGAGCACGAGGCGACCACGCATGGCTTTGCGGATATCGATCTCGTAGCGGACGAGTTTGTTCTGGGGGCGCACTTGGCCGGAAAACTTCACTTGGCCAGCACCCAGGGCACGACCGTGGCCCGGGCTACCGCCCCAGGTCAGGAAGAAGCCCGTCAGCTGCCAAAGGGCATCAAGGCCAAGGCAGCCTGGCATCACGGGGTCACCCGGGAAGTGGCAATCGAAGAACCACAGGTCCGGGGTGATATCGAGCTCGGCGATCACTTGACCCTTGCCATAATGGCCGCCTTCCGAGGCGATGTGGGTGATGCGATCAGCCATCAGCATGGGCGGAACGGGCAACTGAGCTGTTCCAGGGCCTCGCAGGCCGTTTTGGCCACATTCGAGGAGTTCTTCGCGCGTATACGACGACTTGAGGGGGGCAGTATCACTCATGGCGGGTGCGTAGCGGCGGGTGCCCCCCGCGGTCAATCGGCCCCGTGTCCGGGCAGTGAAGCTGCCAGAGCAAGGCTGCGAATGGGGATTACCCCCCATGGGTTTTGGATTTAGCTCTCGTTAAGTTTCTCCCACAGCAGGGAGAACACCTTGAAAGCACCACTCTTCGCCCTTCTCGGCGCGACCATGTTGTCAGCGCCAACGGCGGTTTGGGCCCAGTCTGTGGTCAGCATCGACACGACGACTGGCGACATTGTCCTCAGCAGCGGTCCGGCCTCCGGGCTAGAGAACCCCACCAGCGTGGCGGTGGAGGGTGAGACCCTAGTCATCACCTACGATCGTGACCTCGACCTGAGCGATGTGAACCTGACCGTCTCCGGCGATCTGCTCCTTGAGATCCGGTCCACCGGCGACGTCGCCCTGGACCAGCTGACGGCCAGCTTCAGCAATGGCGGCGGATCGGCGACAGCATCGGCTTCTGGCGGAAGGGGGGCCGCCAATCGATCAGGTGGCGCTGGCGGTGCCGGCGGCAAAAGCAGCTTTAGCGACGGCAGCGCCGGTCGCGCCGGTGCTCAAGGCGGTTCTGGCTCAGCTGGTGTCAGCGGCCAAGACGGTAATCGTGGAGCAGGCAACTTAGCGGCTGCAGCCGACGGGGGTTTTCGGGGAGCAGGCGGTTCCGGTGGAGCCGGCGGTCGCGCCGGTGCGGGTGGCGACGGTAGGACCATCACGGGTGACGATGGTTCGATCGGTGGCAGCGGCGATCGAGGAACCAATGGCCAGAACGGTATTTCCGGCGAAGGCGGACGCGTTGCTACGGGCACGACCTCGGTAGCTGGTGGGGGAAGCGGCGCCAGCGGCGGCGGCGGCGGTGGAGGTGGCGCCGGTGGTAGCGGCGGGGGCGGCGGTGGTGGCGGTGCCGCCGCCGCTGCCGCGCCTCACTGCGTCGGCACCCGCGCCCCCGCTCCTACCACCTCTGCGGCAGGTGCCGAGGCCGGCGCCCCCCCGCCGCCCTGGGTGCTCCTCGATAGCCCTGGTCGTTGTTTCCCCGCCGCTGCCCCTCTTTGGGCGCCTCGGTCGGCCTTCC
>JABSRH010000247.1 GCA_013215175.1 Parvularculaceae bacterium | reverse complement strand
TCCTTGAAGGTTGGAGTTAAATTGATCCGTATCGGGTAAGGTTAATCGTCCGTAAACGCCTGACTAGCAGGCGATCACGTTCCCGGCTAAGCCGCCTTGGCTCGTCTCTTTGTACTTGTTGGACATGTCGAGCCCAGTCTGACGCATGGTCTCGATCACCTGGTCGAGGCTCACCTTATTGGGACCGCAAGCGGTCAGAGAAAGACGTGCAGCGTTCACCGCTTTCACAGCACCGATGGCGTTGCGCTCGATGCAGGGGATCTGCACCAGGCCACCGACGGGATCACAGGTCAGTCCCAGATTGTGCTCCATGCAGATCTCCGCAGCATTGGCGCACTGCTGAGGATCAGCACCCCAAACCGCGGCCAGGCCCGCTGCGGCCATCGAGCAAGCGACACCCACCTCACCCTGACAGCCCATTTCAGCGCCTGAGATAGAAGCTCGCTGCTTGTACAGCAGGCCAACGCCGCCTGCGGTGAGGAGGAACGTCCGCCGAGCTTCATCAGACATGTCTTCACGCGGACAATATTTTCGTAGCACGGCTGGGATGATGCCAGCTGCGCCGTTGGTCGGCGCGGTGACGACCTTGCCGCCCGCGGCGTTTTCTTCGTTCACCGCCATGGCGTAGAGGTTCAAGACATCCAACAAGCGCTCGGGCTCGTTGGCCAGTGGCGTTGCTTCAATCTTAGCATAGAGCGCAGGGGCTCGACGCCGAACGTTCAGCCCGCCTGGTAAGTCACCCGTCGTCGTCAGTCCACGGTCGATACAGTCAAACATCACGCCGACGATGGTATCTATCTGCGCCTCAGTTTTAGAACGCTTACGGAAGGTGTCCTCGTTCTTCAGAATGACGTCCGCGATGCTCAAGCCATCGCGCTCGCACATCTCCAGCAGCTCTTGGGCTGAGGTGAAGGGGTACGGGACCTTCACACGGCCTGGGACGATATCGTCCTCTACGGGCTGCGACAGCTGCGCCTCGGTGGCAATGAAACCGCCACCCGTGGAGTAATATTGAGCCTCAGCAACCGGCTCACCGCTTGCTCCCAAGGCGCGTATCTTCATCCCGTTCGGGTGGAGGTCCGGCATGATGTGCCCCGCCAGCTCGACATTGCGCTCGAAGGTGAAGGGCACGTCGTGCTCACCGAAGAGCTTGAGCAAACCATCCGAAGCGATGCGCGCGAGGCCAGCGTTGCCAGCATCAGCATCATAGCTCTCAGGATCATGTCCCAAAAGGCCCAGCGCCGATGCCGTAAGCGTTCCGTGGCCCTCGCCCGTCAGCGCTAATGAGCCTTGCAGCTGGACAAACACCTCGGCGATCTGCGCACGCTGGGCCGGATCGAGCTGAGCCAAAAAACGGCGACCGATGCGCATGGGCCCCACGGTGTGGGAGCTAGAAGGTCCGACGCCAACGCGGAAGAGATCGAGGACAGAGAGCATGGCGCGAGATGACCGAAAAGCACCCCACCCTTCAAGCCCTGATCATGAAAATCCGTGTTGCCGGAGAAGCGCCCGCACGTTCACCTTCGCCCCAAGTCGGGTCGCCAGCAGATACATGCCGCCGATCTTGCGATGCAGAAAAAGCGCAATGGGATTCGGTGTGTGCGCGAACGGTTCTTCGCGCAGCTTGATACCGCCGTCACGCATCCGCATCGTGACGTCACTGGCTGCAAAGTCGTAAGGCTCATCGCGCTGCAGGGGCTCGATTGAGGCCAGGAAAATGTCCTTGAGAGCCTCTTCCTGCTTCGGCGTCATGTCGCCCGAATAGAGATTGATCGCCCGCGCGGCCTGGTCGATCGCTGTCCAATCCCCGCTGATGTCAGCCTCGACTAAGCGGCGGTAGCCAGATGATAGCTCCGGGTCGATGTCCCGAGACGCTCCGAAATCGAGCAAGACGATTTGCTTCGTCTCCGGACGATAGCGATAGTTGGCGAAGTTGGGATCCGTTTGCATGACCTTAAACTCGAACAGCTCACGGATGACCAAGTCGAAGAGGTTGGTGATGACCTCGTTGCGCGTTTCCTGGTCGGCCGACGCCAATTCATCGATGGGTTGCCCCCGCTCAAACGACATGGCCAAGACGTCAGGTGTGGTTAGCTCCTCTTCGAAAGTCGGCACCACAAAACGATCATCGCCCGCGAGCACCTCATGGAAGCGCTTCATGAAGCTGCCTTCGCGAAGATAGTCTGCTTCCTCATGCAGCTGACGTTTCGCCTCGTCAAAGACCGGCTGAACATCGACACCCTTCGGAGCCTGGCCCGATAATTTCAGCATGGTGACGACATTGTCGATATCGCTGTCGATGCTGTCGCGGACGCCGGGATATTGAACCTTGATGGCTAGGTCGCGGCCATCTTTCGATTTGGCGCGGTGAACCTGGCCGATGGACGCCGCCGCGATGGGTCGAGGATCGAAGCGCCCTAGGCGACTCATCCAGCCGTTGCCCCAAGCTTCATTCAGCACACGTTTTAATTGCGGTGGTGGCATGTGGTGTGCTTGCTCGCGCAGTTTGGCGAGTGCCTCAGCCATCTCTGGCGGCAGCATGTCATCGCCGCCCATGGACATGAGCTGGCCGACCTTCATGGCCGCACCGCGAAGCTTGGAAAGCTGATCCGCTACCTTTTGCGCATTGCCTGGCGTGAGTAGCAAACGGTCGATCTCGACCTTCTCGCCGCGAGCCAGCGTCTTGGCCCCCTCCACCAACATGGAGCCAGCAATCGATGTCCCTAAGCCGCCAAACCGGGCCAAACGGCCCAGACGGCGGCTGGGTACAGCCATGGCGTCTTCTGCGTTGTCGGTATCAGCCATCGGACTGTCCTCTTGTTTCCGCCCATGTAGCGACGCCGATTGGCGATTTCACCTAGGCAGATGCGCACGGTCCCCCTGAGGTCTGAGGTTGCGCGAAGATGCATTGCGACTAACTTGCGCAACAGTTCAGGAGGATGCCCCATGACCAACCGCCCCCAGCCCGACGACCGCAACGCCTTTTGGCTTGAGCAATCCGAGCGGCTGTCTTGGTTCAAGGCACCGACGAAATCGGGCGATGTCTCCTGGCTGGCGGACGACTTTCACATTCGGTGGTTCGAGGATGGGCAACTGAATGCCTCAATCCAATGCTTGGATCGTCACCTTGCTGATCGCGGCGACGAGACAGCCATCCTGTGGGAAGGCGATGACCCATCGGTCAGTAAACGGATTACCTTCAAGGAGGCGCATGGCGAAGTTTGCCGGATGGCCAACGTGCTCAAGGCGCGAGGCGTGCGCCGGGGCGATCGCGTGATCCTCTATATGCCAATGGTGCCCGAAGCCGCTTACGCAATGTTAGCCTGCGCTC
>JABSRH010000246.1 GCA_013215175.1 Parvularculaceae bacterium | reverse complement strand
CAAAAGCTCGGCACACGCACCGTCTGGACCCTCGAACTGCTGTCGCACTTCGAGCAACTCGACGGAGGGAGCAACACGGTTGAGGAATGCCCTCACCTCGTCTCGCCCAACGATGGGGGCGGGCAACAGCGCACCGTAGAAGCTCGCGTCGTCCGCAAGCGGCAGGGCGTCAGCTGCTTCTGCTTCGAAGACGGCTAGGTAAGCGCCTAGCAAGTTCGGTGACGGGTTGGAGGCCTCAGCCGCCGGGCCAGCGTCCATGCTTTGGCTGCAACCCGCGACAGCGGCCAGGGCGGCCGCCGCGAGCCAAAGTCTGATCACGGACGGATGGTCTCGTAGAACAGGCGGTCACCCCGTTTGACGAGGATCTTCACCGGGCCGGAGCGGGCCTTGCGGAGATCATTGAGGTGGTCACTCATGGCTTCCACGCTTTCGGCCTCGTCCCAACCCACTTCCAGGATGATGTCACCAGGCTGGAGCACCGAGCCCGTCAGGTGATGGCTGACGCCGGTCACGACGACGCCTTCCGCCTTCGGATCAAGTCGGTAGACCTCTGCGAGCTCCGTGGAAACGTTGTTCAGGGTCAGGCCGGAGAGCTGCAGACCACCCGATGCGAGGACGGGGTCTTCGGCTGGCGCCGGGCCCATGGCCAAGCTCTCTTCACGGGAGGCTAGGGTTACGGACAGCGTGACACGCTCACCGGCGCGATCGACATCGACTTTCACCGCCTCGCCCACGGGGGTCGACGCGATGAGGCGGCTGAGCTGACCGCGACCACGAACGCGCTGGCCGTCGAAGGACAGGATGATATCGCCCGCCTGGAATCCGGCCTGCGCAGCTGGGCCGTCGCTCACCGCGATGCCGGTGACCAAGGCGCCTTCGTTGCGCGCCAAGCCGCGATCATCGCGCGTACCCGGATCAACGTCCTCGAGAAACGCGCCGAGATAGCCTCGCGTTGTTCGGCCATTGTCGATGAGCTGCTTTACCACAGGCTGAGCAATCTCAGACGGGATCGCGAAGCCTACGCCCACCGATCCGCCAGTCTGGCTGAAGATCACGGTGTTTACGCCGATCACGCGGCCACGACGATCGAACAGAGGGCCACCCGAGTTACCCCGGTTGATGGCGGCGTCGGTTTGGATAAACTTGTCGTAGAGACCAGCGCCGATATCGCGGCTTTGGCCCGAAATGATCCCGGCACTGACCGAACTGCCGACACCGAAAGGGTTGCCGATGGCCAGGACCCAGTCACCGACGCGCGCGGACTTGCTGTCGCCGAAGCGTAGAGCGGTGAACTTGCGATCAGGGTCGACGATCTCGAGCACCGCGAGGTCTGTCTCGACGTCGAGGCCGCGGACTTGCACATCGTACTGGAGCTCATCACCGAAGGTGACGACGAGGTTGGTGGCGCCTTCGACCACGTGGTTGTTGGTCACGATGAGGCCGCGCTCAGCCACCACGAAGCCTGAACCGAGCGCTCGCGGCTCTGAACGAGGACCCTGCGGCAGGGTCGCTACATTCACGACCGATGGCAGCACGCGATCGGCGAGATCAGCGAAACTGTCCGGCGCTGCCTGGGCAGGAGACCAGACCAACGAGACCACGAGAACCAGGCGGACGGCGAAGACGGCGAAACGTTTCATCAAAGACCCCACTTAAGCCCGTTAAAGTTACCCCAGAACAGGGGGCGGAGAAAGCCGCTTTGCGCAGGCTGACTTGCTTCACGCCGCTCAACCTACTATTTCCGGCTGAACATAAGCTTTCGGGGCGGGGTGAAAGTCCCCACCGGCGGTGATCAGAGCGTTGATTTATCAACCCTTTGTCAGCCCGCGAGCGGAAGCAGCCCTCTCGGTTGAGGGGTCTGTCGATGCAGGAACTGGTGCGAATCCAGTGCCGACGGTCATAGTCCGGATGGTAGAAAGCTTGGCCGGTAACGGCGCTGGGCAGCCCTCAGCGTCAACCTGACGCCCTATGCACGTGGTCTCAGCATGCGCTGACGGACCCTGTGCTGCGTATGGCGTCTGCTGGCTTCGCGCCCCCTTGGCTTAAACGAACGAAGGAGGCGCGTCTGTCTGACGCCAAGTACATCTCGCGAGCCATCGAGCTCGCCTGCCGCGCGGAAGGGTTCACGCATCCGAACCCTCTGGTCGGCTGCGTGCTGGTGAAAGACGGCGAGACGGTTGCTGAGGGCTGGCACAAGGGTCCCGGGCAAGAGCATGCCGAAGCCATGGCGCTGCGCCTGGCGGGTGACGCCGCTCGCGGCGCTACGGCCTACGTGACGTTGGAGCCGTGCAACCATTACGGCCGTACGCCGCCTTGCGCGCAGGCGCTGATCAAAGCGGGCGCAGCTAAAGTTGTGTACGGAGCGGAAGATCCTAACCCTTTAGCCGAAGGTGGCGGGACCACGCTGCGCGCTGCGGGCATACCGGCGGTCCTTAGCGATGATGCTGAGGTTCGAGCGGCGTGTGCGGATCTCTTGCGCCCTTGGCTGCACTCTCTCACATCCGATCGCCCTTGGGTGACAGCTAAGATCGCCATGAGCCTTGACGGCTTCACGGCAACGTCCGCAGGCGAATCGAAATGGATCACGGGCGCCGAAGCTCGCCAACACGGGCACCGGCTTCGCCTTCGGACAGGCGGCATTGCCGTCGGCGTGAATACTGTGTTGGCTGACGACCCGGGTCTCGACACGCGCTTGACCGACCGTGATGCCCTCGCCTCAGCGAAGGTGGTGTTCGACAGCAAACTGCAGACACACATCCGTGCCAAGATCTTCTCAACGCCTGGCGATGTGCTGCTGGTGACGCACGAGGGTGCCAGCGCTGAGCGCGAGGCTGAGCTGACAAGCGCTGGCGCTGACGTGATCCGTGTGGCGGGGACTGATGGCCATCCTGAACTTGGCCAAGCGCTGGTCGCGCTGAAAGAACGCGGCATCACGGACCTGATGATCGAGGGCGGCGGCACACTGATGGGTGAGGCCTTTCGCCAGCATCTCGTCGACGAGCTTTGGCTCTACACGGCGCCGGTGCTGCTGGGTGACGGTCGCCGCGCGCTCGGCGGCCAGGGCATCGAAGCGCTCGCCGATGCCTACCAGCTTGAGTGGCTGGAAAACGAAACACTAGGGGCGGACCTGTTCCGTCGCGCCCTCATCAAGAAAGGTGGGCACTGATGTTCACAGGATTGATCGAAGAGTTAGGCAAGGTCAAAGCTCTTCAGCACACCGACGAGGGCGTGGACCTCATCGTTGAAGCTTCGCTGACGCTGGAAGACGCTCAACTCGGCGACTCGATCGCGGTGCAAGGCGTTTGCCTCACCGTCTCCGAACTGGGCGAAGG
>JABSRH010000245.1 GCA_013215175.1 Parvularculaceae bacterium | reverse complement strand
GTAAAGCCCACCATCCGGCGCCAGCGCGCGGGTCAGAACATCATCGAATGAGGCTGGGTCGGACTGACCACGCGTGGAAATGTAGTGCATGCTCGAGCGCCTACGCCGGGTTTGGCTTAGTGCCAAGCAAAGATCACCAAGAGGCGCCAGCTGTTTGATCGTTGGCCGGGCACATCAGGAACTTCTCATCCGCTGCCGATCCGATGATCGTCGTTGAGCCCACCTTCGTGGCCACTGTCGCCGCGGAAAATTCGCGACCCGTGTCCTGGTAAAGGACCTCCGTCGCGCCGTCATCGATGCGGAGCACTTGGCTCGGTGCGGAGTCGCGCAAGCGTTCCGTGTAAGCCTTGTACGCGAAGGGCTGCGGGACGGCACTGATCAGCAACCGACCATCATTGTCGAACGAGAGGTTGTTCGGGAAGCTGTCGAGCAAGATCCGCCCACGGACCTCAAGATCGTTCGTCGCGATGTCACGGCGATAGCGTTGGATCGCCTCGGCCCGCATCTCCGCCACGAACAGGCGGCCACCGGCCTCATCGAGGGCCAAGCCGTTGGGGAACTTCAGACCGTCCGCCGCTACTTCCCAATCGTCACCATCGAAATGGAGCACATAGCCCGTGGCGAGACCGAGAAGGAATTCAGCCTTCCCGCGCAGGGTCTGACGACCTTCCGCCGTATCGTTGCTCACGTAGAAACTCGACGGGCCCGTGGCGACGACGTCGTTGGGGCTGGTCAGAAGCGGATGCGAGAAACGCTCAGCCAGCGTCAGATCACCGTCGTCCTCAACATTGTAGATCAACACTTCCGGCCCCTCGTGGTTCACCACGAAGAGGCGCTGCTCAAGGATCCCACTGGGCAGCCGTTGTTCGAAAAGGCTGATGCCGCCGGGGCGGAAGAGGATCGGCTTCCCGCCGGTGCGATCACGCCAGCTGCTATCATCGAGAGGATTGTCGAGGTCGAAGCGCACCAGTTGACCACGGTCGGCGCGGCCACGCTCATCATAGACCGACAGGAAAGCTACGTTGCGACCGGGCACCGGCTCTACATCGTACGCACCGGTGATTCCATGGACAGGTTGGCAAGCGAGCGTGCCAGCGGTCTCGACCTCATCCAGTTGGTGGAAAACATAGCCCAGCCACATGGTTCCCACGGCCATCGCGAGCGTACCCGCGGCCATAATGAACACCATTGGCATGAATAGCCGCATCTCACCCACCCCGGCAGTGCTTTGTTCGGACTCCTTTGAAAAGGGAGAAACAATGATGCGCAAGTCTTGACAGGCATGTTAGTCAGTTACGTCGCGGCTAAGGCTCCACGTTAACGATTCGCGGGGCAAAAACTTAAGCGCAGGCGCGCCTAGGGCCTTGTCATCAAGACCTGCTGGCGCTAGGCGCCCGCGTTCCCTTTCAGGATTTTTGCGGACGACGCCCCGATGAAAAAAGACATCCACCCTGACTATCACATGATCACCGTGACGCTGACGGACGGTTCGACCTTTCAGACCCGCTCTACGTACGGCAAAGAGGGCGCGACGCTGAACCTCGACATCGATCCTTCGAGCCACCCAGCCTGGACCGGTGGCCCGGCCAAGCTTTCCGACAAAGGTCGCGTCTCGAAGTTCAAGTCCAAGTTCGGCAACTTCGGCCTCTAAGGCTCCCAAGCTCGTATGGAAACTCGAAGCAGCGGGCCGCAAGCGGCTACGCTGCTTTCGGCATGGATAGTGGCCTGGCCAGCTAGCCTCGCCGCCATCATCTTCCCTCTCTTAGGCCTCATCGACACCGCCGTGCTGGCGCGCGGAGCGGACACGCAAGTTTTGGCCGGTGCCTCGTTGGCCGGCGCGGTCCTCGCCATTCTCTATTGGACCTTCGGCTTCTTGCGCATGAGCCTGTCGGGCCTCGCTGCCCAAGCGCTAGGCTCAGGCGATGACAGTCGGCTGCGCGCCCACTTGATCCAAGGCGTCTTCTTCGGAGCCGCCATCGGGATCGCGCTCCTCGCGCTCAGCCACCCCATCGGCCTGGCGGCACAGACCGTCATGATCGACGGCACTTCCGCTTCCGTTGGCGCTGGTGAAGCCATGCGCGATTACATCCGTGTTCGCATCATCGGCGCCCCAGCCGTGCTTGCCACCGTGGCCATCCTCGGGTGGTTGTCAGGCCAGGCGCGCACCACGCTACTGCTTCTGATCACCACCGTAACAGCACTCACCAATGCGGGGCTGAGCATTCTGTTCGTGCTGAATTTCGGATGGGGTATCGAAGGTCTTGCTGCAGCCACGGTGATCGCTGAGGTTACGGGCCTAGCCCTCGCCGTCGCCAGCGTGGCCTGGGTGCTCCGAGGTCACGGTGGTTGGCTGCGCGCCGATGATGTCAGAGCAGCACGCCAGGGCTTAACCAGCGTGCTGGGCCTGAACCGCGATATCTTCCTGCGGACCCTTATCCTGACCACGGTGATCAGCAGCTTCACCTGGCTCGGTGCTGACTTCGGCGACCTGACCCTCGCCGCCAATCACGTGCTGCTGAACCTCCTTCTAACCGCCACGCTCTTGCTCGACGGCGCGGCCATCGCCGCGGAGACCTTCGTCGGCCAAGCCCTCGGCGCGCCCTCTGACCGAAAGCGCCTGTTCCGCGCCGCTTGGCAGAAAACGTCGATCATCGCAGGCAGCATGGCCATGGCCCTGACGCTGAGCCTCGCGCTGTTCGGACAAACGATTCTCTCCGCCACCATCGGCGATGGCCCGGGCAATCAGGAGCTTCTGAGCGAGGCCCTGCGATACTTGCCCTGGGCCGCCATTTCGCCGCTCGCTGTCGGGATCGCCTTCCAGCTCGACGGCGTCTTCATCGGTGCGACGCGCGGCCCCGCCTTACGCAATGGTATGGCCGCCGCGTCGATCCTCTACATTGCGAGTGCCCTAGGCCTGATGCCAATTTGGCAGAACCACGGCCTTTGGTTCGCCTTTTTGTTGTTTATGGTAGCGCGAGGGCTGGGGCTGATCTTGCTGTGGCGCGGGTTCGAACCTCTGCTTGCAGACCCGCAACGAACGTGATCAATGACCCGCCAACCGATTTGTGCCAGGACCGGGATCTAACCGCGAGAGCCTATGCCCAACCCGCTGACCCAATTGTCAAATCCTGACATCTTCATGCGTTGGACCAAGCCGTGGATCCCCATCACAGGTGTCGGCGCCCTGCTCTGCATCCTGTTTGCCGGGACCGTCGGCCTGTTCTTCTCCCCTGAAGATATCCGCCAAGGCGAGAGCGTGCGCATCATGTATGTCCACGTGCCCGCCGCTTGGTTGGCCCTCCAGACCTACGCCTTCATCGCCGTTGCAAGTTTGGTGAGCTTTATCTGGCGCCACC
>JABSRH010000244.1 GCA_013215175.1 Parvularculaceae bacterium | reverse complement strand
CGACGATCGCCTCGGCATCGGCAGCATCGTTCTTCTGCCGCTTGATGAACGGCTTGACGTAATGTGGCGCGATCAGCCGGACCTCATGTCCGTGCCGCGCCATTTCACGCGCCCAGTGATGCGCGCTGGCGCAGGCCTCCATTGCCACGTGGCACGGCGGCTGCTCCGCCATGAACCGTGCGAACTGCGGCCGCGACAGCTTCTTGCGGAACACGACAGACCCGTCCGCTGCAGCGCCGTGAACCTGGAACACGTTCTTTGCCAGATCAACGCCGATGATGGTAACTTCTCCCATGGATGCCCTCTCCTTCAACTTGTGCTTCGACACCACGAGTATGGCACATCGCGATGCCGTCAGGGGGAGAGCGGCATCCACCCCATCTCTCGTGATGTTGGCGGGTTCCAAGGGAAAACGATAACGTACAATTTCTTTCGCACATTTGACCACGCAGGCGGCCCCTTTCAGACTGGCTGAGAGGAGCTGAGAATGGAAGAGAACGACAACCCGAAGCCGATGGGACAGGTGATCCAGATTGACGAAGCTCGGATCCGCGATCACCTCGGCGAGATGGTCCGTGGGACGGTCGAGGAAGCCCTGAACGCAATGCTGGACGCGGAGGCGGACCGGCTGTGCGGCGCAGGACGGTACGAACGCAATGAAGGCCGGAAAGACACGCGTGCCGGCAGCTACGAACGCTCGCTGGACACCAAGGCCGGCCCGGTGAAGCTCAAGATGCCAAAACTTCGGCGCCAGACCTTTGAGACGGCAATCATCGAACGCTACCAGCGCCGGGAGAGCAGCGTCGAGGAGGCGCTGATCGAGATGTACCTGGCCGGGGTTTCGGTTCGCCGGGTCGAGGACATTACCGAAGCACTCTGGGGCACCAGGGTGAGTCCGGGCACGGTGTCGAACCTGAACAAGAAGATCTACGCGAAGATCGACGAATGGCGGCACCGACGCATCGAAGGGGAACACCCGTATGTTTTCCTAGACGGGATCGTGATGAAGCGCAGCTGGGCCGGCGAGGTGCGCAACGTCTCCCTTCTGGTGGCCATCGGCGTCACCACGGACGGCTATCGCGAGATCCTGGGCATCGTTGAAGGCCCCAAGGAAGACAAGTCCGGCTGGTCGATGTTCCTGCGCCACCTGGCCGACCGTGGGCTCTCAGGCGTGCAGCTGAACGTCTCGGACGCGTGCCGCGGCCTGGTGGAGAGCGCCGCCGAGGTCCTGCCCGACGCCCAGTGGCAGCGCTGCGTGGTACATTTCTACCGCAACGTCTTCAGCCTAGTGCCCTCCGGCAAGGTTCGGGACATCGCGAAGATGCTGAAGGCGATCCATGCCCAGGAGAGCCGGAAGGCTGCCGCCGAGAAGATGGCCACCGTCATCGTTGAGTTGCGTGCCATGAAGCTGACCAAGGCCGCCGAGCTCCTCGAGGAGAGCGGCCATGAGACCCTGACCTACTACGGCTTTCCGGACAGCCATTGGATCAAGCTGAGAACCAACAACCCACTGGAGCGCATCATGCGGGAGATCAGGCGCCGCACCCGCGTCGTCGGGGCGTTTCCAGATGGCAAGTCCTGCCTCAACCTGGCAGCGGCCCGCCTGCGCCACATCGCGGGGACCCAATGGTCCACCAGGAAGTACATGAACATGACCCCGCTGTTCGCGGATCAAACCCAGGGAGCCGTCGTCGCGTGACCGAAAGTGCGAAAGATCTTTGACAGTACCGGGAAAACGCGAAATGTCGGGTGCCCTCCGAGATGGTCGTCCAGTATTGTCACATGTTGAGCGACCCGGCTCGGGACAGTCAAAGTGCAAAGTACGGTTTCTCGCCAAAACAGGTTGCACTGAAGTCGGCAGGCCCAAAAGGGTCAGCCCTCCGAAAGAGAAGGAACCGCCAATCTGTTGATGCCCTGCCGAGACAATTCCTCAACGAGCAGTCCGGTCGACACATCCTGGACTGGGACGTCGAACCGAACCGAAAGCACAGCGGCTGTTCCGGTCGCCTGTCCCATTGCCATGCATTGCGGCATCCCGCGCACCGACGCAAATGCAACCGGATCCGCTGACAGGATACGGCCAGCAAACATCAGATTAGAAATCGTTTCAGGCACAAGCGACCGGAACGGGATTGTGTAGTACTGCCCGTTCTCAATGGCAGCATCATGTGTCATATCTCCTTCAGCCCGCATGACATCGTCCACGGGATTGTCACAGGCCACGATTCCATCGGCGAACTTGGTCGCGCGAAGCAAATCCTCACCTGTCAGTCGGTACATTCCTTGCAGTTTGCGCGTTTCACGCACACCGACGGAGGGTGACAACATGGACATGTGAGCGTCTTCGAAACCAGGAACGTCACTTCTCAAAAACTGAGCAAGTTGGTGGCAGCGCCTGCGCCCTTCCTGGGTCGCGGAGGCAACGGCAACAGGATCGGTTCCGTCGACGCCGCGAACGTGCACCGAATTGCAGAATACGGCCCCATCATGAAACCCTGACATCAGGTAAAGCTTTGCAAGATCGGCGTGCAGGCGCCCGTCAGCGATGCCTTGAGCCGCGTATTTCTGAAAGTATGGATCGGGATCAGCAAAGGCGCGGGCCCGGTCAACGCCGATCATGAAAAATGAAACGGTCACGGCCATCATGTTGCCTGTTGCATCGCCCAGAACATGTGGAACACCGGCCTTGGCGGATATGTCGCCGTCCCCCGAGCAATCGATGACGATCCGAGGCTTGATCGTGAACGGCCCTATTCTGTCACAGCATTCAACCGCGGAAATCGAATACCCCTCGAGATGCGGTTGGATCGCAATCGTACCCAACCTGATACGAACGCCCGCCTCCTCGAGCATCTCGAACATGGTCGAGGTCGCAATGTCGTGATCGTAGACGATTTCAGGCCCGAAATTCTCTAAAGTGCAGGCGCGTTTTTCGGCCGCAGGCGGGTCCATGCTGGCCAGTCGCTCTGTAAGCTCTTCGATCAGACCACCGATGATCCGGTCCATCGGATACGCACCGCCCCACGGCATTCCAGGGCAAAACGCCATGACGCCGCCGATCTTACTGGTCGCCTCCAGCAGCGTCACCCGTAGCCCCTGCCGTCCAGCAGCAATTGCAGCGCCGAACCCTGCCGTACCCCCGCCAATGACCAGAACATCGGTTTGTTCTGTTCTATTTCCCATCCTGCATTCCCCTCGTCGAACACCCGTAGCATTGATTTCGGAGACCGCACCATGGCTCGCTGCCCTGTCAAGAGCATTCATGGTGATGCCAACGGATCGGCTGTGTAGCCGCCGATGCACATGAAGCAAAACCATGACTCCGTCGTGACCTTCGACCCATTGATGCGCTGGCTGCACAACACCGCCGTCAACGTGTTGTGCGTCCAGCGAGTCGCAGCTGATGCCTCTGAGCCTCAGCCGTGATTTGCGCGCGCGCCGATCCCC
>JABSRH010000243.1 GCA_013215175.1 Parvularculaceae bacterium | reverse complement strand
AGTTCTGATTAGCGACGGCGGAACTCTATACTTGTTGGCGCCTATGCATGGGGTGTTGATGTCACGATGAGAGACGCAGACAAATCAATAGAAGTGGCGGAGCGAATTATCGGCCGTCATCTGCGAGAAAGTCGCTTACTTCATGTTCAGATCATTCTTGGGGGCGGCTTCTTGATTTTCATGGAGCCCTTCTTCAACGGCCCGTTGCCCGACGTCGTTAAGGTCTACGGCTTCGTTCTGTTCTGTGTGATGTTTGGAATCTGTGGAGCTATCTCGATGGTCGCCCTGCTTGGGAAGCTCAACAACGGTACGCCGCTGGCGGAGCGCCTCGACGAACGTGATTCGTAGCAAGCCGCCGACCTCAGTGTGCGCCATTACCGAGGCGGATGGTTTCGCAATCCGCCCTACGGCCCTAATGTCGGCCTATTTCATCCATCTGGTGACGACGCCCTGACCCATAACGTTGGGCCCCTCCATCACTTGAAAGCGCGTGGAGACCGGAAACAGTTCTTTGTACTGTTCAGTTCGACTGCGATCGGCGATATGCATGAGGGCCAATGCGCGTTCCGGCAACGGAGCGCTCTGAGGGATCGTTGACCTGTCCGGGCCGAGAAACTCCGGAAAGATCATATATTGAACCTGCGGAGCGTCGCCGCAGGGGCGAATGTTCCACCGTATACCGTTGTGCACAGTGCTCCGGCGAAGGCTGATGTCGAGCGTGATGTCCGCTTCGAACGCGGCTTGGGAGTCTCCGAAGGGTCGCCAATTAGGCAATTACTCCGTACCCTTTGTCTCCAGCGCCAGCGCATGCAGGACGCCGCCCATCTTCCCGCCGAGGGCGCGGTAGACCAGCTGGTGCTGCTTGACCCGGTTCAGGCCGTTGAAGGCTGAGGAGGTGATCCGTGCACGATAGTGGTCGCCGTCACCGGCCAGGTCCTCAATTTCGATGTCCGCATCCGGCATGGCGGTGAGGATCATCTCTTTGATTTCGCTTTCCTTCATGGGCATCAGGCGGTCCTCCTCGAGGCGGTAAAGTTCAGGGATCGTCGCCTCATACATGGCGGACAGATCGGTCACGGCAAGGCGGTTTGAGCCATCAAGGATGATCTCTTCACCACCGAAAATGCCAAGGCGGCTCGCTTGTAGGCCAGCCATGGCAGCCTTCAGCACGAAGTTATCGGCCGTGTCTGCAGGAACGGCGCAGAGGTAACGGGCCTGATCCTCGCCGAACCAGAACGCCGCCTGGCGCGCTGAAACAGCGGTGGTCATCGCGAGGCCGATGCCGGAGCCGAGGCACATCTCCGCCGCGGCGACGAGCAGGCCACCATCGGATACGTCGTGCACGGCGCTGACTCGACCTTCGCCAATGGCTTGGCGAATGAAGTCACCCGTTTTCTTTTCAAGCTCTAGGTCCACCGCAGGCGGAGCACCATCTTCGATGCCAAAGAGCGTTCGCAGATATTGCGACTGCCCCAAATGCCCACGGGTCACACCGATCGAGACGAGAGCATCACCTTCGCTAAAACCGTCAATCGTCGCACGCTTGGACAGGTCCGTCAGGAGGCCGACAGCGCCAATCGCCGGAGTATGCGGAATAGGAGAGCCATCGGTCTCGTTATAGAGCGAGACGTTACCCGACACGACAGGCGCGCCCAGCGCCTCGGCTGCTTGGCCAAGGCCGTGGATGCATCCCACAAAGCCCGCCATGATCTCAGGCTTCTCAGGGTTGCCAAAGTTGAGGCAGTTGGTGATCGCTAGGGGCTCCGCGCCAACGGCATTGAGATTTCGGCACGCTTCGGCCACGGCCTGCTTGCCGCCCTCGACGGGATCAACGGTGCAATAGCGCGGCGTACAATCCGCAGTGACCGCCAGCGCCTTGTTCGTTCCGTGCACCCGCACGACTGAGGCGTCACCGCCGGTGATCAGCGTATCGGCCATCACCGTGTGGTCATATTGTTGCGTGATCCAACGGCGCGAGCACATCTCAGGCGAAGCCATCAGCTTGCTGAGTGCCAGCAGCACGGTGTCGCCGCCTGGCGTGTCAGCGAGGTTCACCTCAGTGGTTTCTTCCTCCACGCGCACCTTCGCCACGGCGCCTGCGGTCTCAAGGTTCTCGGCAGCGGTCTTGAACGCGGCTAGCGCCTCAGCGCCTGCGCCGTAGGCTGATTGCGCGTGAATGGTCAGGGTGCCGACGCCTTCGGAGATGCCCACGGCACCAACGCCGTCTTGACCCTGGAGCGTCTCCGCCACCAAAGCCATGGCCACTTCGGCGAGGTCTTGCTCAGCCCTGGTCAGGTGCACCTGCACCTCAGCCACCGACGTCACGGGGTCTTCCAGCACCGCAGGAGGCGTCAGCTCCGCTTGCGGACGGTCATAGTTCGGCGCTTCGTCGGCTAACGGGCCAAGAGGCAGGTCACACTCAACCTCACCCTTATGTTCGATGACCAAGTTGCCGGTGGCCGTCGTGTGGCCGATCACGGCAAAGTCGACCTCCCACTTCTCAAAGATCGCGCGCGCTTTATCTTCGGCGCCAGGCTTCAGAACCATCAGCATACGCTCTTGGCTCTCTGACAGCATCATCTCGTAGGCTGTCATGCCTTCCTCACGCTGAGGAACGTCGTCGAGCTTGAGGTGGATGCCGCCTTCGCCCGCGGCCACACCGCCAGAAGCCATCTCCACCGACGATGAGGTGAGGCCTGCCGCGCCCATGTCCTGGATGGCGATGATCGCGTCTTCGGCCATCAGCTCTAGGCAGGCTTCGAGCAGTAGCTTCTCCATGAACGGGTCACCAACCTGCACGGTGGGGCGCTTCTCTTCGGAGGCTTCGTCGAACTCCGCCGAAGCCATCGTCGCGCCGTGGATACCGTCGCGGCCGGTCTTCGATCCGACGTATACGACCGGATTGCCCGCACCACGCGCTGCGGAGAGGAAGATCTTGTCCTGATCGGCAATCCCGACGCACATGGCATTCACCAGGATGTTGCCGTTATAGCGCGGGTCAAAGCCCGTCTCGCCGCCCACCGTCGGCACGCCCATGCAATTGCCGTAGCCGCCAATGCCCGCCACCACACCAGACAGCAGATGCTTCGTCTTCGGATGATCGATCGCGCCAAACCGCAGCGCATTCAGCAGTGCCACAGGCCGCGCACCCATGGTGAAGACATCCCGCATGATGCCGCCCACGCCGGTCGCCGCGCCTTGATAGGGCTCGATGAAGCTGGGGTGGTTGTGCGACTCCATCTTGAAGATGACGGCCTGGTTGTCGCCGATATCGACAACGCCCGCATTCTCGCCCGGCCCGTGGATCACCTGCGGCCCGGTGGTGGGCAGCGTCTTCAGGTGCCGCCGCGAGCTTTTGTAGGAGCAGTGCTCCGACCACATGACCGACACGATGCCCAGCTCCAAAAGGCTCGGCTCACGCCCAATGGACGTGCAAAAACGGTCATACTCATCGGGCGTCAGCCCATGCTCAGCGATGGTCTCA
>JABSRH010000242.1 GCA_013215175.1 Parvularculaceae bacterium | reverse complement strand
CAGCCAACGCGATCAGGGTCCGCCGGGCGTAGCCTCCAGCTTCGCGGTCATGCACAACGATGTTGGCTTGTGGCAGCGGGTCGCGCTTACCGAAACGGTCATTCAGCCAGCTGGTGCAGAAAGCAGCGATGGATTGGAGGTCCTCTGAGCCCGTTGTTTCGGAACGCCGGTCAAAGATGGCATAATCGTCCGTGCGCGAAACGCGGGCGTTCTCCAAAAATGTCACCGGGATATCGAACCCGTTCGCCTGGACAAGCTTCCAAGTTTCGGGCGCCACTCGTGTCACCTGTCCGTCGGCAACACCGATCCACTGCCCTGCGAGATTGATGGTCAAGTCGGCGTCGATCGTTTCGGACAACCGTGCATCAATGGGGTGCCATTGGCTGTCAACGGTAAGCTCGACAACGCTTGGTGAGATTTCATTGATGCCGTTGGGCAGCGGCGTAGGAAGGAGGACGCCGCCATAAGAGAACCTAATCTGCCGTGGCATACCATTGGCGCCCGCCGGCGACAGCGATAACGCGTGCCGAGCAACCGGCGCACCGAAGGGGCTGATCTCGTCGGTCGCGACCTGAACCACGTCACCCTCAACTTGAACCTCAGTAAAACTTGCGCTGAGAAAGAACGTAACTTGATCAAGCGACGGGTCGCTGACGTCGATCCGTAGATCAGCGGAAAGAACACCTGATGCCGGATCGATCGAAACCTCGCCGGAATAGAAGTAGGTAGCTGCCCCTCTGCCCAGCGGGTGGGCATCATTAACCGACGAACATGCCACAAGCGTAAGCGCGATGATCGCCGCAAAGACTTTGTTCAAAAGATCCAACCAAGCCATTACTCCGCCACTCTTCTGTCGCTAGCGCTGACCGTACCACTCCCTGCCGTGGGAGGGGAGTCACTGGAGTGCCCAACCCTGCTCCACCGGCTTGGAACTAGGCTAGCCTTTCATTGCGGCCGGGCCAATCATCGAACACTGGCGGAACGCTGCAGGTCAATAGGTTCTGGCTTGTGGCTCTCGTCGTGTTCCACCGCCGTGGGTCTTACCGCTCAACGACCAACAAAAATCACGAACACGCCGCAAAAGCGTAAGACCATCGTAGAACCTCGCCGTCATAACCCCTTGGCGTCAGCGATTAACCATCCTAGCGGCTTGTCCGTAAAGGAGTTCCCGTGCGGTCTTGCCGCTTTGCCCTCACTTGGGGCATGGGGTATCGAGATTTGGAGTTTTGTATGTCCGATAGCGTGCAGCCAGTTCAGTTCATTCCCGGCAAGAATACGCCGATGTCACCGCACCTTCAGGTGTGGAAGTTCACCGTCACCATGGCCGCTTCGATCACGCACCGGGCGACCGGTGTGGCCAATGCCGTGGGCATGCTGCTCCTGACGGCATGGATCGGTTCCGCCGCCATTTCCGACGAAGCTTTCAACGCCGTCAACGGCTTGCTCGGTTCGGCCTTTGGCCGCCTGGTGATCTTTGGCTTCACCCTGTCGGTGATGTTCCACCTCTGCAACGGTATCCGCTACCTGCTGACTGATGCTGGTAAGGGCATCGCCAAGGAAGAGGCGACCAAGACCGCTTGGGCCGCCTACATTGCTGCGCCTGTTCTGACCGTCATTATCTTTGTCGCGGCCTACGCCGCCGCGGGAGCGTAAATCATGGCCTCGTCCGCTACCAAACACTTCATCCGCCAGCGCTTCACCGCCCTTATCCAAGTGCCGCTGACCATTTTCTTGGTCTTCTCGGTGATTGCCCAAGCCGGCAGCACCCGTGAAGAGATGCTCACCTGGGTCTCACAATGGTGGGTCGCCGCCGCGCTCGTCGCGTGGTTCCTGGCCGTGCCTCTGCACATGTCGATCGGCTTCGGTGACATCATCGACGATTATCTGCACGGCAAGGGCACCCGCTCTCTCTCGCACACGCTGAATTCGCTCTACGCCCTGTTCATTGGCGTGGCTGGCGTCTTCGCCGTCATCGCTATCACCCTCATCGCCTAAGCCTAACCGAGGTTCAGTACACGTATGTCCGCCACCATGCCTTCCAGCACGTATGAAATTGTCGACCACGTCTATGACGTGGTGGTCGTTGGCGCCGGTGGCGCTGGCCTTCGCGCGACGCTTGGCGCCGCTGAGTCCGGCCTCAAGACCGCTTGTGTCACCAAGGTGTTCCCGACCCGCTCGCACACGGTGGCGGCGCAAGGCGGCATCTCGGCTTCGCTCGGCAATATGGGCGAGGACGATTGGCGCTGGCACATGTACGACACCGTCAAGGGTTCGGACTGGCTCGGCGACCAGGACTCGATCGAGTATCTCTGCAAGAACGCGCCAGCCGCTGTTTACGAGCTTGAGCACTGGGGCGTACCCTTCTCGCGCACCGAAGAAGGCAAGATCTACCAGCGTGCCTTTGGCGGCATGACCCGTGAATATGGTCAGGGCCCGGTGCAACGCACTTGCGCAGCGGCCGACCGGACGGGCCACGCGATCCTGCACACGCTCTACGGCCAGGCTGTTCGTCAGCAGGCTGAATTCTTCATCGAATACTTTGCTCTCGACCTGATCATGGAAGATGGCGAGTGCCGCGGTGTCATGGCTTGGAACCTGGCCGACGGCACAATTCACCGCTTCCGCGCGAAGATGGTGGTGCTGGCCACGGGCGGCTATGGCCGCGCCTATTTCTCCGCCACCTCGGCCCACACCTGCACGGGCGATGGCAACGCCATGGTCCTGCGCGCGGGCCTGCCGCTGCAAGATATGGAGTTCGTTCAGTTCCACCCCACCGGCATCTACGGCGCAGGCTGTCTGATTACCGAAGGTGCGCGCGGTGAAGGTGGCTATCTCACAAACTCCGAAGGTGAGCGGTTCATGGAACGCTACGCTCCGTCTGCGAAGGACCTGGCTTCGCGCGACGTGGTGAGCCGGGCCATGACCATGGAGATCCGCGACGGCCGCGGCGTGGGCAAGAACGGTGACCACATCCACCTGAACTTGAACCACATCCCGGCAGAAACGCTGGCTGAACGCCTGCCAGGCATCTCCGAGACGGCTCGCATCTTTGCGGGTGCCGACGTTACTAAAGAGCCGATCCCCGTGATCCCAACGGTCCACTACAATATGGGCGGCATCCCGACGAACTATCACGGCGAGGTCCTGACGAAAGTCGACGGCAACGCCGACAGTGTGGTGCCAGGCCTGATGGCCATTGGCGAAGCGGGCTGTGTCTCCGTGCACGGCGCAAACCGTCTGGGCTCGAACAGCCTCATTGACCTTGTAGTCTTCGGTCGTGCAGCCGGCCTTCGGTGTGCTGAGATCTTGGATCCGAACGCTCCTACGCCTGAGTTCAAATCGAACGCTGGTCAGAACGCGCTCGATCGCCTCGACAAGTTTCGCCACGCCAAAGGCTCAACGGGCACAGCTGAGCTGCGCCTAGAGATGCAGAAGGTTATGCAGAACAACGCTGCCGTCTTCCGGACGGGCGACGTCCTCAAGGAAGGCCAAGGCCTCAT
>JABSRH010000241.1 GCA_013215175.1 Parvularculaceae bacterium | reverse complement strand
TCTATGCCCGCGGCCCGGCCTACCCCACGGCTAGCCAGATCCGCATGGAAGCTGGCGACGATCTAGACTTTAAACCCGATGTCGTCGTTCGTGACGGGTGGGAATGCTCTGGTCCCGGATGGACGGTCGAGGGTATCGAGACGCCTGGGCACACCGCGAACCATATGTGCTACGCACTGAAGGAAGAGAACGCATTGTTCTCAGGTGATCACATCATGGGCTGGTCGACGTCGATCGTGTCGCCTCCTGATGGCCATATGGGCTCCTACATCGACAGCTTACGGAAGGTCCAACGTCGTGACTTTGGGATCATCTATCCCAGCCATGGCGCGCCGATCAAGGAAGACCCGAACGGCTTCATCGAAGCCTACATTCAACACCGTATGGTACGCGAACAGAGCATCTTGAACGCGGTTGCTGACGGCAACGACCTTATCGTCGACATTGTGAAATCAGTGTACACGGATATTGACAAGAGCCTTCATCCTGCCGCCTGCCATTCGGTGCTCGGTCATATGATTGACCTCTGTGAGCGCGGCATTCTTGAATCCTCTGAGGGTGATGCTGTGATCAACGCGCGCTACGCCTTGCGTGCGCCGCAGCAACGCGCCAGCGCCTAAGCTCCGATGTGTACCGTGGTCGCCGAACGCCTGCCTAGCGGGTGGCGTGTTTCCATGAACCGTGACGAGCGCAGGACGCGCTCGGAGGGTCTTCCGCCTGAGCATTGGCAGGACACGGATATTCTGGCGCCGCGCGATCCTGATGCTGGCGGGACCTGGATCGGTGTTCGACGCGATGGCACCTGGGCCTGTCTGCTCAATGGCTATCTATCGGGCGTGGCACAGCACGACATCAAAGAGCCGCAGACGCGGGGCCGCCTCATCCCCGCTGTGTTGGCAAGTACAAAGCCGCAGCAGGAGCTGGGCGCGATGGACCTTAGCCGCACCAACGCGTTTAGGCTCTGGCTCGGTACGAATGACGGCATCACGGATTTCTTTTGGGATGGTAAAACCCTGTCACAGCAACAACCGGTGGTGTGTGACAACTACACCTTCGTGACCTCTTCTTCGGTGCAGCAAGATGCGGTGAAAGAGCTGCGGGCGGACGTTTTTAGCTCTTGGGTCCTTGCCGGAGCTCAACACCAGAAGAACGGCCTGCCCACCTTGCTCACGGACGCAGCCGGGCTGGGACCGAGCGATGCCATCGCCATGGGGAGAGAGCATTCGCATACAAAAAGCTGCACACAGATCACCACCGGAAACGGGGAGAGCCATATGCAGCACTGGGGTTTCGACCGGCGCCACATGCCGGCCGAAGTGAGCGTGAGTTTCTAGGCGCGGCCAGGCACCAAGACCCGACCAACGCCCTCAATCACTGCCAACAGTTCTTTGCGGCGGATGATCAGCATAACGAGTGACAGCGTCCAGACCATCACAGCGGCCATGAACAGGCCGCCGCCGTCATTGTTGGGATCGATGCCAAGTGGCGTAAAAAGGTGAAAGCTCACCGCCCCACTCATAATGAGAAGCGCTAGCAATGAACCAAGTGCCTGAAGACGACGAAGGGCTGGAATGATCCCCACCAGCAAGAGCGAGGAAGCCACCAATTCAGCCGAGCCGATGACATACTGACTGAACAGTCCTGTGTGTGTGAAAAGCCCGTCAGCACCCAGTGTCGCTGCCCAATCGTTCAGGCGTCCGAATATTTCTTGAGTATTCGGGTGATCCGTAAACTTATAGCGCAGTGAATCGAGGAAGATGATGGATGTGAAACCTGCGATCCCGACGGGTACCGCTTGTGCTATTCTTTTTTTGATCATGATGGTCTCCCCTCAGGCCTAAGCGGCCGTGGATATCTACTGTCACGTCATTCGTCGTTAGAATGGATAGGTTACGGCGCTGCAGCATCAGAAAGATGTCTTTCGCCCTCGGAATCCTGCGGAAACCCTGTAACCTGTCTGTGAACTTCGCGAATGGGATCGCAGAGGTCAGAGGGAGTGAGCCATGTCGGCAGAAGCCAACTTGGAATGGCACAAAGTTGCCGAACCCACGGAGATAGCCGAGGGTCGGGTGAAGTCCGTATACGCAGGACGCCACTCCATTGCGCTGGTCCATTTCGATGGTCAGTACGCTGCGATGGACAATCGCTGCCCTCACCAGGGTGGTCCATTGGGCGAAGGCTCAATCGAGAAAGGCGAAGGCGGCGAATGCTGGCTGCGCTGCCCCTGGCATGGCTGGGATTTCCACCCCCTGACCGGCAAATCGCCGGGTGGGCATGACGATAAAGGTCAGCGGACCTATCCGGTCGAAGCTCGCGCCGACGGCATCTATGTCGGCGTTCCGCTGCCCGAGCCCCATCAAACGACCATCACCGACGTCATGGCCGAGACACTGACTAATTGGGGCGTGCGGACGGTGTTTGGCATGGTGGGCCATTCGAACCTCGGCCTTGCGGATGCCCTGCGGCGTCAATCCGAGGCAGGACGTCTGCAATATTTTGGCATTCGGCATGAAGGCGCCGCATCGTTCGCAGCTTCCGCCTACGGAAAACTCACTGGCCATCCGGCAGCGGCTCTGACGATTGCGGGCCCCGGCGCTACGAACCTAATGACAGGTCTGTGGGACGCCAAAGTCGATCGCGCGCCCGTGCTGGCGCTGACGGGGCAAGTGCAGGAGCAAGTGCTCGGTGTACATGCCTTCCAAGATATCGACCTGATCGGGGCCTTCCAATCGGTTACGGAATTTTCCCAAACGGTTCATCCGCACTCCAACCACCGCGAGTTGATCAACCAAGCGGTCAAGACAGCGTTGGTGAAGAAAGGTGTTTCGCACCTCGTCTTCCCCGACAACATGCAGACCTTGCCCGCGCCCGAGGGCGTCACGGCAGCGGGACCGAAAGGCCGTCTGGGCTCGGACAGTCTCGCGCCAGACCCCGCAAGCGTTGACCAAGCCATGGCGCTGATGCGCAAGGCAAAGCGCCCGATGATCATCGTTGGCTATGGTGCCCTTCAAGGCATGGATGATGTCATCCGTCTCGCCGAAACCCTGCGGGCACCTATCGCAACAACCTTTAAGGCGAAGGGGCAGATCGGGGACGACCATCCGCTGGCGATTGGTGTCCTCGGCCGGTCGGGTACGCCGATGGCATCGTGGTTTATGAATGAAAGCGATCTGATCATCGCGTTTGGTGCTTCGTTCTCGGATCATACGGGAATCTACCCCACGGCCACGACGATCCAGGTAGATATCGACCCGATGTATTTGGCGAAGCGCCATGCTATCTCGGCGCCGGTTCGCGGTGATGTCAGCCTCACGGCTCGGCTGTTTACAGACCACCTTCTTCGCCCTGGTGATGCGGGCGAGAATTCGTCCGCCACGGACAATAATCGCCGGCTAGGGCTCTTCGGTTCAGGCAAGCGTCGGCCGCAGGCAAGTCGCAGCGAAGCGAGCGTTACCGCCATCGACCAGCGCAGCGAAATTGCTGAGCGGTGGTCCATTTGGAAGGCGGAGAAAAAGCGTCGTCTTGATGAGGA
>JABSRH010000240.1 GCA_013215175.1 Parvularculaceae bacterium | reverse complement strand
GTAGGTGAAAGTCGCACCGGTGGGCATGGTGGGCGGCTCGTCGTGGAACTCAACCCCTAGCGCGCTCAATCGTCGGTACTCTTCCCAGCAATCGTCGCCCTGGAAGCAGCGGTGCGCAATGCCGAGGACGGACGCTGTTCGCTTAGGTCCTCGCGCTTCGGCTCCATCGAACTCGAACAGCTCGAGGTAGGTCAGGCCTACGCGCAGTATCGCGATGCGGCACGTGCTTGCCTCGAGACCCAGGCGCTTGTCGACCGCTTCGATAGGATTATCCCATCCCCCCCGCCGTAGAACCGTCGCGCCGAGTTTTTCCGTATAAAAACCAATAAGACGCTCGATGTCCGGTGAGGATATGGCGGCATGGTGAAACCCAAGGATCATGTCGAATCTCTGTGCTACATTAGTGATCGCGGTCGGCCCTCGCACGAACACGAACGCGCTTAAGGCCGCAAAAGAAAATCAATTTCTTGGAATACAGCGGGCAGCAGCGCAACCCACTTGTGGACGGCCCCGAAACTGTACTACACTTTGAGCTCAACGAAAGGGACGGACCATGACCGACATGCGCCCACTCGAGGTGCCAAAGTGGGGCCTCTCCATGGAAGAGGGCACCGTCACCAAATGGCTGATCGCCGAAGGCGACGCATTTGCTGAGGGCGATGAGATCGCCGAGATCGAAACTGATAAGATTGCCAACGTCGTCGAGGCTCCGTTCACCGGTCGCCTCGCGAAAATCGTTGCTGAACCCGGCACCACACTGCCGGTAGGCGCCTTGATTGCTGTATCGGCTCCGGACACGGCTGATCTAACAGAGATCAGCGCCTACATATCCTCGCGGTCTGATGGCGCAGATCCAGCGCCCGCCGCGGATGAACCAGCGCCTGCCGCCGCTCCAGCAGCCGATGCTGCTCCTGCCAACACCCCGGCAGCGCCTGTTGCAACCGGCGGCGACATCTCAAGCCTTCAGTCCTCCGAGGATGACAGCAGTGTGGCCGCCACGCCGCATGCCCATCGCCTTGCGGTTGATTATGGTGTCAGTCTGCTGAAGATCGAAGCCACGGGTCGTTATCATCGGGTGACGCGTGACGATGTTCGCCGCGCGATCCTCAGTGTCGGCGGCACTGTCGGTGAAGAGGTTGAAGCGCACGCGGCTACCGCTGTGCCCGCAGCAGCAGCCAGCGCTGCCGCTCCCGCAAGCAAGCCCCCGACACCCATCAGTGACGGTTACGTCTCTCTAGAGCCGCTTGGTTCCATGCGTCGCACCATCGCCGGTCGGCTGCAGGCTTCAAAGCAGTCTGCACCGCACTACCGCGTTGTGATGGATGTCGAAATCGATGCGTTGTTGGCCCTGCGGAAGCAGTTGAACACCCGCCACGAAGGCGTGAAGATTTCGGTCAACGACTTTCTCATCAAGGCTTGTGCCGCGGCGCTGATGAAGGTGCCCGCCTGTAACGTCCAGTTTGACGGCGAGCAGGTGGCGACATTCGATCAAGCCGATATCACGGTCGCTGTGGCGATGCCCGATGGTCTCATTACACCAAAGATCAAAGCGGCCAATGCCAAGGGCTTGGCTCGGATTTCATCGGAGATGAAAGACCTAGCGACCCGTGCGCGCGAAGGCGGACTGACGCCGGATGAGTATCAAGGCGGCACGTTCACGATCTCCAACTTGGGCATGTTCGGCGTTGATCAGTTCGACGCGATCATTAATCCGCCCCAATGTGCGATCCTCGCCGTTGGTCGCGGCAAGGCCCAATACGTTCCGGGTCCGGATGGCCCACGTGAAGTCAATACGCTGAAGCTGAGTCTGTCGTCTGATCACCGCGTCATCGATGGCGCTGTGGCAGCTCAATTCCTGGCCACTGTTCGCGAGATGATCGAGCAGCCTGAAATGATGATTGCCTAGGGGAGCGCGAGGAAAAACCATGAGTAAGGCTAACCAAATTCCGGACGAGGTCCTTCTCGATGCGTATCGCACCATGCGCCGCATTCGGGACTTCGAGACTCGTATCTCCAAAGAGTTCGCGGCGGGCACGGTTCCCGGCATGACCCACCTTTACATCGGTCAAGAAGCCATCGCGGCTGGTGTGTGTGCGGATTTAACGGATCAAGACTATATTGCGTCGACGCACCGTGGCCACGGGCACTGCATCGCAAAGGGTTGTGATATCAAGGGAATGGCTCTCGAGCTGTTCCGAAAGGGCGAGGGGCTTTGCAAAGGCAAAGGTGGCTCCATGCACATCGCCGACGTGTCGAAGGGCATGCTCGGCGCCAACGCGATTGTTGGCGGCGCTTCGCCGCTGGCTCTCGGCGCAGCCCTCACAGCGAAAGTGCAACAGCGCAAAAACGTGGCGGTGGCCTTCGTCGGCGATGGTGCCACCAATCAGGGTACGACCTTTGAAGCCATGAACATGGCCGTGGCCCTCAAGCTACCGCTCATCTTCGCCATCGAGCACAACGGCTATGGCGAGCACACGGGCAACGACTACGCCACGGGCAATGACATTGCTGAGCGCACGCGCGCCTTCGGCATGCCTTGTGAGAAGATCGACGGCACGGATTTCTTCGCTGTGTACCAAGCCATGCAAGAGGCCACCGCTCGGGCTCACGCCGGTGCGGGGCCGTCAGCCATCGAAGCGAATGCGTTCCGCTGGCACGGTCACTTCGAAGGTGATCCGCAGGCGTATCGTCCCAAGGATGAAGTCTCCAAGCTTCGAAAGACCGCGGATCCACTCGTGATCTTCCGCGAGCGCGTTGTTGCCGAGAAGCTTCTCGACGCGGCAAAGCTTGATGAGATCGACGCTGAGACGGCGGAAGAGGTGGCAACCTCGGTCGATTATGCGCTGGCCGCTCCCCAACCTGATCCGTCGGAACTGACCACCGACGTCTACGTTTCTTACTGAGGTTCCCATGCGCAAAAAAAGTTTTCGCGAAGCCATCAATGAAGCGCTCCGCCAGGAAATGGAACGCGACCCCAATGTGATCCTCATCGGTGAGGACATTGCCGGTGGCAACGGTGGTGCTCCCGGTACAGAAGGTTCGTCAGGTGGCATGCTTGGCGTGACCAAAGGCCTGTATCACGAGTTCGGTGCCAACCGCGTGATCGATACACCCATTTCGGAGAGCGCGATCATGGGTGCAGCAGCAGGTGGCGCCCTGACGGGCCTCCGCCCCGTGGCTGAGCTGATGTTCATGGACTTCTTCGGCGTCTGCTTCGACCAGATCTACAACCAAGCGGCCAAGTTCCGGTACATGTTTGGTGGTTCGGCCCGTACACCGATGGTCGTGCGCGGCATGGTGGGCGCGGGCTTCGGCTCGGCTGCACAGCACAGTCAGGCCCTTTGGCCGATCTTCTCGCACATCCCAGGGCTGAAGGTGGTTCTGCCGTCGAACCCTTACGATGCGAAAGGCTTGCTGATTCAAGCGATCCGGGACGACGACCCCGTCATCTTCCTTGAGCACAAAGTGCTGTACAAAGAGGAAGGCGATGTTCCCGAAGAGCCTTACGCGATCCCCTTTGGTCAAGCCAACGTCACCCGCGAAGGTAGCGACGTCACGGTGGCCGC
>JABSRH010000024.1 GCA_013215175.1 Parvularculaceae bacterium | reverse complement strand
GTGGGACCTGAAAGCACGGGCCGAGGCTGGGAACAACGGCACCTATCAAGGGGCCGTGGCCTTCGGCGGACCGATTATCGAAGATGAGTTGGCTTTCCGGTTTGCTGGAAATTACCGCGAGAGCGATGGCTTTGTCTTCAACACCTTTCTTGATAAGGAAGCCGACGCGACGGAACTTAAAACGGGCCGGTTGAAGCTTCTTTTTGAGCCGACGGACGCCATCAAGATCATCAGCACCTCATCGTATACGGAGAATTTTGCTGGCGAGGATGTGCTTGATCCGACAAATGGTGTTCCTGGTGCGCTGCTTAATGCTGACGACGTGGTCCGTGAGGTGGCCTAAGACGTGGCAGGTCGCGAAGGGACAGAAACTTTCATCCAATCTGTGAATGCAACGTGGAAACTGAGTGACGCGGTCGAATTGCAGTCGATCACAACCTACCAGGATACAGATTATGTCCGCATCGAGGACTTCGATGTGACGCCTGCTCCATTGGCTGATCTCGATCGGCAAGGTGCCGACGAAGTCTGGTCGCAAGAAGCGCGGTTGAAGTATGCGAGCGATCGTTTCAGCGGGGTTCTCGGTTTCTATTTCTTCGATGATGAAGAGGCGTTTACAGATGAATTTACGGTGCCGGGTGCTTTTGTGAACCCAGCCATTCCCGCAAGTCTTTTTGTCACCCGTGTATCGGACAACACGGTGGCTCGGACCAATTATGCCGGATTCGTTGACGGTGATTTCGAGCTCAGCGACACCGTCGATCTGCTCTTCGGCTTACGGTACGATTACGAGGAAATTGAGAACACCTCCATCACCGATACCGGGGTGATTGGGAGTATCCCACCGGGTTTTGAGTTTTTGACGGCGCTGCTTGGACAAAGTTCGCAGACCACCGATGCGTCCTATGAAGCTTGGCTTCCCAAAGGCGGTGTACGTTGGGACGCCAATGACAATGCCACGGTCTCGTTCGTCGCGCAGCGCGCCTATCGCGCAGGCGGCTCGCTCATCAACATCGTCACGGCGGATGTCGAAGAGTACGACCCTGAGTTTCTTTGGAACTATGAAATCGCCCTACGGACGAATTTTCTTGATGGGCGTTTGCTCTGGAATGCCAACGTCTATTACTCGGATTGGAAAGATCAGCAGGTCAATGAAATCCTGCCGCCGCCGTTTGATAACTTCTCGCGCACGGTCAATGCGGGCCAGTCCACGCTTTACGGCATCGAGACGGATGTGAGCTTTGACCTCACTGATTGGGTCGAAATCTACGGTGGTCTTGGCTACGCGATTGCCGAGTTTGATGACTTCAACAATGGCGACTTCGATGACACGTTGCCGGTCAGTGAAGCTAACCAACCCCACTTCAACGGCAATAGCTTCCCCTTCGCGCCGGTTTGGTCGCTGAATGCTGGCTTTGACGTCAATCATCCATCGGGGGTCTTTGGCGGCGTTGATGTGAACTATCAGTCGGACCGGTTCACGGATCCTGAGAACTTCGCGGTGAACGAGTCAGGCGCCCGGACACTTCTTAATGCGCGTGTTGGCTATGAGCTACGCGAGGGTGTTCGCCTCAGCGCTTACGTCAGGAATGCTCTTGATGAGGACTATTATACGTTCTTGCAGCGTTCAGCCGTGGGTAACGAAAGTGCTCGGCTCGGCGATGAGCGGACTTACGCCGTTCGGCTCGACTTCGATTTCTAGGGAGGCGGTGTGGCAACGGGACTGGCAGTTGGCTTGTTGGCTTTAGCCTTGGTGTTTTGGATCGAAGCCCATGAGCGCAGGGCTGTGTTGGCGCCCATTCAAGCCTCGCCGCAGCTCCGCATGCTCGGCAAAGCGGTCGGCTGGGTCTTAGCATCTTCAGCTTTGATCGTGCTTGCTCAAACCCAAGGGTGGGAACGTGGCATTCCCGTTTGGCTCGCCTGGTTCAGTACGGTGGCCGCGGCGTGCCTCGTCTTCGCCGCTCGCTTTACAGGGAAGCACTGGTGGGTTGGTTCAGCGGGGCTAGTCGCATGCTTTATTTTTGGTGCTCTTCACCTGTTGGGAGGTGTCCTATGAGCCCTGTTGTTTTGGGGGTGGGAACAGCTTTCTTGGGCTTGATAGGCATTGCCACCTGGAAGGCACCACGCCTCACCAGCGTGATTTTCTGGGCCTTGGTCGCGACAATTTTTGTGGGCGCAGCGCTGCTTCTGACCATGCCAGGGACGTTTGCTGACAAAGCCCTTTGGCTGACCATGTTTGTCCCGGTCCTGTGGGCGGCTTTTCAATTTTGGACCTATTGGGAAAAACGGTCCTGGGTGGTTGTTGCTGGGTTGATCGGTGTGTCGCTCATCTCGGCTGCCATCGTTTTCACCACAGATCCCATGGCGGGGTGAGCAATGGATCAGCAACGGCATCAACGCAATTACGACCTTCATTCATGGTCCGGGGTTGCCCTTGGATTGTTCGTGTACATTGTTGCTTTCTCAGGCTGCTTTGCTCTCTTTCACGCGGAACTTCAGACGTGGGAAGACCCAGCACGGCGTTTAGTCGCCGCCGACGAACCGGCTCCAATCAACGATGTCTTTTCCCGTTGGATTGAAGAGAGCGTCGGCGATGAGGGCGAGGTGGGCTTTGTACGGATCAGCTATCCCGTCGCGACGGAACCCTATTACGCAGGCCTCCTCGAAGTGGAGACCCATCGCGAAGACGGAGGGCATGACCATGAATTCTTCGAACAGCGTTGGGACACACAAACCGGTGCGCCGATAGCGGATCGCGGCCATGGTTTTTCCCATTGGCTGGTGGATTTCCACCGCGAACTCATGTGGCCGGAGGCACTGGGCGGCAGCACCGTCGGACGCGGATTGGTTGGTATCGCAGGTGTGGTCCTGCTCCTGTCGATCATTAGCGGCGTGGTGGCGCACACGAAGATCTTTCAGGAGCTTTTCACCCTGCGCTTTTTCCGGTCGATGCGCCTGAAGTGGCAGGACACCCATAAGGTTCTGGGTCTCTGGGGGCTGCCTTTCTACACCATGATTGCCCTGACGGGTGCCGTGATCGGCGTGGTGACACTCCTCGCTCCGATCATCGCTGTCCTGACTTTCAAAGGCGATCAAGAAGCATTGATTGAGGCGGTCCTGGGTGAACCGCTCGAAGCCTCGGGCGTCCCTGCTCAGATGCTCTCACTCGATGACATGGTACAGTTCAGAGAGCCGACGAGCGGCAACCCTGTGCGCTTCATCGTCATGAACAATTGGGGTGATGAGAACGCGCGCTTCGACGTTTATTTCGAACCGGATACGGAGCTTGCACAGGTCGAGGGCTATCAGATCAACGGCGTGACCGGTGCATTGATCACCGACAGCCCCTTCGAAACGCTGACCGCAGCCAATCGAACCCTGAACGCGGTCACACCGCTTCACTACGCCACCTATGGCGGGGTAGTGTTGAAGCTTGTCTATCTTGTGTTGGGCTTATCTCTGGCCGTGATGACGGCCCTAGGCATGATGATGTGGGTCGAGCGGCGTTTGCACGGCAATGAGGGGAAAAGGTCACCGTGGGTGTATCAGGCCCTCAGCAAACTGACGGTGGGGGTGACATGCGGGTTGCCCCTAGCAACGATTGCTATCGTCTACGCCGACAAGTTGGTCCCAGTGGAACCTGGTGCGCGTGTGGGAATGATCGGTTGGACTTACTTTGCCGCGTGGATGGCGGGTCTCGTTTTCGCCTTTGTTCGCGGCAATGACTATCGGTCGGCGAAAGAACTCCTCACCATTACTGCAGTTCTGACGATAGGGCTTCCTCTCCTCAACTTCGGGACCTCAGGCGATGTCTTTGTGACAGGCTTATTTGCTGCCAATCCGGTGTCCTCATGGGTGGATCTGTCGGGATTGGTGTTCGGACTTCTGATGTTGGTTGGCGTGAGGGTCCTCCCGCAGGCAAGGACGGAGAAGCAAACGCGGCGCACCGTGACGGTCCCGGACAAGACCTCTGCGCTTTTGGCCGCCGAATAAATGCCTGGCCGGGGCATGATGACCAGGACCCGTATGGGGCGATGGGGTCGGCCCCTCAGGCCATTGCTGAAGGCTTCACCATCGAACCGACGCGTCCGTGAGCATTGGGTCGGTGAGCTGGTGGTGCAGCACATCGTTGAAGAGACAAAATCAGTTCGGACCTTCCGATTAGGCACGTCAGGAGCAGCTCTCCCGTTTCGGTTCCGGGCTGGTCAGTATATTGATATTTCGGCGATCGTTGGTGGGCAGAAACTCAATCGCTCCTACTCAATATCCTCGTCCTCCGAAGAGCGCGGTTTGATAGACCTCACGATCAAACGGGAGACGGGTGGCCGGATGACGGGCTACCTCTTCGATGGGGTGCGCGCGGGGTCAGCGATTGACGTGCGTGGGCCCTTCGGTCAGTTCACTGCTGATCCCAGCCAAGACCATCTTGTTTTCATCGGCGCCGGTGTGGGTGTCACCCCGCTTGTCAGCATGGCGCGCTCGCTGACGGATCAAAAATCGACGAGCTCTGTTCACTGCATTTTTGGGTATCGATCCCACAAGGAAGCGTTGTTCCTGGATGAGCTTCAGCGCATGGCCTCGGGCAATTCCCGGATGTCAGTGGATTTCGTTTGGTCGCAGCCGGTGGGAGGAGAAACCGGACAGCGCGGACGTATTGATGCCCGCTTGGTGCGCCGCTTGGTCAACAATCCTAAAAGTGCCAGCTATTTCATCTGCGGACCCGATCAAATGATGACGGACGTCCGCCAGGGCCTCGCAAAACTTGGGATCAAGGAGCGCCGGATTCGAACGGAAGCTTTCTCAAGCCCGGTTTCGGATCAAAGCCTTGGGGGTGAATTCCCGGTCAATTTCTCCGTATCGGGAGTGACGGCTCATTCCGCTGCAGGCCAATCCATTCTTGACGTGGCGGAGAAAGCGGGCGTCGACATCGACCACTCCTGCCGCACCGGAACATGTGGGCTGTGCATAGCTAAGCTGGAAGCCGGAGAAGTCGAGATGCTCTCCGATGATATCTTGGAAGACGAAGATACTGCAGAGGGCTTGATCCTCACGTGCCAGGCCTACCCTAGAAAGACGTGCCAACTCAAAGCCTAGAGAAGCTTGCAGAGATACTCACGAACTTCTGTCAAAACAGGCATTCCACTTTCCCATAGCAAGACCACCTTCCGGCGAGTTTCCGCCGAAGCGTCAGTGACCGCTTTAGGGCGACTTAAGACGTTCACCTAGTGATTGGCTAACGGCAATGAAGGGCCAATACCTGACACGCGGCACGTAGAAAATGCGCCCCAGAGCAAACGGTGCCTTCCGGTACTCTAACTTCTGGTGAGAAACCTGTGGGATTTGACGAGTGATCGTGTCGCTACCTTTCTCGTCCGTGCACGGGGTGACCGGTTGCTGTTCTTCCTATGCTCCGTACAAAGCGATTGGCGACCTTTTCGGAGGCTATGCTTTTTCCGCGAAACTGAGTCGCGGAGATGGTCAGTAGCGTCGTGGCGTTGCGTCGGTCCTCGAGCTGTCGGACGACCATCCGTTGGAGCTGAACCTTATCGATCGCCCTAGCTTTCTCTTCGGTTCGCAGAGCCGTGTTCTGAGGATCTCGTCCTCTGCCAACGAACCAAGTGAACAGCCGTTTCAGCTCTCTCGGCTTCAACGCTTGCAGCACCTCGCGGCGCTGCTGCGCTCTTTCTGCCTGGGCCTCCAATAACAGTAAACGTTCTTCGCGCTGTTGATGAACCAGGTGTTGGCGTGCCGACTTGGCACGCGCGCTTCGCTGTTGTTTCAATAACTTAATGCCTTGCTCGAAAGTATGTGTGCTGTCTTTTGCAGCGGTAACCAGAAGCTCTCGTGTTGCTTCGATGGAAGCGAAATTGCTGGAAGGGCCAAGCTTCGCGGCCACCTCTCTCGATTTCACTCCGATCCAGCGGGAGACGGCGTAGGTCGCTTGGTCTTTGTCTACAAGAACAAAGCCACGCCGGTCTCCACGAGCAATGTCGAAGCCATAGGGCTGGAGCGCCTGACGGAATTCATCGGCATTGCGGGCGTTCTGCCAAGCGTCCTTGAATAGAATTTTGAGCTTCTTGGGGTCGTGCCCTGAAGATTGCGCCTGCTGCGCCTCGACTAGGCCAAAAGCGTTGGCATCCCTATCCGTGCTGTTATTGAAGCCCCTGGGCAACTCCCACCCGTTCTCAAGATAGAACTCTTTGGCGAGCGCATTCAGGCGTCGCTTGAAGTGAGGGTGGGGAATCGCCTTCATGGTCCCGGCATTGATCCGTGACCAGACGGCATGAGCGTGCCGCCGGACCAAACCGTCCGGTCCTTCCTTTTCATGGAAGACAATGGCCCGTGGTTGACTTTGTAGCCCCAAGGCCCGTTCGGCTCGATCCACGGCATCCTCAAACTGATCGATGGTCGCCTCCGCATCTGCGGGAGGGTTGAGGCTCAGAGAGAAGAGATAGTGTTTGGCCCGTGTTGCTTTGCAGAGTGCTTCGGCTTCGGCGAATGCGCCCGAAAGGTCATCCGCCATGAAGCCTCGGACTTCATGGACGTCCACGTGGTCATTGTCTTCAAGGTTGAGCAGATGCCTGGCCAAGTTTTGCCCATGACCACGGGCATTGCCGACGAGGATCATCGATCGACCGGCTGTCGTTGGCCTAGGGCATTCAGCAGGGCTGTTCGCATCTCACTGACAGCCACACAGGCCTCTTGCAGCTCGGACCCAATGCTGGGCGTGACAGGTAGGATCCCAAGATGGGCGGCTTTGGCAAGCTGATTGAGGTTCTGAGACAGGTGCGAGGTGCCTAGGGTGACCAGCGCATCGGCAACCGCCTTTGCTTCTATAGAAGGCGAAGCAGCTGAATGGCAGCGCTTGCGTACCTGCGAGCCTAACAGTCGGTGACGGGCAAAGGCGCTCAACGGCTGGCCACCTGCCAGCTGGCTAAGGCGACGCTTCTCTTCATCGGTGAGCCTGATGGAGAACGGACGCGTGGCTTTGTTCGACTCGCCCGGGGCTGCTCCAGATTGTTCATCGAAGACATCGTTGAGCGGCTGGGCGGTTCTGGGGCCGTCTTCATGGCTGAGGCTCCCAGCTTGGATTGGCTGGGGATAGAATCTCCAAAGCTTTATCGTCGGCTTGAAGCTGGGCCTCCCAATGTCCCAGAATCTCAAAAAAGGTGTTCAAGGTAGGGTCGTCCCACCGCACCAATTTTATTTGCGCTATCGCCTTTGGCTATTTGAGCGCGAGGCCGCTTGTCGGTTGGATGACGCTTCGTTAACCTCTCACAGTGTGATTTGGGGAAGATGAGATGTTCATCAGGTTGGCGGCTGCTGCGGCAGTCCTTTTTTCGAGCGCGGTGGCGCAAGATGTCGACGCGCTGGAGCAGGGCGAACAGCAGAGCGATCTATCCGCGGCTGCTGCCTTGGCAGCCAGCACGCTAGAAGAGGCGGCGGCGTCGACGTCCTTGCCCTACTTCAACGATGACGTCAGTGAACCGATCAATGTGGTTTGCCCGTTCAAGGGCGAGGTTGGCTACGAACCGGGTGAGGTAACCTGCGGCTTCATCGAGGTGCCCGAGAACCGCTCTGACCCTGACAGCCGTACCATCCGCCTGCTGTTTGCAAAAATGCATGCCAAGGCTGGTCTCGAGCCTGAAGAGGGCGATGAGAGCGCAGATAAGGGTGCGGACGAGGACGAAGAACCGCTTACGGAGCGTCCGGATCCGATCGCGTACCTGACAGGCGGTCCTGGTGCGCCGGTGACCTATTATGTCAACCGGTTCTTGGATCACGATCTTCTCAAGACGCGCGACATCTACATTCTGCAGCAGCGCGGTATCGAAGAAAGCGGGGCGTTCTGCCCCTTCTACGGCACCATTCGTCCTGAGCTCTCGACGGCGACGAACACGCTCGAGTCGGAGCTTGAACAGGCTGGACGCCTGCGTGCGTGCCTGGAGGCGGCAAAGGCTCGCGGTGTCGATATCTCCGCATACAACACCGTGGAGAATGCACACGACGTTCGTGCGCTCCGCCGTGCACTGGGCTTTGAGACCTGGAATGTCTGGGGCATCTCCTATGGCTCGCACTTGGGCCAGATGCTGACCCAGGTTGACCCCGAGGGCATTCGTGCGCTGGTAATTGATGCGATCGTTCCTAACGACCTCAATGATTTGATGCGTTTCTCAAAGTGGCTGGCGGAAGATTTCGAGAAGCTGTTCGCCCGCTGCGATGAGACCAACAATCCGCATTGTGACGGTTTGCAGGGGCGCTTCGAAGCGGCGCTCGATCTGCCTTGGCTTCGCGTGGAAGCTGCTGACGAAGAGGTGAGCCCTTCAGGCGAGTTCTACCTGCCACCAACCTTGCCCGGCTTTTTGGCCTTTTCGATGATGTATGAGCAAGACAAGCATCCGGCGATGCCTGCCGTGATGGATGGCCTGTTGGATGCCGTTGAGGCGGGCGACGGGTCGGTCTTCGCGGGCGTCGGCAATGTGTTTGCTGGCGGCGGCGATCAGGGCATGAGCTCCGCTGTTCGGTGTAATGATGGTTACAATCAGGCTGCTGCCGATGTTCTGCCTCTGGACCTTGAGGAGTACCCAGCCGTCGCCAAGGCCGTGTCGTCACTGGAAGGTACGCGCGCTCTCGCTCAGGCTTGTATCGATGCCGGTGCTGCACCGCGTGATCGGGCGGATTATCAGTTTATCGAGACGGATATTCCGACGCTCATCGTCAACGGCACGTGGGATCCGATTACGCCTGCGCCTCTAGCCGAGTATATCGCGCCAGGCTTCTCGCGTGGTCGACTCATCCTTGTTCCTTATGCCGGACACGGACCGACCCGCTCGATGAGCGAATGCTCGGGTGAGGTTCTTACGAACTTCTATGACGATCCTGATCAGGATTTGAACGCGCTGGATGCGTCTTGCTTCGAAGAAGGCGTCGGTGCGCCGGAGTTTGTGGCCTACAAGACGACGAACTTGCCGCTAAAGGCCAGCTCTCTCTGGGCCAAGGACGAGCGCAAACCGCTGATCTTGGCTGGCGTCTCCGCAGGACTTTCGGCGATTATTCTGGCGCTGAGCCTGGTGATCATTCCTTTGGGTTTCTTCGCCCGTTTGGGTTCGCTCGGTAAGTCCAGTCAGTTGGCAAACGGCGACGGCGCGACGCGCCTGCTGGCGTTGGTGACAGCGATCGCGGGTACGCTGGGCCTTGGCTTGTTTGGCGTGGGCGGAGCTGGCGCATTAGAGATCGCTGAGGAGTCGCTGATTGTCGGCCTGGCTTCACCCGCCATGTATGGCTCGTGGTCGCTGACCGTGGCGGCGCTGCTTGGCGCCGTGTTGCTTGTGCGCACGATCCTGGTACGGATCGGTCAGCCCGTTCGTATGGGGACGTTCTTAGGCTTCCTCATGATCGGCGGGTCGGCCATCGCGTTGTTTGTCACTGCGATGTGCTGGGGCTTAGGTCCTTTCTAAGCCCAACCTAGAAAAGCGCGGCGACGTTGACTCTCAACGTCGCCGAAGGTCTAGAGTGAACGGGCATCGTGGATCAGGGTTCGCTGGCGTGAAGACCGTTCCTGGTGCTGAATGGCCGAAGGGTTGGAAGCGTGCGAGGCGCCTGCCTTCGGCTTCCAAAGCGTTTATCGGTCGCGTCTCAAAGTTTCGGCCACCGGGATGCGTGGGGTGGTAGGTGCACCCACCAATTGCCCGTCCTGCGTTGAGATCCACGAGGTCGAACACCAGTGGCCCATGGGGCTGGATCGTTGGATGTAACGCCGAGGCGGGCAGCCAGGTCCGGAAGCGCACGCCCGCGATCTTCTCAGCACTGAGTTCTCCGGGTTGGAGGGGAAGCAGGCGGCCGTTGCAGGCGACACCTAGGGCTTCGCCGTTGAAGCTACCGGTTAGTTTGACCTGCAGTCGTTCCACTGAGGCATCGACGAAGCGAGCGGTGCCGCCAGCGGTGCCTTCTTCGCCGAGGACATGCCAAGGCTCGAGCGCGCTGCGCAGCTCAAATGTCGTGCCGTCTTGCTCAATCTGGCCAGCGAGGGGGAAACGGAAGTCAAACTGCGCTCGGAACCATTCGCGTTCTAGGCGAAGGCCCAGGCCACGAGAAATCTTGTCGAGGACTTTGCCAAAGTCGGCCCACAGAACATCGGGTAACATGAACCGGTCGTGCAGGGCTGTGCCGTATTCCACCAGGCGTTCTCGGTAGGGCTCCTGCCAGAACCAAGCAATCAGCGAGCGGATCACCAGTTGCTGGGCCACGTTCATTCGCCAATGCGGCGGCATCTCGAAAGCGCGGAATTCAACCAAGCCAAGGCGACCGGCTGGACCGTCAGGTGAATAGAGTTTGTCGATGCAAATCTCGGCGCGGTGCGTGTTGCCTGTGACATCCACGAGCAAGTGACGCAGCACGCGATCCACAAGCCAAGGCGGGAAGTCGGTATCGTTTGGACCGGGCAGTTGGTCTAGCGCGATCTCTAGGTCGTAGAGAATGTCCGAACGCGCCTCATCAGCACGCGGTGCTTGGCTGGTGGGGCCCAGGGACAGGCCGGAGAAGAAGTAGCTCAGCGAGGGATGGTTCTGCCAGAACCGGATCAGCGAGCCCAAGACATCGGGCCGCCGGAGGAACGGACTTTCGAATGCCGTCGCACCGCCCACGGTGACGTGGGCGCCGCCGCCGGATCCGATCGGGCGACCGTCGACCATAAAGCCGGACGCGTCGAGGCCGATGGCGCGAGCCTCTTCGTAGAGGATCTCGGTTTTATCGCGCAGGTCATTCCAGTCCGCTGACGGATGAATGTTGACCTCAATGACGCCAGGGTCGGGCGTCACCTTGATCTCGCCAAACCGAGGGTCAGAAGGCGGCGGATAGCCCTCGAGCCGTACGGGGAGGCCAGCGGCCTCGACGGCTGCTTCCACCGAGGCAATGAGATCGAGGTAG
The DNA here is from genome assembly GCA_013215175.1 of Parvularculaceae bacterium. Classification (GTDB taxonomy): domain Bacteria; phylum Pseudomonadota; class Alphaproteobacteria; order Caulobacterales; family Parvularculaceae; genus Parvularcula. Next base: position 11,436 of record JABSRH010000024.1, on the reverse strand, counting down.
GCTTCTGCTGAAATGGTGGGCGGCAGGAAGACGTTGAGGAAGCCATCGCGCGGCTCGATCACCAGGGCCGTGCGTACTGGAGCTGTGCCGATGGGTAGCGGCTCATTTGGTGCTTCCTTCGTGACCTTGCGGGGTTGCATCTTCGGCAGCGCAGGGCGTTCTTCCATAGGGTCAGCAGGGTAGCCGTGCCGGTAGTCCACCGACGCGATGTGCGGCAGGGATTTCATCGGTAGACGGAAGCCTGCGGGACTGTCACCCGGGATGAGGAGCAGCCTCTCGCGTCGGGTCCGCCAGATCTCCGACATCCACTTCACCGCACGGCTTGTTGTACCGTCGGCTTGAAGTTGCTGAAGGGGTAAGACGTATGCGGACGGCGCCGTCAGGCCTTGCTCGAAAACACGGGCGAGGCGGCGTCGGTCTACGGGATCATCGAGATTGTTATCCGCTGGCGTCAAATTCTCCGGCAGCTGGGCCTCCTGCAGGAGATAGCGTGAGGGATCCTCGTAGGCAGGCTGAGCATGTTCCGGCGCGACGTCGAGGGCGTTGCAAAGCGCGGTTGTGAAGGTCTGAGCATCGTCAACGGTCGACGGTGTCTCGAGTGTCTCCTCGGCGATAAGGTCGGCGTTGCGCCACAGCGGCTCGCCATCCTTGCGCCAAACGATGCCGAAGGCCCAGCGGGGTAGAGGTTCGCCAGGGTACCATTTGCCTTGGCCGTGGGTGAGGAGGCCGCCTGGGGCGAAGCGATCGCGCATGCGCCGCGCCAGCTTGTCGGCATAGATGCGCTTGGTGGGGCCCACCGCGTCGATGGTCCACTCATCCGCATCGCGATCATCGGCAGCAACGAAGGTGGGTTCGCCGCCCATGGTCAGTCGGATATCGTTCGCCTCGAGCACCTGATCAACGATCTGACCAGCATGGTCGATCTGAGCCCAGACGGTTTCCGTGAACGGAAGGCTGATCCGCGCGGGTTCGCGCAGGCGCTCGACCTTCATGTCGAATTCGAATTCCACCTCGCAGGGCTCAACACCGCCGGTGATGGGGGCGGCGGAGCGCGGCGTCGGCGTGGCGGCAAGGGGGATGTGCCCCTCGCTAGCGAACAAGCCGGACGTAGGATCGAGCCCAATCCAACCGGCACCTGGAACGAAGGCTTCTACCCACGCGTGGAGGTCCGTGAAATCCTCCTCCGGTCCGCTGGGTCCCTCGAGTGGTTTCTCGTCAGGCGCCAGTTGGATCAGATAGCCGGACACAAAGCGCGACGCGACGCCGACATGGCGAAGCAGGTTGACCAGCAGCCAAGAGCTGTCACGGCACGAACCTCGCGCTAGCTTGAGGGTATCCTCCGGCGTTTGCACACCGGGTTCCATCCGCACGGTGTAGTCGATGGCCTGCTCGACCATGCGATTGATCTCGACCAGGGCATCGATGGTCTGATGTTCTTTGCCGCCGTGGCGCCAGATTTGCTCGGTAGCCTTCGCCATGCCCACGAACCGCTCGCCGCCTTCAGGGGCGATTAGGTACGGAGCGAGATCCTTTAGCAGGCTCTCTTCGTAGGTGAACGGCGCATGGAACGCGTCATCATCTAAGAAGAAGTCGAACGGGTTGATCGCCACCATGTCAGCGACGAGGTCGACCACCACCTCGAACCGATCGGTGGGATTGGGGAACACGGCACGAGCTTGATAGTTGCCGAACGGGTCCTGCTGCCAATTCAAGAAGTGATCGTGCGGCGTGATCGACTGGCTGTAGCTAACGATGGGCGTGCGGGCATGCGGCGCTGGCCTCAAGCGGAGCGTCTGCGGCCCCATCATGATGGTCTTGTCGTATTTGTAGGTTGTTCGGTGGGTCAGCCCGACGCGTATTGTCATGGGCTCCTTCTGTCGGTCGGGCGGTTAACCAACAAGCACCAAAAGCGCGTCGCCTGTCTTTTTTTCGCACTGCAACTAGACGGAGGCGTCGTGACCTGGCTAGCCTCCCGTTATGGGCGAGAGTAGAGTTTTCTTCGATGAGATGCACTTGGGCGATGATGTTCGTCCAGAGTACGCCGCGGTCGCGGACTGGTTATCGCGTCTTTCTACGGATGATTTAAAGACCAAGCGTGCCGAGGCGGAAGCCTTGTTCCGCAAGATTGGTATCACCTTCGCTGTTTATGGGGAAGGCGGTGATCCCGAACGCCTGATCCCCTTCGATCTGGTGCCGCGGGTCTTCTCTGCTGGTGAGTGGGATCGCATCGACGCTGGCGTGAAGCAGCGGGCGCAGGCGCTAAACATGTTCCTCGCTGACGTCTATAACAAGGGCGAGGTGTTTAACGCGGGCGTGGTCCCGCGCGATGCCGTGCAAAGCAACGAAGCCTTCCTCCATCAGATGGCCGGTTTCGAGCCTCCTGGCGGTGTCTACACCCATGTCGTGGGCATTGATCTCGTGAGAACGGGGCCTGATGAATTCTATGTCCTTGAGGACAATTGCCGGACACCGTCGGGCGTTTCCTATGTGCTCGAAAACCGGGCAGTAATGACGCGGCTTTTTCCTGACTTATTCCGTCAGGGGACGATCTTGCCGGTGGATGACTATAGCGACCTCCTGCGTAAGACGCTGACGGAGGTCGCGCCGTCTCGATTTGCGGGCGGCAAGCCAAACATCGTGGTGCTAACACCCGGCCACTATAACAGTGCGTATTACGAGCATTCGTTCCTCGCCTATGAAATGGCGGTGCCGCTGGTGCAGGGGTCGGACCTCTTTGTGGAGGACGGCATCGTCTATATGCGCACCACGTTGGGCCCGGAGCGGGTCGACGTCATCTATCGCCGTATTGACGATGATTTCCTCGATCCTGAGGCATTCCGCGCCGACTCGCAGCTGGGCGTGCCCGGGCTTATGGAAGCTTACAAGAACGGAACCGTGACCATCGCCAATGCGCCGGGCGGCGGTGTGGCCGATGACAAAGCCATTTACACCTACATGCCGGACATCATCCGGTTCTACTTGGGCGAAGAGGCCATCATTCCGAACGTGCCGACGTGGAAATGTGCAGACCCTGACGATTTTGCCTACGTGATGGACCACTTGCCGGAACTGGTGGTTAAAGAGGTGCACGGCTCCGGTGGCTACGGCATGCTTGTGGGGCCTGCCGCCACGAAGGCCGAGATCGAAGCGTATGCTGATCGTTTGCGAGCAGACCCGAAAGACTTCATTGCTCAGCCGACGCTGAGCCTCTCGACCGTGCCTTCCTTCGTTGAGGAGGGCATCGCTCCGCGTCACGTCGACTTCCGGCCTTATGCGCTGGTGGGTAAGAAGGTCCGCTTGATCCCTGGCGGTCTGTCACGGGTGGCGATGCGCGAGGGGTCTCTCGTGGTCAATTCTAGCCAGGGAGGCGGTGTCAAAGACACCTGGGTCTTGCGTGCATAGAGGCGTTGGAATGCTGAGCCGTGTGGCCGAGAACTTGTTCTGGCTTGGCCGCTATATTGAGCGTGCGGAGAATGTGGCGCGCCTGATCGATGCGGCGCGCCGGATGGCATCGCTGCCGCAATCGATCAATCACCCGGGCTCGAATGAATGGTCGTCGATCCTTATCGCAGCGGGCGCGCGTGAAACGTTTGGACCGGACTATCCCGCCGCCACGGCCGAGCAGGCCGCGGAGCACTTGCTCTTTTCGAAGGACAACCCCTCGAGCGCCTGGCGCTGCCTTGAAGCGGCTCGTGAGAATGCTCGTACTATCCGCTTCATCCTCACGCGGGAGTGTTGGGAAGTGCTCAACGCGGCTTGGTCGCAGATGCGCTTCATGAATAGCGCAGACGCTACCGGAGCGGCGCTGTGTGATACCATCGATTGGGTTAAGGCGCGCTCGGCCGAGTTTCGCGGTACCGTGTACGGCACAATGATCCGCGATGACGCGTTCCATTTCATCCGTCTGGGAACGGCCGTTGAGCGCCTCGACTACACGGCTCGCCTGATCGATGTGAAATACCACGTCCTGCTGCCAAGTGTCGACGAGGTGGGATCTGGGGCGGATCAAAACCAGTGGATCTCACTCCTTCAGGCGGTGGCAGGCCACCGTGCGTACATCCACACCACGCGAGACGATGTGACGGCCCGCGGTGTGGCTGATTTCTTGATCCTCAACGAGACGTTTCCGCGGTCGATTTGCTACAATGCGCGCCTCATCGGCGATCATGTCCGGGCGCTGGGCGACTTTTATGAGGCCGAGTCTCCGTGTGCCGATCATATCGAGGGATTTGTCAAAGGCATTGCTGACAAAAGCATCGACGATATTTTCGACGCTGGATTGCACGAATTCCTGACGAGCATCATTGCGTCAAACTATAGCGTTGCCGACAGCCTCGCCGCCGCTTACGGATTTGCCGAATTCGTGAGCGATCCCGAGACAGACTTAGGATCGCCTGAAGCGCAATAGCGCCGAATCGCGTGAGTAAGTCACTCGGAGGCTGTTGGTATGACCTATTGTGTAGCGCTTAAGTTGAATCAGGGGATGGTTTTCCTCTCTGACACGCGCACCAACGCTGGCGTCGATAACGTCTCTCGCGTGAAGAAGCTTTTCACTTGGGAAGTCCCCGGCCAGCGGGCGCTGGCTATCATGACCGCTGGCAATTTGGGCATCACCCAAGCTGTGATTTCGGAGCTCGAGCTCCAGATTGCCAACGGCGGGCCCGATGACATCACACTGCTCAATGCGCCGAGCATTTTCAAAGTCGCCCAGCTTGTCGGCGAAACGATGCAGCGCGTGCAGCAGCAATACGGCCCGGGCCTTGCGGCGCGCGGTGAGGATTCAGGCGCGACCCTGATCCTTGGCGGTCAGCGGGCAGGGCATCCACCGCGCCTGTTCCAGATCTACGCCGCTGGCAACTTCATCGAAGCAACGAACGACACCCCGTACTTTCAGATCGGCGAGCATAAATACGGTAAACCGATCATCGACCGTGTGATCAGTGTGGATACGGAAATGCAGGATGGCGTGATCTGCGCTCTGCTGTCGATGGACTCCACGATCCGTTCGAACTTGACCGTGGGCATGCCGCTCGACCTTGCCGTACTGCCAGCAGGTGATCTTCGCTTTACCCAGAACCGACGGATTGATCCAGAGGACGAAACATTCCGTCAGTTCTCAGAGCAATGGTCGCAGCAAATGATCTCAGCCTTCGCCGTGATGCGTACGATTGATATCTAAGGCCGGACCTCACACGGACTAACGACCGCGCACCACCACCGGAGTGTTGGCGGTGCCGATCTTGTTCGTTGGATCGATGGTTGTCGCGAACAGACGATACTCTCCCGGCTCCATCGGTGCACGGAAGACTAGGGTGTCGAAGTTGGCTGAGTAGATCGACAGCTCGACGGCTTCTGGCGCCTCCTCAGATGCACCGCCTTCGGAACGCTCGTCCACTTCTTTGCGCAGGATCCAGCTGGTGGCGAGGGGCTCACCATTCGGGTCTGTCACATCGATCTTGGCGGTGTAGGTCTGACCAGCGGTGAGGGAAATGTTGTCGCCAGCCCACTGGCCGTTGATGGTCATCGTCTTGGTCAGAGGTGCGCGTTGGTCGGGATAGCGACCAATCCAATAACGGGTTAGCTCATCGATCCGGGCATCGACGTTACCTTCCTCTGTAAACAGGCTGTACCAGGTCGATGTGCGCTCTTGCTTATGACCCCAGAGGAACGCGAAGTTGCCGATCAAACGGCCGGATGGCTCGTTTTTGATGAAGCGCTCGATGCGCTCGGCCATGCCAGCCGCTTTCACGGCGCTGGGTTCTTCGATCTCACGACCCCAAGCTGTTTTGGGCATTTCCCAGTGACCCATGGGGCCGTATTCCGTGAGCATCACTGGCAATTTGCTTGCGTCCGCTTGGATCATGGACGGCAGATGCACCAAGTCGCCATAAAGCTGTACAGAGAGGATATCGAGGTTGGGCAGGTAGGGTAGCGCATGGGCCACGTGCTCTTGGATATAACCCGCCATGGCCGTTGAGACCGGATGGTGCGGATCGACGCGGTGTGCGTATTCCACAACCTCATTCAAGGACTGGTACACCTTGGGGTTCACTAGTTTGATCTTGCCCGCCTCGTCGAACAACAGGTTCAGCTCGTTGCCCACGATCCACATGAGAACGTTGGGGTGATCCTTATACTTATCAATTTGAGCGGTAATTTCTCGGAACTGGCGGGCGACGGCCTCGGGATTGTTGTAGTCGAAGCCGTGGATCTCTTGGCCCATGCTGATGCCCATGGCGACCATAACGCCATATTCCTGGGCGAGCGCGAGGATCTCGTCGGCGCCGTCCGTGGACCACGTTCGGATCGTGTTACCACCGGACTCGACAAGCGCGGAGAAGAGGGCGTGGGAGGGCTCGCCGAGGCCGACGCCTTTCACCGTGTACGGCGCACCATTGACGATCAGGGAATAGCCGACATTGCCGTCGCCTGCGATCGTCACATGGGACGGTCCCCCCTGATGGTGGTGATGTGCTTGATGATGGTCTGCCGCCTGTGCCGGCATAACCGACAGTGCACAAAGGGATGCGATCAACGCCCGCAACGCCATACTGTTCCCTCCCAAGGGTTTTTGTACTTTTCCCCAAGGCTAGCGAGAAGGCGGAGGGGTCGCAAACGGCGCGCGACGAACCGGTGAACCGGAAACAGAGGCTGAATTGGCCCTAGGAGGGAGCGCGCAAAGGGTCGGCGACCAGCTGCGGTAGGGGGCGGTCTTCAAGGCCCTCGACGCCATAACGCCCAACTGGATCAACATCTTCGAACGAACCCAATAGCCGGTCCCAGACTGATAGGATCGTGCCGTAATTGCTATCGGTGTAGCGCCGCTCAGGGATGTGATGGATGCGATGGTGCCGAGGGCTGACCATCAGCAGACGCATCCGTTGATCCCACGCTGGTGGCAGTTGGACGTTCGAATGGTGAAACCCCGCGGCCAGGATCACGAGGGCGTCGAAGATCAGGATTGAGGTCCAACCCACATCCGCACCGATGATCACGACGCTTCTTAGGAACGCAGACAAGATGACTTCGCCCGGATGAAACCGGAGGGCGGAGCTCACATCAAGAAACTCATCGAGGTGGTGGGAGCGATGAAAGCGCCACAGGAACGGCACCTCGTGCATCGCGCGATGCCACGCATAGATGAACAGCTCTAAGATCAACAAATCACTGACTAGGCGAAGCCAGGGGGACCAATCCGTACGCCAAGCGGGCCCCCATCCCGTCGCGGCTAAGGAGATGGGCGTGACGACGATAAAGGTGGTCGCAAGGCCTAACAGCCCGAAGCCAAGGTTGCGCCCAATCCGACCAAGGCCGCCTGCTTTCGGAAAGGCGGCGAAGCCACGTTCGAGCAAGGCCCAAGAGATGAGCCCGGAAATTGTCAGTACGGTGAGGAAAGCTGTCACGCGCCTTCGGGCATCGACTCGATGAAGGCTTCAGCTTCTGCAATCGCGCGGTCCATTTCGCGGATCAGCGCGTCAACGCGACGTTCGATCTCCGCCCGTTCTGTCTCAAGGCCAGCGATGGCGCGGGCGTTGAGGTTGTGTTTGAGAAACAGAACCTGGTCTTGGAAAATCTCGAGCACGGGATCCATGCGATCCGCAGCACGGTTCATGGCTTGCAGCACGTCTTCGTAGCGCGCCTCAGTTTCGCGCAGCTGGGTTTCCGAGCGTCGGCGAAGATCGGCAGAGCTGTATTGCTTTAGCTCCTGGCGCCATTCGCGGAAGAGGGCGCTGCCAACATTCTCGATTGAATCAATCCGCGAGCGGACGACGTTGGCTTCACTTTCAAGCTGCTTGTACTGCTTGGACAGGCGATCATAGGTGCGGGCCAGCTCGCCGCCGTCAAACTCGACAAGCGAACGGTATTGATCCAGGGCGTCTTTGAATTCTTCCTGCGCGCCCGCTTGTGCTTTGCGGGCACTATCGACGCGGCGGGTCAGCACGTCGCGCTTCTCAATCCCGAAATTCTCGAGCGTGTCGTAATAGGTGCTCGCGCAGCCGGTGAGGGCGATACTAGCGGATAGGAACGCGAGGGCGGGAAGAGACTTGGCTACCATTCCCGCACTATGCCCGACCTTGGGGCTGAGCCCAAGGCCGAAACACTGTTGAGCCAGCCGTGCCAGCGGCGGAGGCTTATTCGCCTTCGCCTTCAGCAGCTTCTTCGGCTTCGCCTTCGTCAGAAGCTTCGTTCTCTTGCGACTTGAGGCCGGATGGAGCGGCGATGGTCGCGATGGTGAAGTCACGGTCGGTGATGGTGACTTCCACACCTTTCGGCAGCGATGTGTTCGAAATGTTGACCGTGTCTGACAGCTCAAACGTCGAGAGATCGAATTCCAGCGCTTCTGGAATTTGCGTGGCCGGGGCGATCACTTCGACTTCGTGACGCACAACGTTTAGAACGCCGCCAGCCTTGAGCCCTGGGCACGTCTCTTCGTTGAGGAAGCGGACGGGTACGTTCACCGTCACGCGGGTCTTCTCGTCCACGCGCATCAGGTCGACGTGCATTGGCAAGTCTTTGACCGGGTCGACTTGGATGTCACGGCCGATGACCTGCTGGTCTGGCTCACCGTCGACTTTGATGATCGACAGAACGTCGATGAGGTTGCCGGTTTGGTAGGCCTTCAGGACCTGGTTGTAGCGCAGCTTGATGTTGGCTGGATCTTGGCCGCCGCCATAGAGAACGGCTGGCACCCACCCATCACGGCGCACAGCGCGGCTACCGCCGGTACCGGCACGCTTACGGAGTTCGCAATCGAAGACTGTCGCTTCGGACATGGCTCGTTTCCTTTCATTCGTCCCGCAAGGCCGAGCTGGGCCCCTCGGAAGAAGAGGTTCCTCGCGCGCGAGCAGCACGTCAGAGAGAAACCCCGGTTCACCTGAGCGCTGGCCGGTAGGGGAAAAGTGCCGGATTGGCAAGGGTGCGCGCCGGCGCCGTCCCTATCGGTTAGCTGGAGTCGGTCGGAGTCGTCGCCGACGCGGCAGCGTGGGGCGGGCTGCGCAACCCGGAGAAAGGGTAAGTATATTGTTTCTCATGCTAAATTTCTAATTTTCATTGACGGCTCTTTCGATGCCGAGCATGTTCGCGTGGCGTGATTTAGAAACGCACTGACTAGGGGAACGATCATGACAAGACTTGGACTATTGGGCCTTTCGGCGGCCCTGACACTTTCGGCTTGCGGTGGCGGCGACGCACAGGCTGAGAAGACGACGGCTAAAGCAGCCGAGTACGGAACGTACTATGTGTGTCTGACAGCCAACCAGCCGGACAATGTGATGTACTTGTCGAAGCCACGCGGCACGGATTTGGGGCTGATGTATGTCTCGTTCGAGAAGGAGTTCGTGCAGGCCTTTGTCGACTTCATTGCTGAGACTTACCCGCCAGGACAGGTTGAGTACCACCCGACTTGTAAGGGCCAGAGCTCGCTGGAGAAGTCCAAGGCCTTCTTCGACAGCATGAAATCGACTGGCGAAGGCAATGGCTTTGAAGTTGTCGAAGTCGATTACACGTTTAAGGCTGAATAGAATTCGAGCCAACGTCTTGTGCTGGGGCCGGGAATTGGTCCTGGCGCAGACGAACAAAGCCTCTGCAGCTTTGCTGAAAAAGCGAGGAGGTTAGACCTTCTCGCACACCTTAATGGCGAGATGGCAGCCTGCCGTGATGGCTCGCTTGAGCAGGCCGTAGCCGGGGGCCTCCTCGGCGCCTTCAGCGATGGCGGTGTCGTGGTGTTCGAGTTCGTCTTCGCGGAACTCGGCGAAGGTGGCGCGAAGTTCGTCTTCACCCTGACCTTCGAGTTCGTCGACTTGCTCTTGATAGTGCTGCTCGATGACCGCTTCCACGGCGGAGGTGCAAGCCATGGCGGCCTTCTCACCCATCAGCGCCGTTCCAGCGCCCAGGGCGAATCCGGCGACATTCCAAATCGGCGCAAGCGCCGTAGGCCGGGTGTCACGTTCGCGCAGCAGCCGGTCGAAGGCCTCTAGATGTTTGTGCTCGCCTTCTTCCATTTCCTGCAGCAAACCAGCAATGCGCTCTTTGTGCGGAAGGGTTTGGAATACGGCCCGCTGGCCGCGATAAATCTGCACGGCGCCATATTCTCCGGCGTGGTCAACGCGGATCATATCTTTGATGCGAGCGGCGAGTTGGGTCGGCGGTTTGGGCATGGGGGAGACATAAGCCAGGCGGCTTACTCAGCCAAGGCGGTTTCGTTGACGCGGTCGTACTTCAAGCCTCGTGCCGCCATAAAGGACGACATGGCGGCCAAACCGGCGAGCCCGATGGAGATCAGCGCGTTGTAACCCGCCATAGAAATACCGAACATCCGCCAAAGCGCTTCACTGCAGCCCGGGCCTAGAGATTTCTCGGATAGACTGGCGAGCAAGTCACCGCTCGACGCGAGATCATCCCCTCCGCCGCCTGCACAGGTTTCGGGGCCTGCCCAGAAACCCCATTCGACACCGGCGTGGTAGCCCGCGAGGCTTGCGCTGTAGACATAGACCAGCGTGATCGCGCCCAGCGCCGCCGCCATCACCCTCGCCGGCCCATTGGCAATGCGAGCCACGATAAAGGTCACGGCTCCAAATAGAAGAGCCGCCCAGTGGACCTCCCGCTGTTCCAAGCAGAGCAGGCAAGGCGGTAAACCGCCTACACGCTCAAACAGATGCGCCCCAGCGAGCAGCGCGAAGCTACTGCCGATGCACAGCACGAACACGGATTGAGGATCAGAAAGGGATACACTACGCTTGATCATACACTCGATCTGGCTCGGTTACGTCGAGACCGCTAGTCCACGCCAAGTCGCAGCGCGCCTAAGCCGCACCAGTTAACTTGAAAACTGGTTGATGAGCAATTGTTTGAATGCAGAGACGGCTTCGGCGCCAAAAAACACCAAAATGAAGATCCAAAACAAGCCAAGCAATAACCCCAAAACGATAAGCAAACCATCGCGTTCCAGCAGTCCGAAGGCTGCAATGCCAACACCAATGGCGGGGGTTGAGTTGGTGAGGGGTAGCGGCACCATGATCGATGCGCAAGGAATCACCATCAATAGACCGATGATTCGTGCGCCAAGGCCTTCCGATAAAGGGGTCAATCGCGGTCCAGAAACGCGCTCCAGCAGTCCGAGGAAGGGCCTCGCCCGCTCAAGCACTTTGCCGAGCCCTGCCACGTCAACCCGGCGTTTTGCGAGCGCGTCGGGCAGCCAGGGCTGTTCGCGCCCCATCGCCAGCTGGCCAGCGAGCGCCAGCATGGGGAACGCTACGATTTGCGGGATGGCATAAAGAAACGGCACCGCGCACGGCAGCGCAAGGATTAAGATACCCAGACCGAAAGCGCGCTCATCCAGCGTGGCGAGGAGTTCTTGCAAGCTGAGGGTGCCGGCTCTCTCGTCGCCTTCGGCCTTTGCCTCGGCGCGCTCGATAAGACCGCTGAGAAGGGCAGTGA
>JABSRH010000239.1 GCA_013215175.1 Parvularculaceae bacterium | reverse complement strand
GGGGTGGCAAACTAGAAAGAGGAGATGCCCCATGACTGAGGCCTTCATCTACGACACCGTGCGCACGCCGCGCGGCAAAGGTAAGCCTGACGGCTCACTTCACGAAGTCACCCCCGTTCAACTTGGTGCTCAGGTTCTCGCCGCGCTGCGTGACCGCAATGAGCTCGACACACGCTTCGTCGATGACGTCGTGTTCGGCTGTGTTTCGCCGGTAGGCGAGCAAGGCGCCGATATTGCTCGGGTTGCTGTTCTGCAGGCGGACTATGCTCAGACCACAGCTGGTGTCCAGATCAACCGTTTCTGCGCCTCGGCTCTTGAAGCCACCAACATGGCGGCAGCGAAGGTGATGTCCGGCGAGGCTGATATGGCTATCGGCGGCGGCGTTGAGGCGATGAGCCGTGTGCCGATGGGTTCGGACGGCGGCGCCATGATGGCTGACCCGGCGGTGACGTTTAAGAACTACATCGTCCCGCAAGGTATCTCAGCTGACATCATTGCCACGAAATACGGCATCACGCGCGATGACGCAGACGCCTACGCTGTGGAATCGCACAAGCGTTCGAAGCAAAGTTGGGACGAGGGCCGCTTTACGGGCTCCGTGGTGCCGGTCAAAGACGTTATCGGCCTCGACATTCTTTCGCACGATGAGACAATCCGTCCTGGTACGGACATGCAGACACTTGGCGCACTCGCACCATCGTTCGTCGGTATGGGCGAGATGATGCCGGGCTTCAACAAAGTCGCGCTTCAGAAATATCCTGAGCTTGAGAAGATCAACCACATCCACACGGCCGGTAACTCGTCCGGCATCGTGGATGGCGCTGCTGGTATCCTCATCGGCAACGAAGAGATGGGCAAGAAGTTCGGCATGAAGCCTCGTGCACGGATCAAAGCCATGGCTTCTATCGGTTCGGAGCCAACGATCATGCTCACCGGCCCTGAGTTCGTCGCCAAAAAGGTCCTTGACCGCGCCGGCATGACGAAGGCTGACATTGATCTTTGGGAGCTGAACGAAGCGTTCGCTTCGGTGGTCCTGCGCTTCATGCAGGCTCTCGACATCGATCACTCGGACATCAACGTCTGCGGTGGCGCGATCGCCATGGGTCACCCCCTGGGTGCCACCGGCGCGATGATCCTCGGCACGGTGCTCGATGAGCTTGAGCGTACCGGCAAGTCGACGGCTCTCGCCACGCTGTGCATCGGCGGCGGCATGGGTACGGCCACGATCATCGAGCGGGTCTAAACCATGAGCCGCCGGGCCGCCATCGCCCTCGCTGTAGGAGGCATATTGGTTTCTGCAGCGAATGCTCAGTCTTGCGATCAAACAACGGATCACGCCATCGGTCTTCACGGTGGTGCGTACACGAATGGCGAAAACATCACGGATGCTCAAATGAGCTTCATCCGTGAGTTGGCGGCGAGCGTGAACATCGATCTGGCGAGTGGCATGGACGCGGTTTCGGCCGTGGAGAAAGCCGTGCGGGCGATGGAAGCCTCGGCACTTTACAATGCAGGGCGGGCCTCGATCACCAACCAAGAGGGCTATGTCGAGAACGATGCTTCGATCATGTCGGGCAACGATCTCAATGCTGGCGCTGTGGGTTCACTGATTGATACTAAATCGCCTATTCACGCTGCGCGTCTCGTGATGGAGAAGTCACGGCACGTGATGGTCGTGGGCGATCGCGGTGAAGCCTATGTTCGTGAGCTGGGCGCGGAAGAAGCGCCTGATGGATGGTTCGTCAAAGCTGGCTCGGAAAAAGACGAGCACGGAACGGTGGGCGCTGTGGCGCTCGACCGTTGCGGCAACCTGGCGGCGGCAACGTCGACGGGCGGCTATGATGCGAAAGTTCCTGGTCGCTTGGGCGATGTGCCCGTGATCGGGGCTGGAACCTATGCTGACAATAACGGCGCAGCCGTGTCAGCCACGGGTCACGGCGAGTGGTTCATTCGCCATGGTGCAGCTCATTCCACGTCGCTTTTGGTCGAAGGCGGTCTTTCGGTAGCGGAGGCGTCGGAGAACGTCTTGGCACGGATGGCTCGCTCAAAAGGCTACGGCGCGGTGATCACGCTCGACACAGGCGGCAACTTTGCGGCGCCTCACTCAACAAAGGGCATCATTCACGCCTTCGCGTCGGATGATGCCGAAGCTTATTCCAAGAAAACCAGCGGCGACATGGTCGGCCGCGAGAACAATTAATCGGGAGAAATACCCATGAGCTACAACAGCTTCTCAATTGATAAGGATGCCGACGGCATCGTCACGATGACCATCGACCTGCCCGGCAAGTCGATGAACGTCTGGAACGCGGATCTGATCAACGACTTCGAAAAGTTCGTTGACGAATTTCTTGCCGATGACAGCATGACGGGTCTCGTCATCACATCGGGCAAGGACTCAGGCTTCTTGGCTGGTGCCGACCTGACGATGCTGGGCGCGATGCCTGAGGACGCGACGCCTCAGCAGATCTTTGATGCCAACTTTGGTCTGCAAGCTGCGCTCCGCAAGCTTGAGACCGGCGGTCAGGCTGTGAAAGCCCTGCAGAAGGGCCAAGCGCACGCGAAGCCCGTCGCTGCGGCCGTCAATGGTCTGGCTCTCGGCGGCGGCATGGAGCTGGCGCTGGCTGCACACTATCGCGTGGCATCGGACAGCCCGAAGGTGCAATTCGGTCAGCCTGAAGTGCAGGTCGGCTTGATCCCTGGTGCTGGTGGTACCCAGCGGACTATGCGCCTGGCTGGTGTTCAGAACGCCATGCAAATCTGTACGCAGGGAAAGCCGATGAAGGCCGATGCTGCGAAGGGCATGGGCATCGTGGACGAAATCGCTCCGCACGCTGAGATCGTTGCCAAAGCTAAAGAGTGGGTGAAAGCCAACCCGAAAGCCGTCGCGCGGTGGGATGCGAAGGGCTTCAAGATCCCTGGCGGTTCAGGTGCTATGGACCCACGCGTTGTGCCGATTTTCGCCGGTAGCTCGGCCATGGCGCAGGGCACGACGAACCACAATTACCCTGCCGTGGAACGTATCCTGTCATCGATCTACGAAGGCTCGATCGTGCCGATCGATGTTGGTCTCCGTATCGAGAGTAAGTACTTCACGCAGTGCCTCATGGAGCCGCAAGCGAAGAACATGATCCGCACGCTGTTCGTCAACAAGGGCGCAGCGGAGAAAGGTGCTGCGCGTCCAGAAGGTGTTGAACGCCAGAAAATCAAGACCCTGGGCGTTCTCGGTGCCGGCATGATGGGCGCGGGTATTGCTTATGTGTCGGCGAAGGTCGGCATGAAAGTGGTGCTGCTCGATCGCGACGTCGAAAGCGCAGAGAAGGGTAAAGGCTACTCGGTCAAGCTGAACGAGAAAGCTGTTTCGCGCGGCAAGCTCTCGAAAGAGAAGTCCGATGCGATGCTGGACCTGATTACACCGACGGCTGACTATAACGACCTCAAGGACGTGGACCTGATCATCGAAGCTGTCTTCGAAGATCCGGGCGTCAAGAAGGATGTGACGGAGAAGGTCGAAGCTGTCATCGGCAAAGACGTGGTCTTTGCGTCGAACACGTCGACCATTCCGATCAAGAATCTTGCGAAG
>JABSRH010000238.1 GCA_013215175.1 Parvularculaceae bacterium | reverse complement strand
GCCTGCCCAGGCGCCGGTGATGGCCATGAGGCCTGCGGCTGCCAGTGTAGCAATCTGCTTGATCACGACGTGATCCCTTCTTGGTTCTTCCGACGTCCATATAAGAGCCCAGCCATCGGAGGTAAGACAAACAACATTGTGGCAAGAACCCAGATCATGCCGATGGTCAGGAGCATGCCCATGCTCGCCGTTCCGCGGTGATCTGATACCACAAGGCTGCCGAATGACGCGATGGTGGTGAGGGCCGAGAACAGCACTGCACGCCCCGTGGGGCCTCGCACAGCGGCCAGGGCGTCACCGGTTTTCTGGGCCCGCATTGCCAAGTGGATTCCGCTGTCGATTCCGATGCCGATGATGAGCGGCAGCACCAGAACATTGGCGAAATTGTAAGGTAGGCCGAAGAGCGTTCCGGTGGCTGTGGTGAGCGATCCTGCAAGGAACAGGGGCACCAGTAGCAGGATCAACACGCGGAACGAGCGCACCACGAACATCACGAGCAAGCTCACCAAGACGGCTGCCGTCACGCTGGCCTGCACCATGGCGCGGCCAATGACGTCGCCAGCAGCAAGAGCCGTCCGCGCGCTGCCCGCAGCATCGGGAGCGATGCCAAGCACCTCGTTCACAAAGGCGCGGCGGTCTTCGACTTCCGGCGCGCCGCCTTCCGGCAAAATCTCGAGGCGATAGGTACCGTCCTTGGTCAGGTAGCGGTCGCGTAGCACCATGGGGATGTCGTCCTCACCCACATAGCTAGCCAGGAGTTGATCGCTGAGCGCCTGGCGCTGGCGTGGCCAAAACTTGAACATCCGCGGCGCGGCCGCTTCGATCTCTGCGCCGGGCATGCCTTCGAGGGCGCCGAGGAAGGTCTGCGCAGCGGTGCCCTCTTCTTCCATCAAGGCTGTCTTCAGGCGCTGAAGGGCAGGCTCGAAATCAGGAGAGATGTCACCGCCGCTGATCACAGCGAAGCCGAGGCCCACCGATGCGGCGTCGATCAGTGCGAGTTTCAGATCCTGCTCTTCTGGCACGAAGCTGAGCAGATGCCTTACCGAGTCCACGGTCTCGGCCTCCGACAGCTCACCGGCGCGGGCGAGCAGCGTCTCCTCGCTGTCAGCGAGAACGTTTAGGCGATAGGGCGACGCGTCCTCTTCTTGCACAACCACGTCGAAGGCGATGACCGAAGGCGCCGATTTTGCTCGCAGTGCCATGGGGTCGGCGTCGAACCGTGCTTGCGGCAGCAAGAACACCGATGCGATGCCGAGGCCCAGCACGATCAAACCGCCTGGCCAAATCAGCTTACTGAACAAGCCTGGCGTTTCGTCTGTGTCCGCCTGCTTCGGTGTGGGCATGCCCACGAGGCCCACGATAGCGGGGATGATCGTCATGGCGACCAAGAACGCGAGCATGACGCCGACACCTGCGATCACGCCAAGCTGGTTCATGCCGATGAATTCTGTGGGCGCGAAGGAGAAAAAGGCGAGTGCCGTGGTAGGCGCCGTCAGGCTGAGTGCGGTGCCGATCTCGCGCACCACGCGGTAGGTGGCGCTGCGCTGACCGAGCCCTTTGATGGCTTCATCGCGCATGTGGACGAGGAGGTGGATGGAGAAATCCGCACCCAGACCAACCATCAACACGGCAAAGGCCACGGAGATGAGATTGAGCTGGCCAAAGAGCGCGACGGCCACGCCTGCGGTCAGCACCACCGACAGCGCGATGGCGAGTAGGCACGAGACGACCAGGGTGGGCGACCTGAGGGCGAAAGCCAACAGGATGGCGACAAAGACGCCGCTCAGCCCTAGCGCGAAACCAATACCGTTGGAGACGGCCTCAAGCTCCTCCGTGCGCAGAATAGGGTCGCCGGTGATCAGGACGTTGGCATCGAACACGCCTTCGGCGCGGATCGCCGCTGATTCCTGCAGGATCGCTTCTTTGACGGCCTTGGCGGGCTTGAGCTTGGTGTAATCGAGGACCGGGTCGAGCGTGAAAAGGACTTGGGCATCGGGCGTTTCACCGGGCGCAAGCAGAGCCTCCCACGACAGGTCCCGATCCTCTTGGGTCAGAACCTCGGTGAGCTGCGTGTAAAGAGCATCGAGGGTTTCTTGATCCGCGGTGACACTGTCTTCGTCCTGCTCCGATGCCTCGGCGAGGGCATCGAACAGGGTGGCGACGCTAGGGTCGGGACCGAGACGTTCGATGAGAGGAGCCGCGTTGGTGAGTTTGGCCAATAGGTCTTCGAGCTCTTCGACGTCGAGGAACAGGAGCCCGTTCTGACGGAAAAACGGCTCTGAAGGTGGCGCCAAGATCGAAGCGACCTCGTCGCGTACCGATAAGCGTGCCGCGAGTTCGTCCGTAAACGCCGAAGCTTCATCAGGCGTGCCGGCTTGCACAATGATGAGGACTTGGTCGTTGAGGTCGGGAAAGCTCTCCTTCAGCGTCGAAGCTGCCACGCGAAAGGGTGCATCCGGACTGATCATGTCCGAGCTGTCGGTGTTGATCGACAGACGTGTGGTCACTTGCCAGGCGGCGAGGCCTGTCATCAGTAACCAGAAGAGAATGGTGAGGACGCGGTGGCTGCGTGCGGTGGACATCAGCCGCCACAAGAGGCTGTCCATCAACGTCGTGCTCATGACGAGTTAGCCTTTATTCGAAGTCGGGAAGGTTGGCGTAGGGGTCGCCGTCTTCATAGAGGGCGGCGGCCTGCTCTTGCAGATAGAGCGAGCGCAACAGGATGTATCCGTCTGGGCGGGTGTAAACGTCCGTCAGCGTTGTATCGCTGTCGATACGTTTTTGGAACGTTCGCTGACCAATCACACCAGCCCGCACCGAGATATCCTCGGGAAGGATGGCGAGGGTCACGGGGTCGACGCCCAGTCGCGCCAGCGATCCTAAGGTGCCTCGTGCCGTGGTAGGGCCGACAAACGGCGCAATGAAATAGGGGCCTTGAGGCACACCCCAATTGCCGAGGGTCTGGCCGAGGTCTTCCGGGCGGTTCTCAAAACCCATACCGGTGGCCACATCAAAGATGCCGCCCACGCCAACCGTCGTGTTCACAGCAAAGCGTACGGTGGAGTGCCCTGCATCTTCGAAATCGAGCTGCAGGAACTCGTTGAAGATGTAGCTGGGCTGCAAAATGTTGGACGTGACGTTCGCCGCGCCGTCGCGCGCGGGCTTGGGCACGATGAACTTATAAAAATTGGCGATGGGCTTGATGTAGAGGTCGTCGACGACCTTGTTCACCGCCAGGGCGCGCCGGTTCTGGTTTTCGAATGGGTCGTAGAACTCGTTGATCTCAGGCGCAGGCTCAAGGCGTTGCGGGCTCGTGGTGCAGGCAGCCATCACAAGCGCTAACATCAAGGGCGCGAACAGTCGGGACATGGGTCACTCCTCGGCCAAACCCGGAGGGCCAGTTGCAGCGCAGCATCTTTGGTCCGGGTTCGCCGCAAGAGCAAGCCATGGGTGGCTCTTGCGGTGTTGCTATGTGGTTACGTTCGCCAGCGCGCGTGCGCCAGTTACGCCCTTAGGTTGGAGACCGACCCTTTGTCCTCAACCCCCTGTCCGAAGGCGACCAACGTTTTTTTGGCGATGTCTTCGGCTTGGAGGGCGGCTTCGATGTACATGTCTTTGGGGCTGGCTTGGTCTTGGTAGAT
>JABSRH010000237.1 GCA_013215175.1 Parvularculaceae bacterium | reverse complement strand
AGCGAACGACAGTCTCAGCGTGACGCAGGGGCGGATTTCGACCGGCCTTAAGATCGCGAAGGCTGATGACAATCGTTCGTTCTTTCTCGTCTCGACGACCCAGCGCTCGGACATCGTCAAGCTGCAGGGAGCCCGCGAGAATCTAAACTTTGTGCTGGGTGCTGTGCAAACGGCTCAGACGGCGCAAGTCTTTATCGACAACGCGATCAACAACATTCGCTCGGCCATCATTTCTCTTGAGACCGGCACGGCAGAGGCAGAGCTTTCTACGGTCATCGAGCAACAGATCGAGCAAGTCCGAGAGGTTCTTTCGGGTACCAGTTATGCCGGGATCAACCTGCTAGAGACCGACGAACGGTACAGCTTCGATGGCGGCGTTCAGCGACAATCCGACGGCGGCTTGTTCTTCGAGCAACTGCAGATCCAGGCTCAAGGACTGGCGATCAAGCCGCCTGCTGTTTCGTCCGCGTTCCCGCCCGTGGCGGGCTTTGTCCAGAACATTAACTCGACGACGCTGTTCGGCACCGCTGGCGCCATCACGCCGTTCAATCCAGGTAACGCCGTCGGCATCAACGTCGGCCCAGGTTCGCCGGAGCCGTTCCCGCAGAAGACCTTTGCGATCTCGTTTGAGACTGGTGCCAACATTACAGACCGCCAGATTATCTACGAACAAGGCGGAAACGTTCGTGGCTTGAACATTTATGTCGAGGGCGGACAATTGGTCTTTGGGGCCTATAACCTTGTGACCAACGACCCTAGCCCGGCATGGCCTTGGAGCGAGGTTCGCGTGAATCTCGAGGCTAATACGCGGTACACGGCGCAGCTCGTCATCGACGGCAACACATCAAACAGCGGTCAGATTAGAGCCTACCTTGACGGGCAGCTTGTCGATAGTGTGGGCGGTGTGGGTGTGCTTTACGAGCATCCGGGCGGGATTGGCGTCGGTCAGATCAACGGCAACGCCGTGTTGAACGGTACTGTGGCCAACGCCAACCCCATCACCAATTTCCAGGGCCGGATCGACAAAGTCGTTCAGTATAACGAGGTTTTCTCAGGCGATCTCTTCGACCAAGTCACCACCTATTTGGCTGAGGACTGGTTGCCCGCCGGTTCGATCCAGTACTTTGTGGGTTCGGACGCTCGAAAGGAATCCGCGACGCTCATCGAACTGTTAGAAGCCGTGACGCCGGTGGATCAGGACGGCTTCTCGACGGCGGGGGCTCTCGAGGTACTCGATGCCGCGCAGGAAAAGTCGAACCGTGCCTTTTCTCGCATTGGGTTTGTCGAGCAGCGGATCATCCGACAGCAGAACTATCTCGGTGATCTCACGGCTTCCATGCAAGAAGGCGTGGCCGCGCTCGTGGAGGCTGACTTGGCTGAAGAAAGCGCTCGCCTTCAAGCAACACAGGTGCAGGTCCAATTGGCCCAACAGAGCCTCTTCATCGCGAATCAGCGACCTCGAAGCCTGCTTTCGCTTTTCCAGTAAAGCTGCTGGGTTAGGTAGCCTTACCAAAGTCTAAACAGCTAAATTCTGACCAATTCCGTCCCGAAAGTAGAAATGGCCACCGGGCTAGCATGAAGAGTGCTGCCCATTACGGGGGGCTTAACTTAACCCGTGATATTGACGCGGGGTACTCGGTTATTGAGGTGCAGGGACGATGCTTCTGACGAATGAGTCAGCTCAGACAGCGCTACGAACGCTGCGCAGCGCTGCTGCGAGCCTGGACATTACGCAGAGCCGTATCTCAACGGGCCTCAAGGTCGCTAAGGCGGATGACAACCCTGCCTTTTTCTTGGTCTCGACGACGCAGCGCTCGGACATCGTGAAGCTGCAAGGTGCGCGCGAAAACCTGACCTATGCGCTGGGCGCCGTGCAAACCGCTCAGACCGCACAGAGCTTCATCGATAACGCCATCAACAATATTCGCTCCGCTGTGGTCTCGCTTGAGACGGGCACAGCCGAAGCTGAACTCTCAGCGGTGATCGACCAACAGATCGACCAGGTGCGCCGCGTGCTCAGTGGTACGAGCTTCAATGGTATCAATTTGCTTGAGACCGACGACCGGTTTTCCTTCGACGCCGGTGTCCAACGCCAATCCGACGGCGGCCTGCAATTCGAGCAGATCCAGATCCAGGGCCAAGGCCTCGGCATTAAGCCGCCAGCTGTTTCCTCAGCCGCGCCTCCAGTGGCTGGCTTCGTCCAGAACTTCAATTCAACCACGGATCTTGGCGGCCCGGGTCTTTATACGCCTCGTACTGTGCCCAACGCGAACGGCGTGAATGTGGGGCCTGGCAGTCCCGAGGCATTTGACCAAAAGACATTCGCCATCTCTTTTGAGACCGGCGCCAACATCACCGATCGCCAGGTCATTTACGAGCAGGGCGGCGGTATCCGCGGCCTCAACATTTATGTCGAAGGCGGGCAGTTGGTCTTTGGCGCCTATAACCTACCAACCACCGACCCTAGCCCTGCATGGCCGTGGAGTGAGGTTCGGGTAAACCTTGAGGCGAACACGCGGTACACGGCGCAATTGGTGCTTGATGGCAACATCACGAACAGCGGGACCATACGCGCCTACCTTGATGGGCAGCTCGTCGACACGGTGGGCGGCGTCGGTGTTCTCTACGAACACGGCGGCGGCATCGGTATCGGCCGCATCAATGGCAACGCCGTGCTCAACGGCACCACAGCCAGCTACTCGGCTGGAACGGAATTCCAGGGCATTATCGATAAAGTCGTTCAGTATAATGAGGTTTTCTCAGGCGACGAGTTTGACCAAATCACCACGTACTTGGCCGAGGACTGGCTGCCGGAAGGGTCGCTCCAGTTCTACGTCGGCTCCGAGGCTCGCCAAGAAACCGCGACCCTGATCGAGTTGCTCGAAGCTGTGTCCCCCGTCACGCAAGATGGTTTCTCCACAGCGGCCGCTCTTGAGGTCCTTGATGCCGCCCAAGAAAAATCAAACCGCGCGTTCGCCCGCATCGGGTTCGTTGAGCAGCGAATTATTCGTCAGCAGACGTATCTCGGTAATTTGACCGCCTCCATGCAAGAAGGCGTCGCCGCGTTGATCGAAGCCGACCTGGCCGAGGAAAGCGCCCGTCTTCAGGCCGTTCAGGTCCAGAACCAGCTCGCACAACAAAGCCTGGTGATCGCCAACCGGCGTCCTCAGACGCTCCTCAGCCTCTTCGGCTAGTACCGAAGCGTGCTTTTTGCTTGAGCGCTCCCGTGACCACGGCAAGCCGCATACACG
The DNA here is from genome assembly GCA_013215175.1 of Parvularculaceae bacterium. GTDB lineage: Bacteria > Pseudomonadota > Alphaproteobacteria > Caulobacterales > Parvularculaceae > Parvularcula. The sequence continues at coordinate 409 of JABSRH010000237.1, read as the reverse complement.
CTTCGTTTACAGTCACGTTACGGGGAACTTAACCTCAGGCGTGCGAAGACAACCCTCCACTCGGTTATTGAGGTGCGGGGACGATGCTTCTGACGAATGAGTCAGCTCAGACAGCGCTACGAACGCTGCGCAGCGCTGCTGCGAGCCTGGACATTACGCAGAGCCGTATCTCGACGGGCCTCAAGGTCGCTAAGGCGGATGACAACCCTGCCTTTTTCTTGGTCTCGACGACGCAGCGCTCGGACATTGTGAAGCTGCAAGGTGCCCGAGAAAACCTGACTTATGCGCTGGGCGCCGTGCAAACCGCTCAGACCGCACAGAGCTTCATCGACAACGCCATCAACAATATTCGCTCCGCTGTGGTCTCGCTTGAGACGGGCACAGCCGAAGCTGAACTCTCAGCGGTGAT
>JABSRH010000236.1 GCA_013215175.1 Parvularculaceae bacterium | reverse complement strand
TCAACACCGCAGCATCCGGCTTCTCTTCTGCCGCCAACTTCGCCAGTTGCGATGAAAGGGACTTCGCGCGCGGCAGGGCCATCAACGCGTCGGCCACCCCCATAACCGCCAACTTGTCCGTAGGCAGTGGATCGTGGAGCCCGGCTTCGGCCATGGCCGGACCGCCGCCACCGATGAACCGGACACCGGGATGCTCTGCCAGGACAGCGCGGATGAACGCCGCGCCCATGTTGTCGCCCGAGGGCTCGCAAGCTGTCACCAGGATCGTTGTCACAGCGCCGTCAGCTCCTGATCATCAAACGCGTAGACAAACAGTCCTAGTTCATCCGCCCGCTGCTGAACCGCACGCCGGTCCACCACCAGGGCCTGCTGACCCCGCACAGCGATACCCGCCAGACCTGCAGCGTGTGCGTTCTCAACCGTGCTCACGCCCAGAGTCGGCAAGTCCACGCGCAATTCTTGGCCGGGCTTCGGTACTTTCACCAGCACCCCGCGCAGACGCTCCTCTTCACCGGGCTCAAACCCTTTCAAGTTCTCAGGCAGGTTCGCGCAGCGCTCGAGCATCTCATCCGTGCCCTCCGCGGCCTCGACTGCCAAAACAAAGCCGCGCCGGATAATGGCAGCCTGACCCACGTCGAAGGGACCGATGGCTTCAATCAGTGCAGCCGCTTTGCGGATATCATCGAAATCATGCGAGGCCGGATGAAATCGGCCCAGGGGACCATGATCGACCTGCAGGCCGAGCGCCGCCTCATCGGCACCGACAACACGAAAGCCTTCTTCCTCGAAAACGCTCACCACCACATCGATGATGGCGCCATCGCCTCTGCGAGCGGCGGCAACGACTTTGGGCAACAACCTGGCGCCGCGCCAGTCTGGCCGCAGCTTAGCAAAATTCGGCCGCTTCACGATACCCGCGAAGCAGACGGCATCGCAGCCAGCAGCACGCAGCGTGCGGATGACCCCGCCCACTTCCGCGATGGAGTGATCCTTGTGCTGAAAGGCTGTTAGCGGCTCGTCATCGAACAAGCGAACGATAAACGGCTCACGGCCAGCTTGCTGCTCAGCTTGCGCAATGCGCACCGGCAGCATACCGCTGCCGGCAATCAGGCCGAGCTTTTTCCAGCCTTCGTCGTCGCTTACTTCGGCAGGCATAGCGAACGGTGCGAACGGCTATCACGCATGAAGTCAACGATCTCCATCACCTCAGGCGTATCGGCATAGGCGTCGGCGACATCATCGATGCGTTCGTCCAAGGTGCCCTCCTGGGCAAACAATGAACGGTAAGCCGCACGCAGAGCGTGGATTGTCTTCCGATCCATGCCGCGCCGCTTCATGCCGACGATGTTCAAACCTTCGAGGTTGGCTCTGTTGCCCAGGCACGACCCATACGGAATGACGTCGCCCACCAGGATCGCACCACCACCAACAAAGGAGTAATTCCCAATGCGGGTAAACTGATGAATCGCGACCAAACCCGAAACGAATACACCATCATCGATGATGACGTGCCCGCCAAGGGTGGCATTGTTCGCCATGATAATCTGATTGCCCAAGATACAATCGTGGGCCACGTGGGCGCCGACCATGAACAGACAATCATCGCCCACCACAGTCTTACCACCACCCTGTACCGTACCAGGGTTCATGGTCACGTGCTCGCGGATCTGGTTGCGCTTGCCTACGTCAAGTGTGGTCGGCTCGCCCTTATAACCAAGGTGCTGCGGGGGCGTCCCGAGCACGGCGAACGGCATAATCTCGCATTCCTCGCCCACAGTCGTGTGGCCAAGAACCACCGAGTGCGGATGAAGCTTACAACGATCACCAATGACGGCATTCGGGCCGACATGCACGAAGGGCGCAATCTCGACGCCCTCGCCGATCTGAGCCCCTTCTTCAACGATAGCGCGAGAATGAATGGCCATTAGCGAGGCTCCGTCAGCATCGCCCTGAATTCGGCTTCCGCAACGACTTTGCCGTCGACCTTGGCAACGCCAGAATACTTCCAAACGGGAGGACGTTTGGTCTCGATCTTCACATGCAAGCGGAGTTGGTCGCCCGGCACCACGGGTTTACGGAACTTGCCTTTATCGACCCCCATAAAAAGGACGACTTTTCCATCTGTATCAAGATTATCAGTATAGGCTGTGTAAGCTGCGGCGGCTTGGGCCATCGCCTCGATGATCAAGACGCCGGGCATCACCGGCATTTCAGGGAAGTGACCCTGGAAGAATTCCTCATTGTTGGTGACGTTCTTGATGCCCACGGCGCCGGCACCATCGGGCTCGATCTCAACAATCTTGTCGATCATCAAGAAAGGATAGCGGTGCGGCAGCAGCCTTTTAATACCGGCAAGGTCTATGTCGTCGAGATAGGTAGGTGTATCGCTCATTTGTCTTCGCTCAGCATACGGCTCAGTCGAGCCTGTTCCTTCATCCATTGGCGCAAGGGCTTAGCGGGGAAACCGCCGATCTTTGCACCGGCCTCTACGTCCTTCATCACCCCCGATCGCGCCGCGAGGATCGCGCCACTGCCGATGTTGAGATGATCTGCCATACCCACCTGACCGCCCATCATCACGCCATCACCGATCGTGCACGACCCTGAAATGCCCGTCAGGCTTGCCGCAATGACCGCAACGCCCAGCTGGCAATTGTGGCCGATTTGGCAAAGATTATCGATCTTGCACAGGTCCCCAATGGTCGTGTCCGCAAGCATACCGCGATCGACCGCACTATTCGCACCGATATCGACCTGACGACCGATCCGTACAGCACCGAATTGGGGGATCAGGACCGGCCCAGCGGCTCCCGGGACATACCCAAAACCGCTTTCACCAATGCGTGCACCAGCTGAAATCCGGCACCCCTCTCCTAGGGTGGCGTGGGTGATCGAGGCACCGGCGCCGATGAAACATTCAGCACCAATTTCCACGCCATGGCCGATCACCGCTGAGGCAGAGATCACCGCGTTGGCACCAATGCGAGCAGCGGGACTGACGACGGCGCTCGGGTGAACCATGGCCGTGGGGTCAATGTCCGGCTGTTGATTGTCCGTTGGATCCGGACGCTCGAAACGGCTGGAAAATAGGGTCGCGGCCATTTGCGCGAAAGCCAGCCTAGGGCTCTGCACCTCTAGCACCGTACCGATGCTTGGCGGCACATTCTCTGCTTGGCCCGTGCCCACCAGAATGGCAGCGCAAGCCGCGGGCTCAACCTTCAGCTTCTCATCGAACGTCAGCGCGCCTTCACCCCCGGACGCGGCATCGGCCACCGTCGTGATGACGTCGCCTGCGTCACGGACAACGTGTGCACATGCCAGCTCAGCAGCTTGGGTCGCCGTCAGCGTTCGCTCAGCGCGGAAGAACCGAGGATCAGGAAAAGGCATACGAAAAAGGCCCGGCACGGGAGCGGCCGGACCTCTCCCGTTGATTCTTAGATTATTGGTTGGCCGCAGCTTGCAGCGATTGTTGCCCGAGCGCCAGCACTTGGCGACGACCAACGGCCTCCATCTGCTGCATAGCGATCTGCTGCTCGATTTGTTGGCGGATTGCAGCGCGGTCTTCTGGCGACGTGGTTGGCTTCACCACCTGAACCGATGACAGCTTGCGGTTCAGCTCTTTCAAGACATCGTCGCTGACGTCTGGCGCATTACCCGCGAACA
>JABSRH010000235.1 GCA_013215175.1 Parvularculaceae bacterium | reverse complement strand
GGGCGCAGATGCATCTCGAAGACTTCGGTCACATCGAAGAGCTGCTGCAGCACCCGCGACATGTCGAGCTCGTTGGCTTTCTTGTTGAAGATGGGCTCCACCACCGAGCGCAAGGCCGTGGCAAAGGCATCGACGTTAAAGTGCTCCGGGCCGTAGCCGGCATCGAAATGCGCTCGCGCCGCACGCTGATAATCCCGGGAGGTGAAGCCATAGAGGATCTCAGCGAACGCACGCCGCGCCGAAGCATCAAGGCGGCCCATGATACCAAAATCGATCAGTACCAATCGTCCTTGGCCGTCCACGAACAAATTACCCTGATGCATATCCGCGTGGAACAAGCCGTGCTCAAGCGCCTGGCTCAAAAAGCACTGCATCACCAGGCGTGCAAGCGCTGAGCGGTCAAGGTCCGTGCGCGCCGCCATGGCTTCGGGATCGCTCACCCGCGTGCCATCGATCCAACTGACCGTCAGCACCCGGCGCGCTGATCGCTGCCAATCGACGTCCGGCACCACGATGTTGTCGAGGCTCGCGAGATTGTCTTTCATCTCCGATGCTGACCCGGCCTCGATCCGGAGGTCGAGTTCGAAGTCTGAGGACTCTTTCAGTGTCGAGATGAACTTGATGGGCTCGAGCCGTCGCGCCACAGGCACAAGGGCGTGGACGATCTTGGCACCGAGCAGGAGAACGCGAAACTCTTTGCGCGCCAGCTTCTCCACCCCTGGCCGCAGCACCTTGACCGCCACCACATCGCCGTCGGTGGTGGTGGCCTTGTGCACCTGGGCGATGGAGGCCGCGGCCACTGGCTCGGAGAACTCCGTAAAGAGATCATCGATAGGCTTGCCCAGCGCTCGCTCGACCTCGGCCCGCGCTTCCGCCGTGGGAAAGGCCGGCATGGCATCTTGCAGCTTCGCCAGGTCACAAGCCATCTCGAAACCGACGATGTCAGGCCGCGTCGCGAGGAGCTGGCCAAACTTCACATAGGCTGGGCCTTGGCCTGCCAAGGCGGCCGCCAACCGCTCGCCAGGCCTCTTGCCTTTAGTAATTGTGCCGAGCCGCGTGATCTTGCCGATCAGCCGCACACCGCGCGGCAGCATCGGATCGAACTCGCGCGGGATCAGGGCGTCGTGTCGCGCGAGAGTCCAACCGATCCGCAGAAGGCGGAGCATATCAGCAAGTGTGCGGAACATTTAAATCTTGGCCGCCATATGCAAGACGGCAATGCCGCCCGACAAACGCTCGAACGTCACGCGCTTGAAGCCTGCCGCCTGGATTTCCTTGGCCAGAGCTTCGGGCCCCGGGAACCGACGGATGGACTCCACCAAATACTCATAGCTCTCGCGGTCACCGGCCACTGCCTCGCCCAAGCGCGGGATCACCGCGTCGGAATAACGATCGTAGATCTCGCGGAAACCTTGCGTTGGCGGCTGCGAAAATTCGAGCACGAACAAACGGCCACCAAACCGTAAGACCCGGTGCGCCTCGCGGAAGGCGGAAGCTCGGTCAGTGACGTTCCGAATGCCAAAGCCAATCGAATAATGCGAGAACTGACGATCTGGGAAAGGAAGTGCCTCAGCGTCGCCGCAAACCCGCACGCCCTCGTCCCGGCCATAGCCAGCCTTGAGCATGGCATGGTTGATATCGCAGACAATAGCTTGGGCAGGCGCGCGACCCCGCGCCTCCCGCTCGCCCGCGCGGCGAAGGAAGCTGTTGGCGATGTCGCCCGTGCCACCAGCGAGATCCACAAGGTGATCGCCAGGCTGCGGGTTCATGCGGTCCACCGTCACCGACTTCCACACGCGGTGGATGCCCATCGACATGAAGTCGTTCATCACGTCATAGGACGTGGCCACCGACTTGAAGACCTCACCAACCAGGGGGGCTTTGTCCTCCGGCGCGACATCGCGATAGCCAAACGGGACGGTCTTATCGTCAACCATGGGTCATACCTACTTTCTCGCGGACGGCCCTACGCCACGCACTGCCTGCCGTCTCTAACCGCCCTGAGCCGCGCGTCAAAACTTCGCGGCGAGCACCAGCTCAAACGCTCGGTCTTCTCCGGGGAAATAGCGCTCGTTGCCAAAGGCAAAGTCCGCCCGTCGCGCGTAGCGCTCGTCGGTGAGGTTCCTCGTAATGAAAGTGAGCGCCACATCCTCTTTCAGTGACCGCTGCACCCGCAGGTCGAGGAGGTCATGGCCATCATAGAAAACGGTGTTGGCTGCATTGGTGGCATAGCGGCCCACATGGGTGCCCGCGAGCTCGACCCGCCAAGCATCCGTCGGCGTCCAGGTGAGCTGCAGGTTCGCCAGCGTGCGCGGCGCGGTGTCCACCAAGTCGCCGTCTTCGATGGTCTCCGAGCCATTCCCCACCACGCGGTCGAAGCCGTAACGATGCTCAGCCCAAGTGGCGCCTGCCCGTAAGGAGAGCCTTTCCGTGAGAGCCACCTCGCCCTCCGCCTCAACGCCGACGTGGGTCGTTAACCCATCGGTGACGTTGAAGCCGTCGGCATCGCGGAAGAAGACGTTGCGCTTCTCCATAGCGAAGGCGGTGACGGCCAGCTGCCCCGCCTCGCCGATGCGAGCTCGCCAGCCGAGCTCGATGCTATCCAACGTCTCAGGCTCAATGTCCGAGATGTCCTGGTTGCGCTGCAGGCGAAAAAGGTCGGTGGTCTGTGGCGGCCGGGCGCCACGAGCCAGCGACACGAAGATGGCCTGATCCTCTGAAAGCTCATACCGGGCTGAGACTTTTCCCGTCACCGCCGTGAAATCGTCTGACCGATCGGCAAGACGCAGGAACCGGCCAACCACATCGGAGGGCGCGTCGTTTTCGTAGTCGTAGCGCGTGCGCGTCGCGCGCACTCCTGCCTCCAAGCGAAGGCTTGCCGAGACGTCACGCGCGAGTTTGGCAAAGGGTGCCGCCTCCACCGCTTTGACTCGGTAGTCATAGTGCAGGCCCTGCACGAAGCTGAACCTTGTCGGCTGTTCTTGGAACTCACGCAACGAGCCTTCGGTCAGGTCGAGGTCAAAGCCGAGCGTCAGCGTGGTGCGTGGATCGATATCGCGAGCGACGAGCGACTGAACACCAAGGCTTGCATGCTCATTCTCCTCGAGCGCATCGCCGGGTAAGAAGTGCTGCAGGAACGCCATATCCGTCCAGCGGGCGTACGGCGTGACCTCACCTTTCCAGGCGCCTTGGCTGATCGGTAGGTGGTAGGTGACGAGCCCATGCCGGACATCGCGGAAGGCTTCGGGGTTGGGGTTCGAGCGGCGCAGGTCGTCATCGCGAAAAGCGTCGTCGCCAAGGACGAACCCTGCTGTCTCTTGCTCAAGCTTGTGCAAACTCACCCGCAAGACGCCTGGCCCCACCATGGCAGACCAACGGCCTTTGATCTCGAGCGCGCCGCTATCGTCGCGATACCCTCCGTCGCTCAGGACCGACAGGCCTCCCGTCCAGGATTCAGCATCGTAGGAACCGACGGCGCGAACCCTGTTGAACGAACCCACGGAAAGGGTGGTGAACGATGAGGCTTCCCCCGGCCCTGGCGTCGCGACATTGATCGCGCCGTGCAGCGCGTTCGATCCGTAAGCCACGTCTCCCGGCCCCCGAAGCACCGTGACCTCGTCAGCGAAGGGGAAGGCTGCGTGGAAGAGGCCATTCACATTCGAAAAGCCTGGCGCTCGCAAAGCAACGCCATCTTGCAAAAAGAGGAAAGACCCCGCTCCAGCGCCCCCGGTCAGGACGGGAGATCGGATCG
>JABSRH010000234.1 GCA_013215175.1 Parvularculaceae bacterium | reverse complement strand
CCGCTGGCGCGGTCTGGTCCGTGCGGTCTACTTCGGTGAGTGGGAAGCCACGGGTAACGGCACCGGTGAACAAGGTGCTGAGATCAACGTTGACGCTGAGGTGGCTTACTTCCTCACTGATCAAGTTGAGCTCATCGTGGGTGCGAACAACATCTTCGACAACTACCCCGACGAAAACCCGAACGCTGGTTCGCTGGGGCAGCTCTACCCCGAAGCCGCACCAGGCGGTTTCAACGGTGGTGCCTACTACTTCAAAGCTCGGTTGGCATTCTAAGCCAGTCGACCTTTCGTGGACATGAGAAGGGCGGTGACTTCGGTCACCGCCCTTTTTGTTGTCGTCTCCGTTGGTGGGGCACTGATTCTCACAGAGTGGTCATGAGCCAGCCCTTGAGCCCCGCCTCGTCATCGGTGTCCTATCCAACACTTGAGGGAGAGACCTGTGACCAAAGCCATCGGAGCCATTGCGCTCAGTTTGATAACGTCGACCGCGTGCGCGACAACGCCTGATCAGCCCTTAACACTTGAGGACGTCACAGAAACGCATCTCCCCGCACCGCCACCGCAGGGCCTGGCTAGTATGGACGCCGCAGCCATCGACATCGACGAAGACGGTGACCTCGACCTCATTGTCCCGCAGGAGTGGCGCCCGAACCGTATCTTGGTCAATGATGGATCTGGACAGTTCATAGCGCGAGAGGCCCCCTTCCCGGCATCGCCGAAAGCCGAACTGATCCAACCGCCCCATGTTCAGCAGAAACTTCTGAAAGACACCGAGGACGTATCCGTTGCCGACTTCAACGGTGATGGCATCCTCGACGTGATTATGGTGGTGGAAGACGACATCACCTTCGGTCGAAAAGACGTACACCAATACTTCTTCGGTTTGTCCGATGGCACCTATCGAAGGGTCTACGGCGAACTGCCCGATACCGAGGCTAACGCTGTGGCGCATGCGGACATCAATGGCGATGGTGCGTTGGACGTGTTCATCAGTGGAGGTGCACAAGACCGCCTACTGATCAATGACGGCAACGGCGGGTTTGTTGATGAAACGGAACGGCGAATACCTCGCGAAGCTGCCGTGGCCCAAGACGCTGAATTCGTCGATGTGGATGGCGACAAAGATTTCGATTTGGTCCTCGGCCTGGAAGGTGGTCATGCCCTATGGATCAACAACGGCCGAGGGACGTTCACGGACGAGAGCCGCAAGCGCTTACCAGTGCCGGGCAATGTCGAAGCGAGGAAGGTCACAGCGGCCGACATCGATGATGACGGCGATCTCGACCTCTATTTCGCGCATGTGAGCTGGCAAGGCCGCACCGCCCAGGACCGCATCTACGTCAATAATGGCCGAGGCCAGTTCCGCGATGAAACGCTCAACCGTCTGGGCAAAGAAAACGAGCTAACGCTAGACGCCAAGTTCGCCGACCTCGACGCCGATGGCGACCTTGATCTGGTCCAGGGCAATAGCGGCTCGGTGCGTATCTATGCCAACAATGGCAAGGGCCAGTTCACGAATGTCACCAACCAAGCCCTTGGAATGGATGATGACATTCCGGGAACTAGCATCACCGTTGAACTGGCAGACTTCAACGGTGATGGACGAGTGGACATCTATGTTGGTCAAATCGCCGGAGGCAATGATCCGGGTTCGTTTGATCGCTTGCTGCTGAACACCAGCGGAGACTAGGCAGGCCTACGCGGCCAGTCGTTCGTGCAAGTGATAGGTCCGGCGACCAACCTTGGTCATGATGTTCTCACGCTCCCACCGAGCGAAGGTGCGGCTCACGGTTTCAAGGGTCAATCCCGTGAAGTCAGCGATCTGTTGCCGTGTAAGCGGCAGCTCCAGCTGCCCCTCTTCTTGGCCTAAGCAATCTGATGCCATACGGATGAAATCCGATAGACGTTCTTCCGCGCCTTTGTGGGAAAGCATGGTGACGTGCCGGCGCTCCATGGCGAGGCGATCTCGCATCTGCTCGAGCAGGAATGCTGCGCCGTCTGGCGCTGCGAGAAGCTCAGTTGCCGGAAAGAATAGCACTTCGCTGGGCACTAAGGCTTCGGCGTAATAGTCGACCTGATCCTCAACATCGAAATGCAAGAAGTCCCCCGGCCCCGCGAGGTCCAGCACTTGGCGGCGGCCATCATCGAACAAAGTATAGAGGATCACGGCACCGGAGATCAGCTTCGGCAAGGCGCCACCGGCGTCACCCGCAGCGAAAATCGTGTCTTTGCTGTTGAAGTGTTTCGATGACATCGCTTCTTCCTCTGCTCAACTATGGCTGAGAGTGACGCAGAAGCAGCGATCGAGGAATCCGGGCGACCGCTTACGTAGAAACCCCTATGGCCCGGCCATCAGGATGATCACCGTCGTGCAGTTGGCGAAGCGCGGCCTTCAAGACGTCTCGTTCCAGCGGTTTACGCAGCGCCGCAACATGGGTGACCGAGGCGTTCGCCTTGGCAAAGGTTCGGCTTCGCTGGCCTGAAATAATGATCGTGCGAGGCGTGTCGCCTCGCTTGGTCAGCGCAGCAGCCACCTTGTCGCCTTGCATCCCGGGCAGACCGAGATCGAGGATGACCACGTCTTCAGGCCCCAAGTCGGCGTCAGCGAGAAACCGCTCACCCGTCCTCCACGTAACCACCTCATAGCCCTCGCCCTCGAGAACCATGGCTAAGCCTTCCCGGACAGCAGCGTCGTCTTCAACGACATGGATGGTGGAGTGATAAGAGGTCACGCCGATCTTATGAGGGGCTTCGATGACGATCTCTTTGCGTCAGCACAAGCCTCACGGATTAGCGAGCCGACAGCAGGCGGACGAGTTCGGCCACGTTGCGCACGGAGAGCTTTTCGAAAACCCGAGAGCGATGGATCTCCACCGTCCGAGGACTACAGCTTAACTCACGCGCCACTTCCTTGTTGGACAGCCCCTGATCGAGAAGCAGGGCGACCTCTTTTTCCCGTGGTGTCAGATTGCCGAGTACTGCGTCCCGCGACGCTGCCTCGGCAGGCTCAGACGTCGCCATGCTGAGCGATTGCTCAAGGTCGGTGGCCGTGAACGGCTTTTCGACAAAACCCGACGCGCCCAGACGCATGGCTTGCACGGCGGCCTGCACATCACCGTGCGCACTAATCATCACCACGGGACATGGCAGCTGGCCATCACGCTGCAGTTCTCGCAGCACGTCAAAACCGGACGTGTCGGGCATTTTGAGGTCGAGAAACACGATGTCAAAGGCAGGTTCTTGGGCCAAGAAGCTTGTGCCATTGGGAAAGGCGGTGACCTCACGCCCTTCACCTTCGAGCACGATCACAGCGCCTTCGCGGACCGCATCGTCGTCATCCACGATCGCAATTCTCATGGCGTTTGCTCGTCCCACGGAAGCTCAAGGCGGAACATCGCACCGCCGAGGCCATCCTGTTGTTCTGATGGACGCACATAGGTGAGGCGCCCGCCGTGGCTCTCGGCGATTGTTCGGCAGATGGAAAGACCGATCCCAAGACCTCGCGTTTTTGTGCTCGCAAATGGTTGGAACAGCTGCGCCTCAAAGTCGCCGGCTACGCCCGGTCCGTTGTCCAAGACTTCGATTGTCGCCATTTTCGCCAGGTGACCGCGGACGATCACACCACCGTCCTTCTGGCCAGTCACGGCGTCGAGAGCGTTATTGATGAGATTGACCATGACCATCCGGATCTGCGTTTGGTCAGCGAAAACACGCTCTAGCGGTAAGCTCCCCACTTCGAGCGACAGACCTTGCCGGCCCACAATGTTGCAGAGCTCGAC
>JABSRH010000233.1 GCA_013215175.1 Parvularculaceae bacterium | reverse complement strand
GAAGCCCTCGACAGCTACGGCTCGGTCGATGTGCTCGCCCATTGTGCCTCGTATTTTTACACGGCCCCGTTTCTTGAGACCTCCGAAGCCGACTTCGATCAAGTGATGGACCGCAACGTCCGCGCCGCGTTCCTCATCAACCGAGCCGTCGCGCGCCAGATCATTCGCCAGGCGGGGACCACCGATGACGGCGGCGTGGGCCAGGCCCCGTCCAGCGCCATCGTCAACGTGGCTTCCAACGAAGCCGTGACGGCCAGCGCCGACGACGCCATCTTCGCAGCCAGCCAAGGCGCCGTGGTCCAGCTGACCAAAGCCGTAGCCATGACGCTATCCCCTTACGGCGCGCGGGCGAATGCGGTGGGGATCTCAGGCGTCAAAGAGGTGATGGACGAGCGCTCTGTGAAAACCGCTGAACAGCGCCAGGCCTCGATCAGCCAGACGCCGATGGGTCGCCGCGGCGAACCCAAAGAGGTGGCAGGCGCGGTCCACTTCCTCGCGGCTGAGGACGCTAGCTTCATCACCGGCCAAGTCCTCTTCGTGGATGGTGGCCGCATGACCCTGGCCAAATCGGCTGCGGTGGAAACCGACTAGACACTCACAGCGGCGGCTCCGCACATTCCTTTCACGGATCCGCAGTATATCCGCGTTGCGTTCAGAGCCAGGTGAGCGGATAACAGCACCATTGGAGATATTGTTATGGCGGGTTTTCTGCGTTGTTTATTCGGTTTGGCCATCTTCGCGCTGCCATTGGCGGGGTGCGTCACCGATGATCAGCTAGCGAGCCAAGCCACCGGTACATGGCGGAAAATCAAGCAGGAAAAGCCTGTCACCACGGATCCACGCTACACATCGCGGCTCAACCGCGTGGCGCCCATCGTGCTTCGTGCTTCGGGCCAGGATCCCAGTCAGTGGGAATGGGCCGTGTTCGAGGATGACAGCCTCAATGCCTTTGCGCTGCCAGGCAACAAATTCGCTCTGTTCACTGGCATCTTAGACATCATGGAGAACGACGCCCAGATCGCGACCGTGGTTGGCCACGAAGTGGCGCACGTCCTCTATCGCCACTCAGCCAAGCGGACCAATCAAAACGTCCTCGCATCGGTTGGCGTGATCGGCGCCACCATCGCGTTAGGAGCGGGCTGTGAAAGCGGCGATCGGGCGTGCCAACAGCGCAGCGAAACCGCCGCGCAAGTCGCCGGTGCAGCCGCCCTCTATGGCGCGTTGTTGCCCTACAGCCGGAAACACGAGCTCGAGGCCGATGTCGCGGGTCTGCAGTACATGAACACAGCCGGCTACGACGTTTGTGAGGCGATCGCGTTCTGGAACCAGATGACCCGAGCTTCCGCCGGCCAACCAAGGCCGGCCGAGTTCGCCTCAACCCACCCCGCTTCGGAACGGCGCGTACGCACGCTGCGTGCCGAAGCCGAGCGGCTGGGCAAGTCCTGCCGCTAGTTGGCAGGCGTCGCTGAAAAAGGGGTGACGGGGCCGCATCCTTTCGCTAAGGGCGCGCTTCTTAACGTGTAGGCCGCCTTAGCTCAGTAGGTTAGAGCGCTTGATTGTGGATCAAGAGGTCGGTGGTTCGAGACCACCAGGCGGTACCACTCAATCCCCCCAATGAACCTCTCTCTCGTCGGCGAATGCGTACCGGCGTAGTCTAGGCTTGAAATTCGCCGCCACAGGCCAGGATCAAGCCACGGAAGGATCGGACCCATGATTGAGCTATCGGATATCCTTCAGGCTCAAGAGCGTATCAAAGGCGCCGCTGTCCGCACCCCGCTGATCGAAAGCGCTGACCTCAACGCGCTGGCAGGCCGCCGGGTGTTGGTGAAGCCGGAGAACTTGCAGCGGACCGGCTCGTTCAAGTTCCGCGGCGCCTTCAACCGCTTGTCTCAGCTTGATGATGTCCAACGCAAGGCCGGAGTGGTGGCTTGGTCCTCCGGCAACCACGCGCAAGGGATCGCTGCATCCGCGCAGATTTTGGGCATCCATGCGGCCATCGTGATGCCCGCCGATGCCCCTGCAACTAAGGTCGAGAACACCAAGGCCTATGGCGCCGAGATCGTCTTCTATGATCGCTACACAGAGGACCGAGAAGAGATCGGTCGCGCACTCTGTAAAGAGCGCGGCGCGGTGCTTGTTCCGTCCTATGATGATCTCGATATCATCGCTGGTCAGGGCACCACGGGGCAGGAAATCGCTGAGGATGTCCGGGCCCTCGGCGTGACCCTCGATGCGGCCTTGATCTGCTGTGGAGGCGGCGGCCTCATCGCGGGCAGCGCCACCGCTCTCAAGGCGGCCAATCCCGACACGGATGTCTTCGCCGTCGAGCCTGAAGGTTACGATGACCACGCACGGTCGCTAGTCTCTGGGCAGGTGGAAGCAGCTGATACCTCACAACCCTCGATCTGTGATGCGCTCCTCGCCCCGTGCCCGGGCAAGTTAACCTACCCGATCAACTCAGCGCTCCTCACCGGCGGTTTGGTGGTGACCGAAGATGAGGTGCAGCATGCCATGCGCATGGCCTTCCGTGTGCTAAAGCTCGTCGTTGAGCCCGGCGGCTCCGTCGCCTTGGCAGCACTGCTTTCTGGCAAGCTAGACCCCTGCCACGAAACCGTCGCCATCGTCCTCAGTGGCGGAAATGTCGACCCCGAAGTCTTCGCGAAGACGCTAGCGGCTTAAGCGTTTAGCCAGCGCACGCCGCACACGACCCGCTGAGCTCAAGCACCCGATGGTCGATCGAGAACCCAAGCGCTTTCGCATCGGCGGCGAGCAGGCGTTCGAGCTTCTTGTTCTCCACCTCCGACGAGGCGCCACATTCGTTGCATACGAACAAAATGCACGCATGATCGTCATGCGGATGCTTGCAAGCCACATAGGCGTTGCGACTTTCAATCCGAACGGCAACACCATGCGCACACAGAAAATCCAGTGTGCGGTAGATGGTCGGTGCGGAGATTTCCCGTTCAACGTCTTGCGAAACTTGGTCTCGCAGTTCGTAAGCGCCCAGCGGCTGCTCCGTTGACCACAGCGCCTTCAGCACAGCTTCGCGCAGTGGAGTGATCTGGGCGCCGCTCAGCCTGCATTTGGCAATGGCGGCGGCGAGGTTGGGGCTGGAACCGCCTGCGTCAGTTCGCATATTGGGTTATCCCGAATGCAACATTATTGCATTGAAGGGTACAAAATACATGGGCTAAGAGCAACGTTGCTTGCCCTGATTTCGGATGGAGAACCCCATGTCCCTTGCCCCGAATACCGACAAACGCCTTCCCGTCACGGTCCTTTCTGGCTTTCTAGGTGCCGGAAAAACAACGCTCTTGAACCGTGTGCTCAACAATCGCGAAGGACGGAAGGTGGCCGTGATCGTCAACGATATGTCCGAGGTGAACATCGACGCCGATCTTGTTCGCTCTGGATCGGAGCTAAGCCGCACCGACGAGACCTTGGTGGAAATGTCCAACGGCTGCATCTGCTGCACCCTGCGCGACGACCTGCTCGAAGAGGTGCGCCGCCTGGCTGAAGAGGGCCGTTTCGACTATCTGCTCATCGAGTCGACAGGCATTTCTGAGCCGCTTCCGGTGGCCGCGACGTTTGATTTCCGCACAGAGGAAGGAGAGAGCCTCTCCGACGTGGCGCGCATCGACACCATGGTCACGGTGGTTGATGCCGTGAACCTTCTCAAGGACTATTCCAGCCACGATTTTCTTCAGGATCGCGGCGAAGTGATGGGCGATGAGGACAACCGAACGCGCGTTCATCTTTTGACGGACCAAATCGAGTTCGCGGACATTGTCATTCTGAACAAGGTCAAGGACGCACAGCCGGGGCAA
>JABSRH010000232.1 GCA_013215175.1 Parvularculaceae bacterium | reverse complement strand
CGCCATTCCGGACTCGGTAGCTCACCAGCATATCGGGCTGACGAGGCGTGCCTTTGAGGATTACCGGCGACGGGGCAAGATTCCCAGCCCGAACCAGTTGGGCAGCTACAGACTACGCGACCTTGAGGACGTGTTCGAACGTTTACTGCAAGACCCAGAGGCCGACAGTGCAGGCGATGCGCTTGATCGTGCTATGGGCGGGTAATGTCCAAGCGCCCACCCTACGTCTACGAAGAGCGAGACCGGCACGGCAAGGTGCGGTATCGCTACGAGCGGCGCGTGAAGGGCGGCAAGGTCAAGCGGTGGATGCCGCACATGGATTCTGATCCAGCGGGCTTCTGGCAGCTCTACAGCAAGCTTCAGGAAGAGACGGCTCCAGGCGGGGCCACTCCGGCCCCAGCAGTCAGCATCGAGGCCGTAGCCGATTCCTACATGAAGAGCCGGGCGTTTCAGGAGCTGAAGGAAACCACCCGCAAGGCTTACACCTCGCGGGTGAGGCTGTTCGTCAGGAAGTTCGGATTCTTGGAAGGGCAGCACGTTCCGCTTCGGGCGTTCACGAAAGAGCGTGTCGATCGGCTTATGTCGCCGGAGGTGACACCCGGACGGGGCGCGGCCAATAACCTTCGCCGAACACTCGACGCTCTGTTCGAGCACGCCATTGAGGTGAAGATCGACCCTCTCATCAGCACAAACCCGGTCAAGGCAGTCAAGCGCCCCAAGCTCGGAGACGGCACCACACCGTGGAGCCTCAGCGAGATTGCTCAGTATCAGAACCACTGGCCCATCGGGACCATGGAAAGGCTGATGCAGGAGGTCTACTACCGGACCAGCCAACGGCGCTCAGACGTGGCACAGATGCGCGTGGATCGCCTTGAGCGGTTTCCCCGACCCGATGGTCGCGAAGTGGCCTTCCTGCCCCTGGGCGAGCGTCAGGAGAAGACTGGCGACGATCTGGTCGTGATGTTCCGCCCTCGCCTTCTGTGGCTGATCGATCAAACACCGCGAACGGGTCCGTTCGTTCTCGAAAACAAGAGGGGCGGCCCCTTCACTGCCGAGACGCTGGGTAATGCCTTCCGGGATGCGGTGCGAGCGGCGGACATCCAGGATCGCTCAGCCCACGGACTCCGAAAGTCGCGCCTCACGCACCGAGCCCTACAGGGTGACAGCACCCACGAGATCATGGCCCTCTCCGGCCACGCGTCGCTTCAACAGGCAGAGAACTACACAAGGACGGCCGCACGTCGTAAGCTGCTCGAAGGCATGGAAGACGACCCGGACGATAGCGAGGTGCCTGTAGGGTGATTGTCCCCTAACCGCCTCGGAAAGTGTCCCCTAACCGGGTCTTAGTTGACTGATTTTATTGACAGTTTTCAGTGATTGGTGAGCCCTCTCGGATTCGAACCGAGGACCTACTGATTAAAAGTCAGTTGCTCTAACCAACTGAGCTAAGGGCCCGACCAGAAGGGCGGCAGTTAAAGAGTGGCGCGCGGGGCGTCAACCACTTTCGTGCAGGTTCGAGGCATCGCGCCGCACTCTCATCGCATCTGCCTGTGGCGTCAGGATTTTTCCCTGTGGCGCGCCCGGAAATCGGCGGCGAACGACGCGAATCGACCCTCGGCAATCGCGTCACGCATGGCGGCCATGAGCCTCTGGTAGAAATCGAGGTTGTGCCAGCTGAGTAGCATCGGTCCGAGATATTCGCCCGCCTTGAAAAGGTGGTTGAGGTAGGCCTTGGAAAAGTCGCGGCTCGCCGGGCAGTGACTGGCGGCATCGAGCGGCGTTTCATCGTCGATGAACGTCGCGTTCTTGACGTTGATCGGGCCATCCCAGGTCCAGGCTTGCCCATGCCTGCCCGACCGGGTCGGCAGCACACAGTCGAACATGTCGATCCCCCGCTCCACCGCGCCCACAAGGTCGAGAGGCTTGCCCACGCCCATGAGGTAGCGCGGCTTGTCTTGCGGCAAGGTGGGCGTCGTAAAGTCAAGCACACGGAACATCTCGTCTCGCCCTTCACCCACGGCCAGGCCGCCCACGGAATAACCGGGAAAATCGATCTCCTGCAGCAGCGCTGAAGATCGTTCGCGCTGATCCTGAAAGGTGGAACCCTGAACGATGCCATAGAGCGCCTGGTGCGGCCCGGCATAGTCCGCGAACGCGACCTTCGACCGCTTGGCCCAACGCACCGACATCTCCAGGCTCTTGAGGCTCTCTTCGGGCGTGATGGGATAAGGTGGGCACTCATCAAGCTGCATCTGAATGTCCGAACCCAGCAGACACTGGATCTCGATGGAGCGTTCAGGCGTCAGCATATGCTTCGAGCCGTCGATGTGGCTTTGAAACTCCACGCCCTGCTCGGTCATCTTGCGGCGCGCCGCCAGGGACATGACCTGGTAGCCACCACTATCGGTAAGGATCGGCTTCTTCCAGGTGGAGAACTGATGCAGACCGCCCAGCTTCGCCACACGCTCCGCCGTCGGACGAAGCATCAGGTGATAGGTGTTGCCGAGGATGATATCGGCACCCGTCGCCTCGACATCACGCATTTGAACAGCCTTGACTGTCCCGGCGGTACCGACAGGCATAAAGGCTGGTGTACGGATCGTACCGCGCGACGTGGTGATGGCGCCGGTGCGCGCATCGCCATCGGTCGCTTTCAGCTCAAAGGAAAAGGGCGTGGTCAATGGCTGGCCTCAAACCCGTAGAACTGCATCGTATGGTACTGTATCGGGAAGTTCGCGAGGTCCCGCACCAAGCCTGCTTCCACAGCATCCTTCGCCAGCGCTGCCGTGATCACCCGTTGATCCTCACAGCCGACCACGTCGAAGCGAAAGTGGCGGCGGAAGTGTAGGGTGACCTCGTCCTCGAAACGGTCCCAGTCCTCATAACGGCCATAGACCCAGGCATAACCGCCTTCGGGGCCACCCGGAGCGGCCCCGCGGTTGCGCGTTTTGAAGTGGATGACCATGGCTAGGCTCTTCACGGATGTCTCCCTCATGGGCGCTCGCACGCCGGCTGTTTCGCCGCCAGCTAGCAGGCCGCGCGAGGGAAGTCAGCGCCCTATCGCGGAGGCGTTGTCTGCCTGGATGAAACGGGGCAACGTGCTGAAAAGAGATATTGGGGAGACGTCGATGAACGCTTGGATGAAACGCGGCGCTTATGGCCTGGGCGGTGTCGTTGCCGTGCTAGCGGCGATTTGGGTCCTGATTGGCCCGGACTGGCGATCACTGCTCTCCAACCCGCCCGCTGGCACCGACGTGCTGTTCTGGTCCCAGGAGCAGCGCGATACTGGCTTCCGGATGCTCGATCGCGTACCCTTCTTGGTGGAGGCTCGCGACATCAAAGCCGGGCGCAAGACGAAGACACTCGCCAACGGCACCGACCTTGATATTGAGGAAGCCCTCGACACCTATTTCGAGGCAGGCCGCGCCTCGGCGGTAGTGGTGCTGCAGAACGGTGAGGTCCGCGCCGAACGCTACGGCCTAGGCTTTAAGGCGAAAGGCCGATGGACCAGCTTCTCGGTAGCAAAGTCCCTCACTTCAACCCTGGTGGGCGCGGCGATCAAAGACGGCCACATCCAGAGCCTCGATGCTCCCGTCACGGATTATATCGAAGGCCTAAAGGGCTCGGCCTATGAAGGGGTCAGCGTCCGCCAGCTCCTGACCATGACCTCCGGCGTGGATTGGAACGACGCCTCCGAAGCCCCGAACTCCGCCGTGGCGCAGTTCCTCAATCATGTGCCCTCGGACGGCATGCCGATCATCGTCAGCTACATGAAGAAGCTCGGGCGCGCGCATGAGCCAGGCACCGTTTGGAACTATTCCACGGGCGCGACCAACCTCATCGGCATCTTGGTCAGCG
>JABSRH010000231.1 GCA_013215175.1 Parvularculaceae bacterium | reverse complement strand
TCCGGCGACCAGGGATCGAGTTAAAACGCTCGTCGGTCGCAAGATGCTCTGCCCCCGCAAGATCGCACCAGAGGTCCCAAAACTTCGGGGTCTGACACATGAGAAGACCCCACCCATCCTGCGTCTTGACCAATTGGCTGGGTGCGATGGAAGGGTGCGCCCCGCGAGGCAAACGACCCGTCACGTGCTCTTGGTTCAGGTACCACGTACCCGGATAAGAGAGCTGATGAAGTGCCGTATCGAAGAGGCAAACATCGACATCACATCCCTCGCCCGTGCGCTGAGCATTTACTACGCCCGCGAGCAATGCCGTGGCCATTTGGCTTCCGGTGTGGAAGTCGACCATGGACAAACCAAAACGCACCGGCGGCCCTTCGGGCTCGCCCGTCATCGACATAAATCCGGCTTCGGCCTGCATGAGATAGTCATAGCCTGGCCAGGCCGCTCGCTCACTCTTCCGTCCGTAGGCCGATAGGTGAGCACAAACGATCTTGGGGTTGATCGCTTTCAAGGCATCATAGCTCAGCCCGAGCTTGCCCGGTTGATCGCCACGCAGATTGTTGGCGACGGCATCCGCGCCCTTTACTAGCGCTTCAAAATTTGCCCGCCCCTGCTCAGACTTGAGGTCCAACGTGACTGATTTTTTGCCCAACGAGAATGTCTGGAAGAATTCGCTATCACCCTCACCAAGCATATAGGGCCCTACCGAGCGCGAGACATCTCCGCCTCGCGAAGGATCCTCGATCTTGATAACCTCCGCACCCAGATTGGCAAGTAGCATCGTGCCGTAGGGACCGGCACCATACTGCTCCACAGCGAGGATGCGCAGGCCTTCGAGAAGCTTGGTCATCAGACCGGGTTCCGCTTCACCAACTGCTTGGCGATGATGATGCGCTGCATCTCATTGGTGCCCTCACCGATGCACATGAGTGGTGCATCGCGATAGAGCCGTTCAATAGGATACTCCTTCGAATATCCGTACCCACCGTGAATACGCATAGCTTCGGTGGCTACCTCAACGGCTGTTTCCGACGCATAATACTTGGCCATACCAGCTTCCATGTCGATACGCTGACCCGTGTCGTAGGCACGAGCGGCGTCCTCAACGAGGAGTTCAGCGGCGCGCGTGCGGGACGCCATATGACCAAGCTTCAGCTGGATGGCCTGATGCTCACAAATCGGCTTACCCATCGTCTTGCGGGTTTGGGCGTAAGCGACGCTTTCACTCAGTGCACGTCGAGCAATACCCACCGAGCGGGCAGCAATATTGATCCGGCCAATCTCGAGGCCACCGGTCGCCATGAAGAAGCCCTTACCTTCTGCACCGCCAATCAGGGACAGCTCAGCATCACACTCGTAGCGGTCATAGATCAACTCGCCGCTATCAATGCCTTTATAGCCAAGCTTTTCCAGCTTATTACCATTGCGCACGCCGGGCAAGCTCTCACCCGTAGCGGGATCTTTCGTCTGAGTAATGAGGATCGACATACCCTTGTAGCGAGGCTCAGCCGAAGGATCCGTCTTGACGAGTAGCGCCACGCAGTGACCTTGGATCGCGTTCGAAATCCAAGTCTTTGCGCCTTCAACCACATAGACGTCGCCCTCAAGCGTCGCCTTGGTGGTGATAGCCTGGAGGTCGGTCCCGGCATTGGGTTCCGTGAGAGCTAGGCCACCACGAATTTCGCCGGTGGCAAACTTAGGCAACCAGTGCTGCTTTTGTTTCTCCGTACCAAAACGTTGAACGATCTGCGCCATCATCAGGTGTGAGTTGAAGATGCCGGTGAGGCTCATCCACTCTTCGGAAATCTTCGTGACAATCTTCGCGTAAGTCGTTGCCGAAAGACCAAGACCACCATACTCGGGGTCAATCAACGCACCAAAGAGCCCAAGCTCTTTCATGTCCTCAACGAGGTCGTCTGGATATACGTCACCGTGTTCCAGCTCCATGGCGACGGGACGCACTTTTTGATCGAGCCACTTTTCAATGGCGATGAGCATGATTTCTTCGGTTTCGTCAGTCTCGTGAACGTTACTCATGTCAATTCTCCACCCCTCAATAAGATTCAACTTTGTCCTCGACCGCGTTACCGCGTGCCGGGATCAAGAGATTTCGGTAGAACGTGCACACCACGTCGCCGCGTTGGTTCTTACCAGTCGTCAGCACCTTGACGATACCCTGGCCAGGGCGCGATTTGGACCCGCGCTTTGTAATCACTTCGCTTTCGCCGTAAATTGTGTCGCCAGCGAAGACCGGTGCCGTGAACTTCACCTCTTCCATCCCGAGGTTGGCGATGGCTTTTTGGCTTACGTCGGTCACCGACATGCCGATGAGAATGGCTAGCGTGTAAGGCGAAACGACAAGGTTCTGCTTGAACTCGCTTTCCGCTGCAAACTCCGAATCGAAGTGCATCGGATGCGTGTTCATGGTCATCAGGGTAAAGAGGTGATTGTCGTACTCCGTCACCGTCTTGCCAGGGCGGTGCTCGTAAACGTCGCCCTCCTTGAAGTCTTCGAAGTAGCGCCCAAACGTTTCGCGATAGCGATTGGGGCCAACTTCTTTCCAACTCTGTACCATGACTATTCCTTCCTAGCCTTGCGCCCGCGCCAGAATACGCTGGGCTGCAAGAATGATGGGTCGATCGACCAGTTTACCTTTGTAGAGCACTGCGCCGCCGTCGGATGCCTCAAGGGCACTGACAATACCGCGAGCGTTTTCTATTTCATCAGTATTCGGTGCAAAGACGTTATTGACGGCTTCAATCTGGGCAGGGTGGATGCACGACCGCCCCGTGAAGCCAAGCTTCTTCACCCGCTCAGTTGTCGCCGTCAGTCCGTCCACGTCCCGAACATCGAGGTAAGGCACATCATAGGCCGGGATGCCCGATGCGCCTGCAGCCGCGGCCACCAGGCTTCGAGCGGTCAGCATAGCGTCCCAATCCGCCAAGTCGCCACCAACACTAGCGCTGAAATCACCACCGCCGAACAGCAAGCCATCCGACTGCGATGCAATGGCCTGCACCTCTACAAGCGCGCGGCCGCTTTCCATGACGGCGATTAGCGGTGCGAGCTCACCGAGAGCCTCGCGAACGATTTCAACGTCGACCCCTGTTTCAGCCTTCGGGATCATCACAAAGTCGAGCGATGGGCGCGCTGCTGCGAGTGCAGCGATATCAGCGCAGCCATCAGCCGTTCTAGGAGAGTTGATGCGAAGGCCCGCGCCCGCCGCAGCGCCGCGTTGCGCTAGCCACGAAAGACTAGCTTCGCGCGCCTCGGCCTTGCCCTGGGGCGCAACAGCGTCCTCCAGGTCAATGATGATCGCGTCCGCACCACTAGCCACCGCTCTGTCGAAGCGGTCGGGCTTGGAGCCTGGAACGAAAAGAAGAGAGCGGTAGATCATGTCGACGGAACCATTTGTCCGGACAAATTACCTTATGACCAGACTATCGTCAATCGCCGTTGACCGTCAGACGGTTCCCGGAACGCTTTCAGCAGGCTCCGGCTCCAATTGTGTGTCGAGTGTGCTGTTCCAGCGGTTCAGAAAGCCAAACATCGCAATAACACCAATGATCTCCGCGACCTCTGCATCCGAATAATGAGAACGCAGCGCAGCGATATCGTCGTCAGTTGTCTCGTTGGGCGTCACGCCGCCCTTCATCGCGACATTTATCGCCGCACGTTCGGCTTCGTTGAAAAGCGGGCTGGCTTGGAAGGTCCAAACCGCCTCGATCTTCTCTTCCGAGACACCTTGAGTCTTCGCGCCATGGGCCGCGTGGGCGGAACAATAGAAGCAACCAGCTGCCTTCGAAGCAGCTTCTCCGATCAACCGCTTCACCCCCGAATCCAGGAGGCCTGGTCCATAGACCGCGCCGACGAGAGCGCTCATCG
>JABSRH010000230.1 GCA_013215175.1 Parvularculaceae bacterium | reverse complement strand
CCGGGTTTGCCTTCAGAAAGCCCCGGAGGGTTTCCTCCGCCTTCAGAATACGCCCTTCGTCGATATGATTGATGGCAGCCAGTACAGGCTTTGGCAGTTTGCCGAGGTACGCCAACTTCCCCTCAACGCGGGGCGCATGCGCGTGATCAAGCTTAGCAAGCGCCTACCAACTGGCGATCAGTGTTCGGTTACAGCGCACAGCCTCTTGGTAGGCGGACAGAGCTTCAGCGGATCGCCCCTGCCCCAGATGCAGGTGACCACGCTCTTGATGCGCACGACCAAAACTAGGGCTTAACTCGAGAAGTTGATCCAGGGTCTGCTCAGCAGACGCGAAACGTCCCAAATACCTTTCCGCGACGCCCCTTAGATAAAGCGCGTCTTGGTGCGTGGGATCAGTCTCGAGCACAGACCCCGAACGTTCCAGCGCCGCTTCAAAGCGCCCGTCCCTCAAGGCCCGCTGCCCATCGCGCAACAGTTCGTCGTGACTTGCCGCCGAACGATGGGAATCTGCCGTCATCAATAACTGTACGAGAAACGCACACCGACTGTTCGTGGTCGCATCACTGTGACCCGTGGTCGGTCAAACACGAAGTTCCCGCTCAACTCAGCCCGTTCATTGGTCAAGTTGTCTGCGAACACCTCGGCCGTCCAACCTGCTGCTGACGTCACGCCAGCGCGCAAACCTAGCGTGGTCCACGAGTCCAATTCGATCTTGTTGATCTCGATAATGTCCGTGAACGCTTCAGCCGAATGGACCAGTTGAGGTTGGATGTGGGCGACGTTGCCGCCGTCGAGGTCCCACTCGTACCGCGCTAAGATATTACCCTGGAACTCCGGTGCGAACGCCAAGGGAGACCCTTGAACCACGTCACCGGTCGGCGTCAGCACATCGGTGACTTCCGTGTCGAGCATCGAGAAGGCAGCGCTGACGGTCAGTCCGGTGAAGGAGACAGGCGCATAGGTCAAGTCGCCTTCGATACCCGTAACCTCAGCATTAGCCGCGTTGTCAGAGAAGAAAAGGTTGGTGATCGACGGATCGAAGATCGTGGTCTGCAGCCCTTCGATCTCATTGTAGAAGACGCTACCGTTAAAGCGGAGTTGGTTGTCGAGCATATCAAGCTTCCAACCCAGCTCATAGTTCTTCATTTCGTCCGTATCGACCGCAAACGGAACGGTAAAGCCGTTAGGACCACTAGCGCCGCCCGGTCGGTTCAGAAGGCCAGGACGGAAGCCCTCTGAGTAGGTAGCGAAGAACAGAAGGTCGGACGTTGGCGTATACGTCACAGTACCCTTATAGATCACACCGTCCGTGGACGCCGTGTCAGGTGCCCCGACCGTGTTACCCGGCGCGAACTGAGCCGAGATGTTGGTACCAAAGCCTTGGGAGTCTGCCGTCTGTCCAAGGTTGCCAAATGACGCGTTCGCCGACCCTTCAAAGTCCACCTCAATATCGTACCAGCGGAGGCCGCCCGTGATCGCCAGCTTATCCGGAACGACGTCAAACGTGACTTCACCAAAGAGGCCCGTTTGTTGGTCTGTGCGCCGAATATCATTCCGGAAGATCACGCCCTCTGGGAACGGACCAGGATCCGAGAAATAACCCGGCGCCGCATTGCCCACGAGGCCAGTCACCGTCGTGTTGGTCAGCGGGAAGTTTGGCGCGAAGCCTGCTTCCCCATTAAAACCAATCGCCTGCGTCGAGCCAGGATAGGTGAAGTCGTTCAGCTCGGTCAGCTCAAGATCGCTGTAGAATGCACCGAAGGTCGCTTTGACGCGACGACTCGCATCGGTGGTGAAGCGAAGCTCATGAGTCGAGACCTTGGTCTCTGTTTCAGACGTCACGAATAGGTTCGGGGCCTGGCACGTACCCGATGGAGCCCCCGCACCGGGATAAGTCACCGAACCGTCGCAGATGTAATAAGGAAGATACTGACCAACAAAGAGATAGTCCGTGTAGTCGACGGTCTGCTCTGAGGTTCGTTCCGTATACGCGCCCGTGTAAACAGCCTGCAGCTCGCCGATGCGGCCATCGACAGTCCAAGCCGTGTTGTGGAACTCGTCTTCGAGACTATCCTGAGCAAAGCGCTCGATCTCATAATCGCCTAGGTCAGGGTCATCGAAGAACACACCGTCCGCTTCGATGCTCTAGCGGGCGTGCGCGACCTTAATGCGCCAATCTTCGTTGACCTCATAGAGCGCAGCCAAGCGGCCGCCGGCATAGACAGCGTCATTGAAATCGTCTTCGACCAAGCCGCTATTGTTGGCGGTGAGGAAGTTTACGCCGGAAAGGTCGGCGCCAGCTTGGAACCCGGCTCGGTTGGCGGAAACTGGTAGACCGTTACCACGCACGGTACCCGCCGTTCGGAAGCGCGCGGACTCAGCCACCGACCGCTCCCCCGCTACGTTATCGATAAAGCCGCCTTGGCGATCGACATAAACCACGCCGCGCAAGGCTAACTTCTCCGTGGCCGGAATATTGACGACAGCGGTGACCTTGGTGCTCATCTCACCGCCATCGGTGAAGGAGGTCGCCGCCGAAGCATTACCCTCGACCACGCCAAGCTTCGGTTCGTTGGTGATCAGCCGAACGGTGCCCGCTTGCGAGCTCGCCCCAAACAGCGTGCCCTGTGGGCCGGGAAGCACTTCGACCCGTTGCAGATCGACCGCATAGACATCAAGGTTCCGGCCCGGCTGCGCCAGAGGCTGCTCATCAAGGTAGAACGCCACGTTCGGTGCCAGACCAGCAACACCCGCTGTGGTCAGGTTTGGGGTCGTGGACGCGACACCGCGAATGTAGATGGTGTTTTGACCCGGTCCGCCACCGCCGGCTGTGACGCCAGGCAGCTGGACTAAATAGTCGTTGAATACCGCGACGCCGAGTTCGTCGAGGGAGTCTTCGCCCAGCGCACTGACCGTCACTGGTACGTCCTGCGCGCTTTCGGCCCGCTTTGTCGCCGTGACGATGATTTCGTCCAATTGAGCAGCTGCTGGACCGACGCCCATGAATGTCGTGATGGCCAGCACCGATGTGCCAACGGAGAGTTTGTTCACTTTTCTGCCTCGCTATACCTGAATGCGCGACGCCCAAAGCCCACAAGGCGCGCACAGGGTGCGCAAGCAGTGGCCGGCGCACATCGATTCGTGCCTCTACCTTATCCTTCGATTTTCGAAAGATCAAATCGATACACGGGACAATTTGTCAGAACGCCACGCTGATTGCTTTGAAAGCCGAATAAATTGCCAGCTGACAGAGATTGTCCCAGGACTGTCAGCAAAGACTGGCTACGAACATCAGCAGCCTAAGAGGGCTGCGCAGGGGCACGAGACTGCGATGTGGGACGCGTTGGTGCGTGACAACGCCGATCGCACGGTCTGCATGAACGTTACGGCTGCCAGCAGCGGCTATGATAGCAGCCCCGACTAGGGCTGTTGGATCACAAGCGTGGAGTTTACATCAGCACTTGTGAGCATCGTCCGGGTACCGTCTGGCCATGTCACGCCCACCTGGGTAATCGATGTTGCCTCGCCCAACCCAAAGTGGAGTTCGGTAGAGCTGTGCGAGATAAAGCCGGAATTGATCCCCACGTCGCGATACTGGGTCACGCCATCAGCTGTAACGCTGACCCGGCTCCCGACCGCATCAGTGTTTGTACCAGCACCGGCAAGACGCACCTTTAGATAGTTGTTCGTCGATCCCTGATTAATCCACAAGAACTGCTGCTGTTGGCGTTCAAATGCTGTGAGCAACGCATCGACGTCGCCGTCACCATCAAAGTCATCGCAAACGACGCCGCGCCCCTGCTCTGTGTCAGCGACGCCGCCATCGGTCGCCAGATCCGTGAAGCCACCACTACCATCACCTGTCCATAAATGGCTTGGGTCTTCGACATAAGGTCGCTCAGGCGATTCATCAGCAAACCAACCATTTGTTTGGT
>JABSRH010000023.1 GCA_013215175.1 Parvularculaceae bacterium | reverse complement strand
TGGCGCAGAATTGCTCAGCATACCGGGGCGGGTGTCAAACCCGCTGCTCGGCCAGATCCGCCTAACCTGGTGGCGCGAAGCGCTCGATGAAGTCTTTGGGGTAGGCACGCCTCGACGCCATCCCGTGGTCAGTGCCTTGCGGGAGCAGATCGCTGCCAAAGGTTGGGAGCGCGCGAGCCTCGACCACATGCTCGATGGCATGGAGGGCTTTCTCGAACCAGGAGACGATAACAGCCTTGAGAGCGCGTTGCTTGCTCGCCGTCCTTTCTACGAAGGGCTGGTGTCAACGTTGGGCGCTGGTGAAACCGGCACAGTGATTGCTGAAGCGATGGCGCTTTTCGGACTGGCGCGAGCCACGGATTTGCCCGCTATGCCGCAGCCCGAGGAGGGCCAGGAGACGCCCGGCGCTCGGTTCGCCAGGGCGGCTTCAGCCAACCCGTCTTTGCTGGCGGATTTGGTCGCGAGAACGCGCCGGGCAAAGAAGAATGGCGATCTCACGGCTTCGCCCATGGCGGCGACGCTTCCCCTAGCGCTGGTCAAACCGGTCGCTGACGGCTTGCGGTTCGTCCGCCATCCACTCGCTCAGCGTTGGCTCTTGTTCCGTGCGGTGCTTGCCGGGCGATTAGCCTGAGGTTCTGGCCCTCTGGGTGGCTTTGCCAAAAGGGAAGCTCACCACGGTGGCGCTAGGTTGGGCATATTCTTCTGCTGACGGACAGAGAGAGCGGAGAGGACAATTGGCGCAGTCTGGCTTCGCCTGATGACAGAACCGATCGGCCACGCGGAGCATACCTTGGCTTAGCCCCGCAAACTCTTCTGACCGCCATTCCACTGGCGATCGCTCAATCAACTGACGCGGAAGCGCGGATAGCGGCGCACCAGGCTCACATAGGCCTAGCCGACGAAGAGGGCGTGCAGCGTCTTTATCGACCGACAAGACCGTCCGTTCTTGCCCCGCGAAGGACAAGACCGAGGCGGCGATCTCGTCGGTGATCCGCGGCAGGCTGGTCAGGAAGCGGTGCGCTTGCTCGGTCTCCATGCGCTCCAAGCCATCGAGAGTTAGCTGCCCAAAGGCCTCTTCGATAGTGGCCAGCAGCTCAGGTATGGCAGCGGCTTTAAGCGCCGCGGCGGGAACGCCGATCAGCTCCGCTTGCAACGCGCCGGGTCGGGCTCGCTTCAGGTCAGCTAAACTCGGGAACGCCATGCGCAGACGACGATAGCTCGCCATCGCGACCGAGGCGGGCAAACCGTGGGCGATCAGGCCGTAGATCAGCTGATCCATGGCCGACAGCTGCCGTCGCGCTTTGCGCTGGGGAAACAGCTGGCCGACCCGTTCCAGGATCTCCGGAAGGCGGTTGTCGATGGCGAAGGTCAATGGCGTTTGCATGGTCTCTACATAGGAGAACAAAAAAGGAACATCAACCCCATGATTCTACCGTTTGGCAAGAAGGTCCTTCGTCAGCCACGTCGAGGCACCGCCCAGGATGAGAACCCAGACGATGGCGCTCATCTGGGCCACTCGATCGCCGAACAGGCTGTCTAGGACAATGAGGCCGAGGGCGCCGGCTATGCCGATGAGTAAGAGGATGGCGACACGGAAGGATGTGCTTTGCGAGCGTTGTTCCATAGTGAGGGTCTCCTTGAACCGAAATAGAGATGACGACGCGAACGCAACGAGAGAGAGGCCAGTCAGACCGATGAGAGCTGCGGGCAGGAGCGCGTGGCTGCCAGGCCAAACGATGGCGAATATCGCCATCGCGGCTCCGCTAAAGCAAACGATACGCCCCGCCTGCCGCCAACGCGCCGCCGAGCGGTGGTCTCCTTCGGGGCTGGCCTTAGGAAGCAAGTTGCCGATGACCGCCAAGAGTAAGGCGAAGCTCAGCAGGAGAAGCGTACGGACATGGTCGTCGGTGGCCCAGTTGTTGATCTTCATCAGGGCCGACATACCCGTAACGATCAGTGCCAGGATCATGA
The DNA here is from genome assembly GCA_013215175.1 of Parvularculaceae bacterium. GTDB lineage: Bacteria > Pseudomonadota > Alphaproteobacteria > Caulobacterales > Parvularculaceae > Parvularcula. Next base: position 20,968 of record JABSRH010000023.1, on the reverse strand, counting down.
GTGCGCTCGAGACGGGCTGACGGGTCATTCGGTCACCTCCGAGGTTTCAGAAGAACTCAATGTCCAACCGAACAGCCGCGTGAAATCCAGCATGGCCTCTTCCAGCACGGAGAGGCGGAGGTGGTAAGTGATGGTGGTGCCTTCCTTGACCGTCGAGACCAAGGAAGCCGCCTTGAGAACCGCGAAGTGCGAGGACAGCGTGGCTTTGGTGATGACCACGTGCTCGGCCAACTCGCCGGCGGTCATGGGCTTTTCGCGCAGCAGCTCTAGCACCTTACGGCGCGTAGGGTCGGCGAGGGCTTTGAAGACTGTACTCATATTTTGATATTTAGAAAAACATCGAAATAGGAGTCAAGCCATAGAAGTTCACATCTCTCGCAGGGCTAGCTAGGCCGCTTCGCTACTCGGGTTGATCCAGGCGGCCAAGTCTTCCAGCGCACGGGTGGTCATGGCTTTCTTCCGAGCACGCCCTTTTTCCTTGCCGCGGAGGCGCTTGCCTTCCGCGTCGCGGGTCGGGCCTTGAATCTCCGGGAACAGACCAAAATTGACGTTCATAGGCTGGAAGCTGCCCTTGCCGCCGTCCACGTGACCTTCCGTGATGTGATAGTGCAGGGCGCCCAACGCGGTGGTGCGCGGCGGCAATGTGGCTTCGCAGCTGGACGCTTCGGCCGCAGCAAACCGGCCTGCCAAGAGGCCGATGGCGGCGCTCTCGAGATAGCCTTCGACGCCCGTTATTTGTCCCGCAAAGCGCAGTTGCGGCCTAGATTTCAGGCGCAATTGTGTGTCGAGAAGCTGCGGAGAGTTGATGAAAGTGTTGCGGTGGATGCCGCCGAGGCGAGCGAACTTCGCCTCCTCTAGGCCGGGGATCATGCGAAGCACGTCGCCTTGCGCACCGTATTTCAGCTTTGTCTGGAAGCCCACCATATTATAAAGCGTACCCAGAGCATTGTCTTGGCGTAGCTGCACGATGGCGTGAGGCTTAATATCAGGCTCATGGGGATTGGTGAGGCCGACGGGCTTCATCGGGCCAAAGCGCAAGGTTTCGCGGCCGCGGCGGGCCATTTCTTCGATGGGTAGGCAGCCATCAAAGTACTGAGTTGATTTCTCCCATTCTTTGAAGTCGGTTTTCTCGCCTTCGAGGATTGCGTCGAGAAGATCATTGTACTGCTGTTCACTCAAGGGAAGATTGATATAGTCCTTACCCGTCCCGCCTGGGCCCGCTTTGTCATAGCGCGATTGGAACCAGGCTTTGGAGAAATCGATGCTCTCTTTGTAGACGATTGGGGCGATGGCATCGAAGAAGGCTAGGGCGTCTTCGCCCGTTTCCTTCAAGATGGCTCCCGCCAGGCTTTCCGACGTTAGAGGACCTGTGGCAACGACAGTGGGCCCCCATTCCTCGGGAGGCAGGCCCTCGATTTCCTCACGGACGATCGTAATGCGAGGGTGACTGGCCAAAACAGCCGTGACGGCTTCCGCGAACCCTTCGCGATCCACAGCAAGCGCGCCACCGGCGGGGAGCTTATGAGCGTCCGCTTCGCGCAGGATCAGGGAGCCGCAGCGGCGCATCTCTTCATGCAATAGGCCGACGGCGTTGTATTCGTGGTCATCGGAGCGGAAGGAATTCGAGCAAACAAGCTCAGCTGCGTTGGTGGTCTGGTGCGCTTCGGTCTCGCGCACACCGCGCATCTCGTGCAGCACCACGTTGGCGCCAGCTTCGGCAGCTTGCCAAGCGGCTTCGGATCCGGCGAGCCCTGCGCCAATGATGTGAAGTTCGGTCATGGGGGCGCGTTAGCGCTTGCGGCGGCGTGAGGAAACCTCCGCTGAAAAAGCCAACGGCCGCACCTCCCAAAGGAAGGCACGCCCGCTGACCGTGACATGAAAGGGTAGTCGCTAGGCGCGTTTGGCTTTGTGTCGGCGGTAGGCTGCAAAAGCACCACCAGCGAACAGAAGGCCTGCGGCCGGAACTGGCACCGGCCGACCATTGTCGATGGGGTCGAACGAGATCGCTACGTTGTCGAGACCAAAGCCTTCACCGAAGGCGATGCCCAGAACCGTGAAGGTGCTGAACGCCGTCGTGGAGACCACGCCGAAGAAACCATCCAGGTCGAGCCCTGGGTCGACTTGTTCGCCAGCCACGTCGAAGACGCTGCGCGCCACGGTGTCGTTAATACGGGCCCAATCGCCACCGAAGGCGTAGGCCGGGCTAGTCAACGCGAAGGTCAAAGGTTCACCTGGACCCACGCCGCCCACCAGGGCTGTCGAGCCAAACGTGTTGTTGACGCTGTTCGGTGCACCGGCGTCGATGAAGTTGAAGGTGCTGCTGCGGATAACGCCACTATAGCCAACACTAAAATGGTCGAACTGGACCGTCGTGTTGCGGAAGTGCGTATCCACCAAAATGGAATCGAACGTCTCCTCAACCAAGCTCCCACCGAGCGCGGAAAGGTAGGCCGAACGGTCCGTGAAAATCGTCAGCGCGGCGTGAGCCGAGGTCAACGACAGCACCGAAGCCGATGCCAAAACAGATAAAAGAATGCGTTTCACGTTACCCCACATAGCTGAAACGGTGAATTCTTAACAGTTTCCTAACAGAAAAATCTTTGTTTTACAATGGGAATCCCAAAATCGCTCAATTTTCCGGTGTTAACCACTGGGACCGTTGGAATTGTGGGGCTTCTAAGATGCCGGCGGCTTCGCAGGTGCAACGTGAATGCTCATTTGAAGGTCATCACGTGCTGCATAATGAACCACATGGGTCACCTGCCAGTACTCCCATTGTCCCTCATGGAGAAAGGCCAGGTGCTCACCAATGCGAGGAGGTGCCTCGAAGGCGTAGGTCAGGGGCTCGCGCTCTGCGATGATCACCTCGATATCTATGCTCACGGGCGAAACTCCTGGTAAACTCCGGAACTGGACCGCGTTCGGTGGCTGAAAGCAAGCGTGCAAGGATGAGAGCAACAGCCGTGGACACACGTCGGACGTTTCCCTATGCCTCGCCGTCTAGCTACACGGGTACAAAGCTTTGAAAATCGTCATTGTTGGTGCGGGTTCAGTGGGTCGTGCGTTGGGTGCGGTCTGGCATCGGGCTGGTCACGAGATCGTCTGGGGAGTCCGAGATCCTCAAGACGAGAAGTATGCGGACCTCCCGGGTGGGCAGCTTGAGGCCATCGGCGACAACCTCAGCAAGAGCGATTTGATCGTTATGGCGGTGCCTTGGGATGCGGTGGACAGTGTAGCGTCAGCGCTGGGTGCCGACTATTCTGGCATTCTCGTGGATTGCACCAATCCGATTGCTGCCGATTTCTCAGGCCTAGACCATAAGGGCGCTGCTTCGGGTGCTGAATATGCCAAGGCTCTTCTGCCCAAAGCGCGCATTGTGAAGGCGTTCAACCAAACGGGCGCAGGTAATATGGCGAATGCTGACTATCCAAATGCCCAGGTCGCGAACTTCGTTTGCTCCTCAGACGACAACGCAGCCTCGGTGGTGAAGCAGCTGTCAGAGGACCTGGGTTTTGATACCGTGGTGGTCAGGGGCCTTGAGCATTCACGCCAGCTTGAAGAGATGGCTTGGCTTTGGATCTCGCTGGCGATCAAGCAAGAACACGGCGCCGATTGGGCATTCTCGCTGGTGCGCCGGTAGCGGATTAGTTCACTAGGGCAATGGTTTGGCGGCTAGCCTTGGCTTGAAGGTCTTGGTCGCCGCTCAGTGCAGCGTCCTCTAGCATGGCCGCGAGGTCTTGGCGCTCTTCTAGGGTGAGGCGTTCACGGAGCATGTCGGTCAAGAGCTTGAGCGCTTTGTCTTCCGGAACCGGCTGGCGCACCGCCCATTCGGCATATGTGACCGCTTCGTTGGCCAAGTTGTCATTGCTGAGCTCAGCGAGGCGGGCCTTCACGCGGCCGTGAGCCATTGGCCAGACGTCGCGCCCTATCACGATGTGGATGAAGGTCGCTGCCGCTGTCACGGGGTCCTCGATGGCCGTGATGGGGGAGAAGCCGGTTTGTTCAGCGATCTTTTTCCGCCGTTGGGCACCGCGAAAGCGCTCCGCAGCGTCGATGACATTGTCACCCATCTCTTTCACGCGCTTCAGTCGCCACCACCATACGGAGATGCCGACGAGAACAGTGATGATGAGGCCGAGGATCTGCATCTGCTCGGCCTTGGGCGAAGAGGTTGGTAGCGCAATCCATTCGGCTACCAACCGGCTGATCTCAGGACTGAGCGCGGCGGCGGCGCATCACGAGACCGCCTAGGACCGGAGCGAACAGCAGCGCGGCAGCTGGCACGGGCACAGGGTCAACCACGGGGTCGAGATAGTCGACAAAAACGTTATCGATCGCCGCAGAGTTCGCAAATTCCGTTGGGCTCATGCTGATGTTCGGCCCAACTCCAATACGCACAAGGTCAAAGCCCGCAGCGTCGGTGACGGCGAAGATGGTGCCGACGATGGTATCAAACACCCCGCTATCGATGATGACTCCGTCTCGCTCGATTTCATAAGCAATTCGGGTTGGGCCCTGGCCGCCAGCGCGGCAGCAACCGAAGCCGGTGTTGCCATCACCAAATAGTAAATCCAAAGCTTTGAAGTCTTTGCCGGATTCTGAAAAAATGGAGATCCCTAGCGTAGAGCGCTGAACGTAGTAGATGCCAGTCTCCGACACCCCAAACCCGAATGCATCAAAGCCCGTTGTGAACGTGGTGCCGCTCGAACGGACAGCCAAATCACCCTCCGTATAGGTGGTGGCGTCCATGTTCATGGTCGCCAGGTCGTCGAAGGTGGCGATCGCATCAGGGCCAGTGGTTACCCTTGCGCCGAGACTCACACTCGCGGCGGCTGCTTGGCTGGCGAGTGCCAAGCCGATGGCGGCCGCACCTGCCGTTAGCTGTTTAATGAGATTGGTCATGGGACCCCCCCGTTTCTTGCTATTTCGTAGCAAAGTTAACGTTGTTCCTGGCTGGGTCAACATGTTGGGGCAGAGGGCTATTCCTCGTCGAGTTCTTGGATCCACGGAGCCCGGCGGCGGGCGTCCTCTTCGAAGACCTGCCAACCCTTGAGCTGAAGCGACCAGTAGACCCGGGAGCCATCTTCGCCTTGGAGGAAGTGATAGACGCTGCGGAAGTCGCCGAGGTAGCGGCACTGCTCCCACGTCAGCATGTTTCTTGTCGGCTTGGGCGTACCAAAGTGTTTGTTGATGTCAGCGGGGCCCAACACACCATCGGCGTTCCAGACCAAATCCGTCTGCCTGCTGAAATAGACGTGGCGCGAGTGCCAGAGGATCCATCCCAAATAGGCCGTTAATAGCAGGAACACGGAACCAAGAATCAAACCGAGCCAACCCAGGCCGTCTGCATGTAGGAACAGCATGCTGCCCACAGCTATCATGACCATCATCCCTAGAAGGAACCCCATGGTAGTGAGGTTGATCGCGGCTTCACGCGGGCTGAACCGCAGCGTCCCGCCTGCGTCAGACATCTCGTAGGGTTGGCGGTTGCCGGTCCATCGGAGGATCCAGCGCATCATCCAAAACATCAGGAGGGCTTGGAGCACGCCCAATCCGATCTGAAGGAAAATAACTTCGAACATGAACACCCCCTGCGGCGCGGATGTTCTTTAATAAATGATGATATTGCAAGATCTTAGAACACTATCTGGTGCTGGGAGAGTATGCCACAAGGCATGGAGTGGGGGATAAGGTTAGCTTTCCCTCGTTCTGGAGCTTTGCCGTGATTGAACCGACTGCTTGCCTCACCGACATCTTTGACGACCCTGACCACGCGGCTCAGTACGCTGAGGGGCCAGAGCAGTTTATGCCTGGCTATCTCTCAGTTCAGCGGATGGCGAGTGTGTTGCTCCGTGAGCGGATGCCGGAGGGCGGGCATGTTTTGGTGCATGGCGCTGGTGGTGGTGCCGAGGTGGAGGCGTTTGCTCGGCTGAACCCTGGCTGGCGGTTCACGGGGGTGGAGCCTGCCAAGGCGATGTTGGACGAAGCGGCGGTGCGGTTGGCGCCGTTGGGTGATCGGTTGGCGCTGCATCATGGCTTCATTGATGATGCGCCGGCGGGGCCGTTTAATGGGGCGACGAGCCTGTTGACCTTGCACTTTATCGAGGCGGAGGCGCGGAAGGCGACGGTGGCGGCGATTGTCCGTCGGCTGAAGCCTGGTGCGGCATTTGTGGCGGTGCATGTGAGCTTTCCTCAGACCTCGGATGGTCGCGAGCAGATGCTGGCCCGACACCGGGAGTTCACGATCTCAGGTGGTGCTGATCCCGCGGTGGCGGAGGAGGGGCGCACGATGATCGACGAGCAGCTACCGGTGCTGGAGCCCGAGGTAGATGCTGCGATTCTGCGCGAGGCGGGCCTGGTGGATGTTATCCAGTTCTTTGAGGCCTTCACCTGGCGCGGCTGGGTCGGCTACGCGCCCTAGGGGCAGCCGGTCTTTCTGCACGCTGAAGGACGGCGCCGGTGGGCGACCGTGAAGAAGGGGCATCGCGCGGCTCGTTGCTGCGGAGGATTTTTTTTGTACTGTGCAGCAACGCAAGGGTTTCCTAGGCCCTCGCCGCGCGGCATCTTCATCTCTCGCACATGGTGAACGGCCAATCCTTAGCTCACGCTCACCATGGACCATCGGGCCGAAGGGGCAGCACCCCTCCGCCTACGGAGATCCGAAGACCAGCAAGCCTCAAGCCGACGGTACCGGGAGGCCCTTCATCCTGCTGACCCTTGCAGGGTATTGGGTTTTGGAGGTGGGGGGATAGGTTTTGGCATAGGCCATAAACGGATGACGATCCCCAGGCATGATGACCACAACTATGTTGTTATTGCAGCTATTCCAGTTCCTAACTAAGTTGGCGACTTATGTCTGGTAACGACCCGATCCTAGTCATCACATGCCCGAATTGTGGCGCGGCAACAGAGTTCAGCCACGCAGAATCAGCGGCCATTCCGAAGGCTCATCGTGATCCATTTGATCGACACCCGGCCTTTGATGTTGTGACGGGGCGAAATTGCGTCGGTTCAACGGTTACTGTCGCATCGTATTTCAGCCCAGTTACTGGCCCGCTGGACAACATAAAGAACCTACCCGATGTCGCTAGGTCATTGACGTGGTCCCAGTGGTTGCATGACCGGCCTGCTGGCGTCAGTGACCTGGGCGCGTTTCGTTGTTCAGCGTGCAACACCGCTCGTCGCCATCAACTTTCCTGGCCACAAGATGCTTACTTCCAAATCACGTACAAAGATCGGGCCTTGTGGGCGCGAAATCGCGGGGAAGCCCTCAAGCTTTTGAGGTTTGTCGAATCTGATGGGAGAGAGAAAGGCGTGGAATATACTAGTGGGCAGCCTTGGGCCCTGTTCCGCACTGAAGACCGTTTCCTTCGTCGAGTACCCACGCACTTCCTGAGGGCAAAAGCTCGGCGCGAAGTTGCCCGTCAGCTGCGCAGGAGACTGGAGATGCCGGACGGCGGCTCTTGATGTTGCACTAGCCGTGGTTTGCCGCGGTCTTAGTGTCGATGAGCTGATCGTCGGTGGCGCGCATAGAGCCGAACGGCCTCGATGGGTAAGGCGGAGCCCGCGTAAAGCTCACTCCAATGGATGACGACCCCGTTATGACCTTCGATCAAGAAACCTTTTCGGTTATTCGCTCGTCCGTATGTTTTCACATCGGACCATGACAGCGTTGCTTGCGTCCGCCCCGGACGGAACGTGTACGTCTTTGTCGGTCCGGTGACGCCCTCGCCGTCCCAGATAACATCCCAACCCTTTAGAAGCGGGTGAAGGCAGCTCGCGAAGACGATGAGTGGTACAGTGACGAGTGATGAGAAGAGAGCGATGTGGTCCCAGAGATTACCTGCGTCTGACGTGCCTACGAGGAGTGAGAAAAAGAGTGCCAGCGCTCCGGATACAATGAGGCTGGGGTAAATCAGCCATCTGGACATCCTGACCCGCCCGGCGAAAACTGTCCCTTCAGCGGGTGAAGCGGTGGGCTGCGTGAGCCGGATCCAACGGTGGATGACAAGCGGCGAGAGGCTGCCGAGAATGGCCAATAGGCCTAGAAGCGTTTTCTCCATTGATCGTGTGCGCCCCATTGCTCGGTAGACTGAGGGGCATGCCCCATTGGGGCTCGCCTTTTGTCATGAACTCATGAGGTTAGCGGCGTGGCAGCTGGCTTTGCAAGCCGCCCTACGGACTTGGGGGGTGGCGCTGCTTGCCTCAAGAGGCAGATTTTTCGCGATGGATCCCGGATCAAGTCCGGGATGACGGTACGGCTTAGTATACGCTCTCATTCCCGCGTCATCCTGGACTTGATCCGGGATCCATCAAGCGAGAAACGTTGTGGCCGCCGGGTGTGCTATCGACTGACTTCACCCAAATTGCGCACTTCTGGCCTGTACTTATGGATGACTTCCAGAAAGCTCGCGTGGCCCGGGAACATGGCGCTCCAGTAAATTCGCCGATTATCAGCCGTCACCACAAAGTAGATATTTGTGCTAGTGATGGACCCATAGGCCACGACCTCATCCCACTTGAGGTGGTGGCGATCATTCGTTGGATCACCCGTATAGTGAATGCTGACGCCTTCAAGCCCCTGTTCATCCCAGTAGAGGTTCCAGCGTTGATCTAGCGCAACAAGACCCAGGCTTCCGAAGGCGAAGGTTAGCAATGCGCCGAAACCCCAACCAACCATTGCCGGCGTGCGTTCTTCGGAGCCCGCGATAACAGCAGCAGCGACTTGCGCGAACGCGATGGCGCAAAACACACCAATGACGGCGTAGCCAAAGAGGCGATGACTGCCGAGGTGCCCCTGGCTGTTTGGACCAGACCCGTTGAGAAATCGCCTCAAGCTGAAGAGGACAAGTGCAGTAAAGCCAATCAGGCACGAGATGAGCAAGAAGCGTTGGTAGGGCTCCACCTAAGCCGCCTTCTTCTTCCGTACCCGCGGTTCCCGCTTAGGTGCTTTCGCGGCGGCGCGATCGTCGTGTCTGGCTAAGAGCTCGCTGAGGAATTGGCCGGTGTAGCTGCCCTTCACTTCGGCGACGTCTTCGGGGGTGCCTGTGGCGACGATTTGGCCGCCGCCATCGCCGCCTTCGGGGCCGAGGTCGATGATCCAGTCGGCTTGTTTGATGACGTCGAGATTGTGCTCGATGATGACCACGGTGTTGCCGGCCTCGACCAGCTCTTGGATGACTTCCATCAGTTTGCGGACGTCCTCGAAGTGGAGGCCCGTGGTGGGCTCGTCGAGGATGTAGAGGGTGCGGCCCGTGGCGACCTTGGACAGCTCTTTGGCGAGCTTCACCCGCTGGGCCTCGCCGCCGGAGAGTGTCGTGGCCTGTTGGCCGACCTTGATGTAGCCGAGGCCCACACGGTTCAGCGTGTCCATCTTGTTCCGTATGCTGGGCACAGCTTTGAAGAACTCAGCGGCCTCTTCGACGGTCATGTCGAGGACGTCGGCGATGCTTTTGTCTTTGAACTTCACTTCCAAGGTTTCGCGGTTGTAGCGCTTGCCGTGGCAGACGTCGCAGGTGACGTACACGTCGGGAAGGAAGTGCATCTCGATCTTGATGACGCCGTCGCCTTGGCACGCCTCGCAGCGGCCGCCTTTGACGTTGAAGGAGAAGCGGCCTGGCTTGTAGCCGCGGGCCTTCGCTTCGGGCAGGCCCGCGAACCACTCGCGGATCGGGCCAAAGGCGCCGGTATAGGTGGCGGGGTTAGAGCGCGGCGTCCGGCCGATGGGCGACTGGTCGATGTCGATGACCTTGTCGAGATGCTCGAGCCCCGTGATACGGTCATGCTTGCCGGGGACCTGCTTGGCATTCATCAGCTTGCGCGAGGCGGCCTTGTACAAGGTCTCAATCGTCAGTGTACTCTTGCCGCCGCCGGAGACGCCCGTGACGCAAGTGAGGAGGCCGATGGGGAACTCGGCTGTGACATTCTGCAGGTTGTTGGAGCCAGCGTTCTCGACGGTGACCACGCGCTCGGGATCGAAAACACGACGCTCGGTGGGCACCGGCACCTCGCGGCGGCCCGATAGGTAGTCGCCGGTGATGCTCTTCTTGTTCTTCTCGATCTGGGTGGGGGTGCCGGCGGCCACGACGGTGCCGCCATGGACGCCTGCGCCAGGGCCGATGTCGAGCACGTGATCGGCAGTGCGGATAGCGTCCTCGTCATGTTCAACGACGATCACCGTGTTGCCGAGGTCCTTCAGCCCACGGAGGCTTTCGAGAAGACGCTCGTTGTCACGCTGGTGCAGGCCAATGGAGGGCTCGTCGAGGACGTAGAGCACGCCCGTGAGGCCGGAGCCGATCTGGCTAGCCAAGCGAATGCGTTGGCTCTCGCCGCCTGAGAGAGTGCCAGAGGAGCGGGAAAGGGTGAGGTAGCCGAGGCCCACATTGTTGAGGAAGTGGAGGCGGTCGCGGATCTCTTTCAGGATGCGGACCGCGATGGTGCGCTCTTTCTCCGTGAGCTGTGTATCGAGGGTGCCGAACCAGAGGTCTGCCTCGCGGATCGAGAGACTGGCGATGGAGGAAATGTCGGCGCCGCCGACTTTCACCGCCAGGGCCTCGGGCCGGAGGCGGGCACCGTGGCAGGTGTCGCACGGGTGCACGGACTGGTATTTTTCCATGTCCTCGCGGACCCAGGAGCTGTCCGTCTCGCGCCAGCGGCGTTGCAGGTTGGGGATGACGCCTTCGAAGGTCTTGGTGGTCTCGTAGCGACGGAGGCCGTCGTCGTAGACGAAGTCCACCTTTTCCTTGCCCGTGCCGTAGAGGATGATCTGTTGCTGCTTTTTCGTCAGCTTGGACCAGGGTTTCTCGACGTCGAACTTGTACTTGCGGCCAAGGGCTTCGAGGGTTTGGGTGTAATAGGGGCTCTGCGTTTTGGACCAAGCGGCGATGGCACCCGTCCGTAGGCTGATGTCATGATCGGGAACCACGAGGTCGGGGTCGAAATAGATCGATGTGCCGAGGCCATCGCAGGCCGGGCAGGCGCCTTGCGGAGAATTGAAGGAGAAGAGGCGGGGCTCGATCTCCTCGATGGTGAAGCCGGATTCCGGACACGCGAATTTGGCGGAGAAGGTGATCTTCTTGGGTTCTTCGCCGCCGCGCGGTGCGCTTTCTGCCACGGCGAGGCCGTCCGCGAGGTCGAGGCACTGCTCGAAGCTCTCGGCGAGACGGCTTTCAAGGCCCTCTTTGATGACCACGCGGTCGACTACGACGTCGATGTCGTGCTTGAGCTTTTTGTCCAGGGCTGGGGCCTCGGCGATGTCGTAGAACTCGCCGTCGATGCGCACGCGTTGGAAGCCGCGCTTCATGAGGTCGGCGAGCTCCTTGCGGTACTCACCCTTCCGGCCACGGATCATGGGCGCGAGGAGATAGAAGCGGGATCCGTCACCTTCGGCCATCAGCCGGTCCACCATCTCAGACACGGTTTGGGAGGAGATCGGCAGGCCCGTGGCAGGCGAATAGGGCACGCCGACGCGCGCCCAAAGGAGGCGCATATAGTCGTAGATCTCCGTCACCGTAGCGACGGTGGAGCGCGGGTTCTTCGATGTGGTCTTTTGCTCGATCGAGATGGCCGGGGAGAGACCTTCGATCTGGTCCACGTCCGGCTTTTGCATCAGCTCTAGGAACTGGCGCGCATAGGCGGACAGGCTCTCGACATAGCGGCGCTGACCCTCCGCATAGATCGTATCGAAGGCGAGTGACGACTTGCCGGAACCGGAAAGCCCAGTGACCACGGTCAGCGCATCCCGAGGGATCTGCGCGGAGATGTTCTTCAGATTGTGCTCACGCGCGCCCGTGACGGTGATGTGCTTCTGCGACAAGGATCGGCTCCGGTTCTCGAGAACGAGGGTGCGATCTAGGCGTCATGGACCAGGAGAACAAGCGTCGAACAGTCGCGATGATCGAACTCGCTAGCCGAAGATGATTTCGACGAACTGTGGCCACCACGGTAGCGCCGCAACGTTCACTTTGATGGCGAATGCGCCAAGATATGCGGCGAGACCCAGCACACTGGCCCAGTGAGGGCGGCGGAGGCTGATGAGGTCGTAGACGATCAGCGCGAGGTAGAGTGCGACCTCCCGCGCCAGGATGAGCATGCCAGGTAGGCCGAGGCTGAAGTCCAAGCGGGCCATGGCGGCATCGATCATCATCAGGGTGGCGATGAGCATGAGCCGTTTGTGGGCGGCAGCGTTGCCTCGGTTCAAGAAACCAAGACTGAAAAACAGCGCAAAGCCGAGGATGTCCAAGACGGGGAAGATGGCGCCGAGTGGGGCTGGGCGTCCGGCGATGATCGCGCCCGGTGTGGCAACGGCGTTGGCGACCACAAGGTAGCCCACGATCACGATGGCGATCGCCACGCCTAGGCTCATCATCCCGAGGCGCTTGTGCCAGGCATGTGCGCCTACGCTGATCAAACCAGCCTGGACCGCCAGTAATATAAACCAGCTGAGGAATAAGGCGCCGTGGAGATGAAGGAACAGCGGCACGGCGAGGGGGCCGCCGGGTCGCTGGAAGGCGGCGACGCTGAAGCCGCTGATCACGATGGTGATCAGCACAATCGCCATGGCAAAGAAAAACGGTTCTCGTTTCTTAATGGTCAGTGCCCCTAAGGCGCAGGCCTAGCTTAGGCCAGGATCAGGCAACCTGAAACCCCGAGCGCTCTTCGTCGTCTCGAGGACTGTTACCTTTTTCCAGCGATTCTTGGGCTAAGGGGGTGGCGCTTTATGGCTGGCACTAATCTGTCTAAGGGATCGCCAGCGGCTGAGGGATGAGTGGAGACGACATGAAACAGGCTATCATGCGGGTGCTCCGCCAGGCGAAGGCAGGTGCTGTTCAGTTCACCCCGGAGAAGAAGCCTATCCTGATCTTTGGCTTGCGGCGGGGCGGGTCGACCATGGTGGCCGACGCTGTCGCTGTGAATAAAGGCGTTTGGTACACGAACGAGCCTTTTGCGGTGCTGCCTCGGCATCCAGGCTATGAAACACGTAAGGCGGCTCTGCCCGAGGCGCAGCATTCTCACTTTTTTGAGCTGGAAGGCCAGGACCTCGAACGGTTTGCTGCTTATACGGATAATCACCTTCACGCCACCTACCGTGACCAGGGGACGGCTCGCCATGCGGGCGTGCCGCCCAAGGCGAACCGGGTGTGCCTGAAGATCCTCAATGCGCCTTGGATGCTGCCTTGGTTTTCGAGCAATGTGCCCGCGCATCAGATCGCGCTGCTGCGCCATCCGGGTGGGCAGGTGAGCTCTACGCTGCGCCAGAATTGGGGCTTTCCGCTTGAGGCCTATGTTCAGCGTCCTAACGATATGGCGCTGCACTTTGCGCCGGATGAGATTGCGAGCATCGGCGAGGCGCTGGAGCGCGGTGACCGGTGGGAGATCGGCGTGCTCGACTGGGTGGTCCAGGCTGTGCCGTTGATGAAGGCGGAGGCGCACGGTGTGCCGCTTGTGACCTATGAGGACGTGGTGCGCGATCCGGAGACCTTTGTGGATGATTGGCTCGTTGGCACCTGCGGGCTTGAAGATCGCGAGGCCATGGTGGCTACGTTTGGTAAGCCGTCCGGGAGCTCTCGTTTGAGCAAGGACTCCACCAACAGCCTGATTAGCTCTGGTGATCGCGACGCCGTGGTCGAACGCTGGCGTAAGGACGTCACCGACGAGCAGCTGCGCATCGGTCAGGATATCCTCGACCGCTTTGGGATCGATATTTATCGGTTCGTGGACTGATCAAGTCGCATCATGCGTTGCTCAGTGAACGGTCGAGTTCTCCGAAGAAGCCGATGACCCTGACGATCTTTCCCGCGTCGTTCACCTCGGTCATGTCAAAGCCTGGCATCACGAGCTTGCGGTTCAAGTGGATCGTCCAGTGGTAGCGGCAGAAATTGTTCTGCATGCCGATCTCACTGGCGCGCGCATAGACTGCGCCAGGGATCTGGCTCTGAACTTGCGCCACCATCTTCAAGAAGGCTTCGCGACCCACGATATTGTGGTTGGGATCAGCGAAATGGACATTGTGTTCGAGCGCTGACTCCACAAGCGACCTTTGTTCTGCCGCGTCTGTTGAGTTCCAGACGGCCATCATATCGGCGAGACTTTTCAGGTAGGCAGCCATGAGGTTCTCCTTCATCGAAATAAACCGACCGTCGGTTTGTTTACAGTGGAGAGCCGACGCTGTAAAGATCGCCAATGGCCAAACAACAACGCGCTGAGTCCACCAGAGCGCTTCTTCTTCGTGGTTTTCGGGCTGCGTTCTTAGAGCGGGGCTTCGAGGAGACCACGACGCAATTCGTGCTGGACCAGACGGGTCTCAGCAAAGGCGCGATGTACCACCATTTCCGTAGCAAGAATGATATCGTGGAGGCGTTGTACGCTGACGAGTCGCGCGGCGCGATTGAGCGGGCTGTCGGCCGGATCGATCAGGCTGCGCCGCCTTTGGAGCAGCTTAAGGCGGCTTGTCTCGCTTGGACGGAAGAAGTTCGCTCGCCCAGTGTGTCGAAGGTCTTGTTTGAGATTGGCCCCGCAGCGCTTGGCCCCTCGCGGGCGAAGGAGATTGAGGACTCAATCAGTCTTGATCGTATACAGGGCCTGCTGGACGCCGCGGTGTCCCAAGGTGACTTTCGGTCGATGGATACGCGCCTGATCGCCGCGTTTCTCAACGCTTTGGTGGCCGAGGCGTCCTGGCACGCCCGGCGGACCCAAACCGATCCAAACCCGGTCTTGAGCGATGCGATTGATGGTTTGTTCTCAGCGTACAAACCAAAAGGCTAACAGGCTAAAACCCTAACCGGTACGTTACGAGCCCGGTGAGCCCGCCGAAACTGTAGGTTTCCGCGGCCACCTCAGCGACGACGTCTTCTTCTTGGGCAAAGTCGTCGGTGGCTAGATAACTAGCTTCGACACCGAGCTTACCCATCCCAGGAAGCAGGCCAAACGACAGGCCAGCCTTGAGCTGATAGGCCATTTGTCCATCTTGGGTGAGATCATCTTCGCCCTCGAAATTGGGCTGGAGATAGCCAAAGCCGACGCCGACATAGGGGTCGGGCAGGACCGGGATCGACGGGCGCACCACGCCATTGACCATGAAGGCATAGGTGGTGAGATTCTCGCTGAATGCATCGCCGACGGTCTCGCCATTGACGTCTTCGAGCGCCTCCGTGCGGGCTGTGAACTCGCCCTCGAGCGCGATGAAGGGAACGACATAGGCGCCGATCAGCGCGCCGCCGGTGAAGCCGAAGTCCTCGTCACTATCGACCTCTTGGCCCACGACGTTGTCGATAAAGCCGGTACCGCCGAACTCGACGGTCTCCTCAGCGGGTTGGGTGAGCCCCGCGTGAACCTGGATGTAGCTTCCTGCCTTCGCGGTGGCGAAGGCGGCGATAGCGACGCTGGCGGTGACGAGCAGTGCAGAAGAAGACTTGGCCATGGGAGATGCCTTTCGTGGGGGAATGCAACGGAGCCCATGATCCGGGCTGAATGAGGCAAAGAAAAAACCTGATTGTGACCATGGCCAGGCACCGCCAGAACATTATATGAACAAACGTGCGAGAGAGACCGGGTCGAGCTGCGTTCGATGAGGCCTTGGGAAAACTGATCCTTGGCCCCGCGGCCCAACGTTTCCTAGGCCTTTCGCCAAGGTATGGAGAGTGAAGAGATGGCGGGCAGCGTCAATAAAGTGATCCTCATCGGCAATTTGGGCCAGGATCCCGAAGTGCGTCAGTTCTCGAACGGCGGTCAGGTCTGCAACCTGCGCATCGCCACCTCGGAGAGCTGGAAAGACAAGCAATCCGGCGAGCGCCGCGAGCGGACTGAGTGGCACACCGTGGCCATTTTCTCAGAGCCACTTGTGCGCGTGGCGCAGAACTACTTGAAAAAAGGCTCAAAAGTTTACATTGAGGGTCAGCTCGAGACACGGAAGTGGCAGGACCAGAACGGCCAGGACCGCTATTCCACGGAGGTCGTGTTGCGGCCTTACCGCTCTGAGCTGACCATGCTCGATGGCCGCAGCGGCGGTGACCAGATGGGTGGCGGCTACGGCCAACCTGTTGGCGGCGGCGATAGCTACGGCAATCGCGGCGCCGGCGCGCCTCAAACGGCGAACAACGACTACGACCTGGACGATGATATTCCGTTTTAAAGCTCTGGAGACCGCTGACTGATGGTCAGGCCTGCGCCAAGGCTGTTCACCAAAGCGCCGCTGGGTAGCGGATCCTTTGGCTTGAGCGCGGAGCAGGCACGTTATTTGGGGACCGTGCTCCGCTTGCCCTTGGGTAGTGAGGTTCGGCTCTTCAACGGCAAGGATGGCGAGTGGATCTATCACCTGCAGGCGCTGGAACGGCGGGGCGGGGTCGCGGTTCCCGCAGAGCAACGGCGTTTGCAGCTGGAGCACCAAGGCTCGCCGGTACTGCTCTTTGCACCGCTCAAGCGAGGGCCGACGGAATTCATCATCCAGAAGGCGACAGAACTCGGCGTTGCTGCGCTGCAGCCTGTCCTGACCGATCGGACCAACCGCGAAAACCTTCGCATGGATCGGCTTGAAACCATCGCCATCGAGGCGGCGGAACAGTGTGAGCGATTGAGCGTTCCGGTCATCAAGGCGCCGCTGGCCCTCGATTTGGCGCTCGATCAGCAGGACCGGTTCATTTTCTGCGACGAGGCCGGCAGTCAACTTGACCAGCCTTGGGGCGGCGATGAGGGCCGCTCGGCGCCCGCTGGCGAGCAATTCGCCACGGCCGCAAAGGTCCCAGACGCTATTCTTATTGGCCCGGAAGGCGGTTTCACCAGTGACGAGCGAGATCGACTGCGCGCCGATGAAAGGGCGTTGGCGGTATCGCTAGGACCGCGCATCTTGCGTGCCGAGACGGCGGCGATCGTGGCCCTGACCCTCTGGCAGCTTCGCTTTGGCGACTTAGATTGAGGTATTCTAATCCACCCGCCATGAAAAAAGGGCTTTTGCCAACCAGGAAAGCTTGCTCAAGGCGAGGGGCAGTTCGCGCTTCGAACCCTTCGCAGTGCCTTAGACGGAACATACCATGACGCAGCTCGACGCCAGCGCGCGCCACGACCTCGAACCCATCGCTCATGTCGATGACCTCACCGCCTATCTCGCTTCGGGGTGTAAGCCGAAGGACCAATGGCGCATCGGGACTGAGCATGAGAAGTTTGGGTTTCTTCAGGACACCCTCGAGCCGCTGCCCTTTTCTGGCGAGCGCTCGATCCAAGCGGTGCTGGAAGGGCTGTCTTCGCAATTTGGCTGGGAACGCCTTGAGGAAGATGGCCAGCTTGTGGCGCTGAAAAAGGATGGTGCGTCCATCACGCTTGAGCCTGGTGGCCAGTTTGAGCTTTCCGGCGCGCCCCTCGAACGCATCCATCAAACCTGCAACGAAGTTCATCAGCATCTGGATGAAGTGAAGGCGATTGCCGACCCGCTGGGTGTGGGATTCATCGGCCTGGGTGCAGCACCGCACTGGACCCGCGAGCAAATGCCGCGTGTTCCCAAAGGTCGGTACACAATCATGCGGCGCTACATGCCAACCGTGGGCGACCTTGGCCTTGACATGATGCACCGTACCGCGACGGTCCAAGTCAACTTGGACTTCGAGAGCGAAGCGGACATGGTGAAGAAGTTCCGCACGTCTCTGGCGCTGCAGCCCATTGCGACCGCTTTGTTCGCCAATTCTCCGCTGACGGAGGGCAAGGCCAATGGCTTCCGCTCGTGGCGTGCTCATATCTGGACCGATACCGATGCCAACCGGACTGGCATGCTGGATTTTGTGTTTGACGATGACTTCGGCTTTGAGCGCTATCGCGACTATATGCTCGATGTTCCGATGTATTTTGTGTGGCGCGATGGTTCCTATTTCGACGCCGCTGGGCTGAACTTTCGAGACTTCCTGAAGGGCGATCTTTCAGCGGCGCCGGGTCAGTTGCCGAATATCGAGGATTGGAAGGACCATCTGTCCACGGCGTTTCCTGAGGTTCGCCTCAAGACGTTCCTTGAAATGCGGGGTGCTGATTCAGGGAACTGGGGACGGATTTGTGCGCTTCCAGCCTTCTGGGTGGGCTTGCTCTACGATCAGCAATCACTTGATTCCGCCTATGACCTCATCCGTCCGTGGACGTCAGAACAACGGGCTGCGCTGCGCCCGGCTGCTGCTAAGGACGGCATGACCGCCGAGGTGGATGGAATTAGCATTCAGGAGACAGCCCTTAAGGTGCTCGAGCTGGCCAGAGATGGGCTCAAGCGACGCGCCGAGCTTGATACGATGGGTAGTGACGAAAGCGGCTTTCTGCAGCCTCTCACCGATATCGCGCGCAAGGGTGAGAGCTTTGCGTGCCAAATGCTGCGCAACTTTGAAGACAGCGGCGAGGTGCGGACGCTATTTGAGAAATACGCGTTTTAGAACAGTGCCCTGCGGTTGACAGAAATGAGCAAACCCCCTGTGGTGTGCGCCGCGTACAGGGGACAATGTCATGTCAGGGTTTCGGATCACCGCAGTCGCGCTCGGCGCTGCTTTCATTTCAACGTTTTCGCTTGGTATAGCGCAGGCCGGTTGGCCCGATGACTACAAGGCCTACGCAGCTGCCATGCAGCGGGGCGACACGGCGGCGGCTTTGCCTGCAGCGAAGGCTGCATGGGAAGGTTCGCGCGCGGCGCTGAAGCCTGGTGAAAACCGAGCGCTGCTGGCGCAGAATTATGGTGAGCTGTTGATCCTGACGAATCCGGCACTGGGGGCTGAGGTCTGGCAGGACGCTGTTAGCCTGGGTGAGCAGGGTTTTGGCCTTGGGAATTATCAGCTCGGTGAGCAAAAGTTTTTCCTGGCGGTGTCCGAAGTTCTCGAAAGCGGCGGCCGTGACCGTAAGGCCGTTAAAGCCGCCGATAAAGCGCTGAAGGCGCTGGAATCGCCGCGCCCTCGAAAGGTTCAGGCGCTGCTGACAGCACAGATGCTCTTGGCACGGACGAAAGTGGTGCTCGGCGATCGCGGTCGGGCTCAGGATATTTCGGACGCGCTGGCCGATGACCTTCGCTCGATGGATCCAACGCCGCTGAGCCTTCTGGCGGAAGTCGAAGTCACCCGCTCGATGATCACCGCCAACACCGTCATGCGCAGCCACGGTAAATTTGTCTCGGAAGGTCAACGACAGAGCGAGCGGCGTCGTTACGTGAAACGGGTGCGCGAGACCGCGCTGGGCGTTCGCGAGGCCTTGTCGCGCTTCAGCCCAGTGTCGTCGCTAGACAGCATCCCAGTGGCCTATTCGAAGCTGTCGGCTTGGGAGATGGCGCTCGTGGGTCTTGTGGAGGTGAATGGTGACTCCGCTGACGCTCAAAAGATGGAGCGAGAGCTTCGTGAAATACCCGCGGGAATTTTGCGTTTCCCTGAGGGGTGTCCCGAGCAAGTCACGTGGAAGAAGAAAGAGCTGGTGATCCCCAACGTGCAAGGCGGATATATTGGGGCGATGTCGATTGGTTTCGAGCTTAACGATTCTGGGCGACCGGAAAATATCCGTGTACTGGCCGAAGTACCAGAGACGCGTTTCACCGACCGCGTGCTTGATGACATGAAGCGTTGGGAAGCGGATCTGAGCAACTTGCCGCCCCAATGCCGGGCCCTCAACATTTGGGATATTGTGATCTATCCTGCCCTCTGATGGCTGATACGTCCGAACGATCCCGATTGGAACAGTCCTGCGCTCAGCTTGCTGAGCGTTGCCCTGTCATTGCCGATATCCTTTCGAGAACGGGGCCGCCAAGCTGGCGAGCGCGTCCCGCTGGCTATCCTGGGCTCGCCCGGATTGTCATTGAGCAGCAACTATCCGTTGCCAGCGCCAATGCGATCCTGAAGCGGGCGAGGGGGGCCACCGGTGGCCTTCGTCCCGCGCGCGTCGCTCTTGCGACGGAGGATGATTTACGATCGCTTGGGCTGTCGCGGCCGAAGATCCGCTATTTAAAAGCGTTGGCTGACGATGTGCTGAGCCGTCGATTTCGCTTCAGCACGTTGGCGGGGCTGAGCGATCAAGAAGCTGCGGATGAATTGACTAAGCTGCTCGGCATCGGACCTTGGACAGCGGCGGTCTATTTGCTTTTTTGCGAGGGAAGGCAGGATCTGTGGCCACGAGCCGACGTGGCTCTGCTCGCAGCCCACCAGATGGCGGGCGGAAGTTTCGAGCGTTCTGAACTGGCGGCGTTCGATGATTGGGCTGACGCGACCTATGCGCCTTATCGCGGGATGGCTGCGCATATCCTGTGGGGGCAGATTGCCTATGCCCGAGGGCGAGCGCCACTTTAGGGCGTGACTCCTCGGTAGGACGGAATGTCATGCCCTTGTGATCGTCTTGTCATATAGAATCGGCTACCTTTCTGTGGAATAAGATCACGTAGAGATCGCACAGGAGTCCGGGGCCTTCAGCAACGCTGTCATCACCATGATCCCCTTCGTGAGCGGCCGAATAGGCCCGCGAAGGCGTTGTGCCTGGCCTCTTCCCCATCCCATGAGGCACAGGAGGTAAACGCCGTGCAACAACTGGTCCGCCAAGCTCCCGATGGGTGCCCAGCGTTGGTTCTCAATGCAGATTTCCGACCGCTGAGCTATTTTCCGCTCTCGCTATGGTCCTGGCAGGACACGTTGAAGGCCGTTTTCCTCGGTCGTGTGGATGTCGTGGCGGAGTACGAGACCGAAGTGCGGTCAGTGAACTCGTCGATCCGACTGCCGTCGGTGGTGTCGCTGAAAACCTATGTGAACCATGCGCGTAAGCCAGCTTTCACGCGGTTCAATGTCTTCTTGCGGGATAAGTTCACGTGCCAATATTGCGGCAGCACGGACCGGGATCTTCTGACGTTCGATCACGTCATTCCTCGGTCAAAGGGTGGCAAAACCACGTGGGACAACATCGTGGCGGCGTGCAGCCCTTGTAACCTGAAAAAGGGTGGCAAGATGCCGAGGGATGCCCGGATGTGGCCGAAGCATGCACCTCGTCA
>JABSRH010000229.1 GCA_013215175.1 Parvularculaceae bacterium | reverse complement strand
CCCAAGTTGCGCCCGCCCGTGGCGGTCTCGTCTGTTTCGATACTGCTCAAAAGGGTGATGCCTGCCTTCGGGGTTGGACGTTGCCCCATGCAGGAAACCTGCCCGCGAGACAATAACGCGCTTGCTCGCCTTAAGGCACAGGTACGGGATCAGGTGCCGGGATCGGCGAAGGCTCGGGCGCTTCGCTCTCCTCGCGCGCCGCGGCGATGGCAGCGTCGAGCAGCGCCTGGGTCCCCGCGGCACTGTTCTCCACGGGTTCGAAGACGCGGCGCAGAATACCCGGCGTCAGGGCGGTCAACGTGTTCACCGACACCGTGGGCTGCTCAAGTGGACCCGACAGTGAGTAAGAGAAAGCAACGATCCCCTCACCCTCGCGGCTAACGAACAGCCGCCCGATGCCAGGCAAAATACCGAGCACGGAATTGACGGCATAAGCGGGCGCAATCGCACCTCGGACATCGATCGTACCAGCGTCGAGATCGATGACACCAGCCGCCGAGATGCCGATGGCGGAGCCCACGAGCTTCGTGTCCGAAAACCCGAGCTTGCCATCCTTCAACCAAACATCGCCTTCCAACTTGTCGAACCGGATACCCTCCCCGTTCAGAAGGTCGCTCAGGCCATCGAGCGAGCCGATCGACAGCAGACGCGCCAAGGTCGGGGCATCCTTGATGATCAGCTCCGTGGTCTCAAAGCGACCACTAAAACCGCCATCCACTAACGTGGCACCTTTGATCGAACCAGGGGCTCCCTCGATCGACCGCACACCGAACACCCCTTGGGCTAGCGTACCGAAATCCGTGCTCTCAATCTCAACGAAGCCAATCTTCTCGCCCAGTGGCCGGTCCAAAGTAATGCTCAGCTGGTCATCTTCCCCCACGAGCGCGGCCACGACGAGATCCTCAACGTCTTTGCCGTTGTGTTTGGCCGTCAACTGAACATTGCGTAGATCAACATCGGAACGGAGAGAAACTCGATCCAGTTCGATGTCCACGTTGGATCGGCCCGGAAGTCGTCCGCCTACATCACCGCCCTCTCCCTCGAAGAGCTCGTCGAGCAGTGGTGTCGCATCGGCATGTACACCACTCATAGCGACATCCAACAGGCCGCCGTCTGTGACCAAACGAAGTGATAGGTCGGCCCGATCCTGAATGAAGAACCGCGGCATCTCCAACCGCACAACGCCGCCCTCTGGCGTGAACACACCATTGCCTTCAATGTTGAAGTCCGGAGAGGTCAGGCGAAAATTCGATAGACCAATCAGCCCCGCCAACGGGTCATCACCGCTTGGATCAGGTACGATAGCTGTGGTCTCGAAGAATCCCTCCGTACCCTCAGGTTTGGAAAGACCCAATTGAGGGATGTTGACGTCCGCGTCTTTCAAGTCGCCAGTAATACTGAGCGGTGCTCCTGGCGTCAGGTCGCTGGCATAGACTTGCGTGGTGATCACGCCCTCGAAGAATTCACGCAGCGGCACACCGATCATGTCGGAGGCCACAGGATCGACTTCCGCCGTTACGGAAAGCTCCGCCAGCTGATCACCCTGCAGGCTTTGACGCCATTCGAACGTTGCCGGTGCCGACGCAGCCAAGCCTTCGCCGCGCACGATGAGACGCGTCGGTGTCAACGTGACACTTCCCTCAGCCTCCACCCCGTCGATACCGGGCAAGACGTTGTCGAGCGCCGCTTGCTTGAACGAGCCTTGTCCTGTCACCCGCACGTCGTCGAGCTCTGGCTCAGCCACCAGCGGCCAGGTCACGGCCAAATCGAACCGCCCCTCGCCTTGGAAGGCCTCGGGTTGATAGCTGTCTTCAGCAAACTCAACGATGTTCGCTTCTTCCAGCGCATCGAGCACCACGGGCACTTCACCCACGAGCTGGGTCTTGAAGGTGGCCGTCGCGCCCGCGGGCGTGAAGCGCGGCATATCAAGATAGCCGCCCGCGAGAAGTACGCCCGACACCTCGCCGCGATCGGCATCCACGCGGAAGCTGTTGCCGCGCACCGTCGCCGACGCTTTCAGGCTTCGGATGGGCGGCATGTCAGGCAAATACCGAACCGTCGCCTTCGATGCGTCAAAGGTGAACGTCATCGTATCGTCAGCAAGCGCCGTCTGCTGACGAATGGCCCCCATGGGAATGTCTGATTTGTAGGCGAGGTTGGTCACCTGCCCGCTGATCAAGTTTTCTTCCACCCAAAGGCGCGCATCCCCGGCGAGCGGCCGTGGCCATCCCGCTAGCACCTCTTGAGGCGTGAGCGGCCCCGGGAGAAGCGCATCGGCCTCGATCCTCGGGTTGCCACGGAAACCTTCTGGGAACGTCAGTGCCAACGCACCGCTCAGTGCACTGCCAAAAAAGCTGCTGGTGAGCTCTTCGAAGCCCAAATACCGCATCGAGGCATCAAACGTGCCCCGCGCTGTGATCCGATCAACATCCAACGGACCATCCATGAAGCTGCCGAGATCAAGATGGATCGCCTCGCCAGCCACATCGAAATCAAGAATGAGCTGTGCTGGCTTGAGGATGTTGTCGACGGCGACGGAGCCTACCAGCAGACCCTTGTTGTCGGCGATATCGTAATCAACTCGCTTCACGTCAAAACGTGGCGACAGGCCATCAAAGCTAGCATTGACGCTATTTTGTCCGAACACGAAGGGTATTTCACCCACCTGCCCCGAACCTGGCTTGAGCCTCACATCAAAGGCGCCGCCAATCGGCGTGCCCTCTTTGTTGACGCTCAGCACCACCTGACCCTCGAAGCTGGTGTCGAGACGGATGGCATCGACACCAGCCAGTAACAAGAGCGGTTGGATCGGCGCACCATCGGACGTCAGCTGAAGATCGGTCACGCCACCTGGACGAGCATAGATATCAAGACCTGCAGCCGTCCGTGTACCCGCCACATCAAACGGCAACGAAGCATTGATGACATAACCGTCGTCGGCGGGCGCAGCACGAATGGAAGCATCCACAAGTGCAACCGGTGCGGGGCCGCCATAGGTAATATTGATCCGGCGCAACGAGACATCGCCCGCGCCTTGGGACAGTTGCGTCAGGATCTTCTCGAAGGCGAGGGGCTCGCTTGAGGAGCTCGTGGCTTCTGGCTCGGGCACGAAGGCTTCGATAGCACCAACACGCAGGACATCGATCTTGGGCTGTCTACGGATGAGATCGCCAAGCGGAAAGAAAACATCCACATCATGGAACGTCGCGTCATAGTCGGCTTTGAGCTGCGACTTCGGCACCGAAAGCCATACCGTTGATCCGGTTACGGACAAGCTTGGTTCGCCGATATCGAGACGTGCGCCGGTTTTCTCTTCGGCGAAGGCTTTTAGCGCCGGGAGACCAGCATGCAGCGGAACGAGGCCTTTGCTGAACAAAGCAGCTGCAACGACGACAAAGGTCAGCATCGTGGCGACACCGCGGGTCAGGCCGCTGAGCAGCAGGGCGCCCACGTCCACGCGCCATGTTGGCCCGCTGGACACCTTCTCCGTCTCCAAGCTGTTCTCGACGTCGTTCAAACTGTGACCACCCGTGGAGACTCTAACTAAGAAGATGCGGCGCCCTGGGGCAAGGCAGCGCAGACTAGCCGATAGACGTATAGCGCGGGTTTCGGGTAGGCGCAGCGCGCAAATCAGCCTGCCCATGGAGACGCGACATGCTTGAAGAAGGTCAAAAAGCCCCCGCCTTCACCCTACCCACCGAAGACGGCGAGGTTAGCCTCAAGGATTATCAGGGAAAAACCCTGGTCCTCTACTTCTACCCGAAAGACGACACGTCGGGCTGCACCAAAGAAGCCATTGGCTTCTCCGAAGCGCTCGACGATTTTGCGGCCGCTGGCGCAGAAATCCTCGGCGTGTCGAAAGACAGCGTCGCGAAGCACGCCAAGTTCCGCGAGAAGCATGAACTGACCGTTCCGCTCGCCTCTGACGAAGAGGGCA
>JABSRH010000228.1 GCA_013215175.1 Parvularculaceae bacterium | reverse complement strand
TCTGATCCTCCATTCCAAGGTCCAAGATGCCCGAAAAAATTGCAATCAAACTGGAGGAGAAAACTGGGAGCAGACCAGTTGGAAGCAATGACAGGAAGCGGCGTGACATCGTCTGGCGGCCAGCTCTTCTCGAAGCACAGCATACAGAAACTGATGCTTCCGCAATACCGTCCTCACCCCGATTTTCCAGGCGTAGCCTTCGGTTTCAACGATATGGGCGGCTTCAGCCACCGCAACGGCACTACCCCGCGCAGCATCAGCCATGGCGGGACCATGTTCGGCTTCCAATCGAGCCTGGATCTCTTTCCCGAGGTGAGAACAGGCATCTTCGTAACAACGAACCGAAACTTTGAAACTGGCGGGGGACCTGTTTCCCTTCACGGTGCACTCAAGGCACGGCTGGAACAAGAACTCTTTGGACCGCGCCCTGAAGTGCTCCATACCGTGCCTGAGCTTAAGCCGCAGGCCGATGTTTCAGACTATGCTGGTACGTACTATTTCGACCTCTTTTGCCATACTTGTTCGGCGGAAGAGCTCGAAGCTGGCGCATGGCAGCGACCTGAAGCCACGGTCGTATCAGCAGAGTCCGGAACGATCCGCTTGCGTGAAAAGACCTACCGACCGACAGACGACGACGGCGTCTTCGTCAGCGACGATGGCAAGCGCAAAGTCTTCTTTCGCCGCGGATCGGACGGGCAAGTCAGTTCGTTTTCCTGGATCAGCTCCCAAGAAGCCTTTGTGAAAGCAAACCCTTCACTAACCAATCAGTAAGCTGATCACTGAATATTGCGTTGACCTGAGCATGATAAGGTATGCAGCACATGTTCGCGACTGGGCCTCGCCCGGCTGAAGCAAGCCGACACGTTAGGTCCATCGCACGACACTTCCGATCACACCGGCTTCGACCGCTGCAATGTGGCCTATGATGGTCAGCCCCGTTAGGAGCCGAGACACGAGCGCCATGCGTGCGTGCGACGTTACCGCCGTGACAATCCCGATCAGCACGCAACCGATCGAGGCAAGAAGAACCAATCCTCCGATCTTATGAAGCCAAAGGAGACCGAAGCTGATGTCTCCAGACAGGCCAAGCCCAACGATGAACAGGGCAGCACCGACAAGAAAGCAGATAGCGCACAAAAGCAGCCAAAGATTAGCTGGGACGATGTTATGATTTCTTCGTCCTTGTACGAATAACGAGCCGGTCCTTATCAATGAAGCCACTAAACCCGCCAATAGCGCCGACAACAATACGCCAGGACGCTGAAGAAACGACAGTCTACGGTAAGCATCCCTACCCTCGAACGCGTACAGAGCTCCGTTGGATGCACGATCGAAGTGTATCCTGTAGCCATACTGAGCTTCGGAACGGTCAGGCTCCTTGGAGCTCTCCAAGCTGTAGGAAATGCCGCCGACATCGAGACCGGCTTGATCAGCCGACACGTCAAGCAACCCGCCAGTCAAACCCAGGCGCGACGCCCACCGCATCTTACCGTGTGGCCGGTTCTCCGAAAGGTAGAGCCCGCTGAGGTCACTGACTTCTACACCGGGACCGCGGGTAGCTCTGTTGGCGGCAACGTCGGGTGATGCAGTAAAGAAGGCCCGCCGAACCTCATCGAGGATGTTCCCGCGAAGGTCCGCTCGGCGGCTGTTCAGCAGGATCGCTATACCGAAGTTCCGTTCGGGAAGGATCACCATGATGCTGGAAAAGCCGTCGACGCCGCCTGTGTGGCTCAGGACCCGATCCTGACCCCAACGCCGAACCTCCCAGCCAAGACCCTGCTGCGGAAGGTCCGAGGTATGCGTGAACGCAGCACCATGAAGCCCGGCTTTGATCAAAGGGTCATCGGGGGCCATGGCGAGGTGAGCCCTTAGATAGCGCGCCACATCGTCAGCGGTCCCAACCCAGCCATCGGCAGGCAGAACATTGGACACTGACTGGGGCACCAGCTTTCCGTCCACGGTGGATTGCGCCACATCGACCCGTAGGTCGTCTTGTCCAAATCTAGAACCTGACATCTCCAGCGGCATAAACACTTCACGCTGGACCACCTCGGAAAACGGTGTGCCCGTCACCTTCTCGATGACGCGCCCAGCCAGGGCATAACCATGGTTCGAGTAGATGAAGACCTTGCTCGGCTCATAGCGCTGGGCCGGTAGATGGTCTCGGATCAATGCCTCCAGTGGCATGGCCTTGTCGGCGGAGCGCGCTGCATCGCCCACAGGCTCAGCGTCGATGCCACTGGTGTGACTGAGCAGCTGACGCATGGTGACAGGACCTAAGGGCATCGCAGGAGCTTCAGTGCCGAGATAAGTCGCGATGTCTTCATCGAGATCCAGCAGCCCTTGGGCCTCAAGGCGCAGCGCGGTCATCGAGACGACTGATTTCCCAAGCGATGCCAACCGAAAAGGCGTGGCCGCTAGGTCAATGGCTTCGAGCTGATCCACCCGCGCCGACCCCCGACCAGCCCGGAAGATGACCTCGCCGTCCGCCACAGCAACCACCGCGACACCTAGCGCGCCCTGGTCGATGACCGCTTCCATGGATGGCGTCAGGGTCTCGCCGATGCTTTCGAACGAGCCCGGCTGCGCCTGAGCGATCGCTGCCCCCGAAAGCGAGACCAAACCCACCAAAACCTGCTGGAGCTGGCCAAGCATAGCGCGGCCGAGTGCTGGAGATCTCATAGTGACGAACACCCCGAAGACATCATGCTAAGCTTCGAGGTGAGGAACAGGTTGCGCCAATGCCGTTCGGTGAACGGTGGAGATTCTTCGGTGAGCGGTAGTGCCTGCCCTTCGGTGTTCGCTTATCGTGCCAAGATGTTGCGCGCCTTCGTTCTTAGCCCGCTTGTCGGCCTCGTCATGCTGGTGTCCGCGCAGGCTCAGAACATGGCCTTCGCCGATCCCCAAAGCATCCGCATTTGTATCGCTGAAGACCTCTCCGCACCGCCCACCCCTACGGCATCCGTCTGCCGTTCGCTCTCCGGCGATGAGAAGATCCCCTCCAACGCTCTGCGCTGGGTCTTAGCCGAAATCGATGTGGCTCCGTTGCCGGGTAAAGCACCACCGCTCGGCGTTGTCGTCCTCGGTCGAGGCGCCCGCTTGGTATTTGTCGACGGCACGTTGATCGGCGCGAGTGGCCGGCCAGCCAGTGAGAAGGACGGTGAAGTCGCAGGACCCATGGATAGCGTCCACCTCATCCCCACTGAACTGTCGCGGGCGGGCCCAAAGAAAGTGGCCGTCCTGGTGTCGGGGCACTTGAACCTGAACAGTCGCGTCGAGCCACCGGTGCTAGCCATCGCGCCCTTCCGGCACCCTCGCGACATCCAGCTCCAGAGCTATGCGCTGCCCTTAGCTGCCCTTGGCGCGTTCCTTTCGGCGGCCATCTATTTCGGAGCCATGGGGCTTCGCCAGCGAGACCGCGCTGGCAACCGCCTTGTCGCTCTGCTCTGTCTGCTGTTGGCGCTACAACTGCTTGCAGAGGTACTACGGGGCATTTGGGCCTATCCTTACTGGATGCATGACGTCCGGCTCGGTTTAATCTGGGTCGTGGCACTTGCGTTTGGCGGCGTCCTCATAGCGGTCAGTGCTCAGAGGTTTCGCCCGCCGAAACCGCGCCTCGTCATCGGTCTCGGTATGACCAGTTCAGCGCTGCTTTCTCTGTTCGCACCGGGGGCGGACGAAATGACTGTCCGCGCCACCATCTTGTCTGCGCTATGGGCCTTCGGCATTGCTGCATCGGCGGTCCACCAGGATCAACCCTCAGCGAAGCGCTTCGCTTTGGCCTTCGGCGTCTACACTCTCGTCGCTTTCATGCTCAGCGGCGCCTTTCTTGATATCGCTCTTTATGCGGTAACCGCACTATTCCTCGGCTACCTCTTCGTCCAGCAGGCCGAGGACAATACCCGCCTCGCGCGCGAGCACGCCGGTGTGTCTGAGCGTGCCACGCGTCTGGAACAGGCCCTGGCTGAGGCCTCTAGTGTCGCTTCATCCGAAACGGTGCAGTTGAAGGTCGGCCGAGGGACGGAGAACATCCCCGTCAGCGCCATCATGCAATGCGCCGCCGCTGGAGACTATGTGGAACTTCAGCTCCGAGATGGACGAAAGCTGTTAGCCAATTCTAGCCTTTCCAAGCTCGAGGAAAT
>JABSRH010000227.1 GCA_013215175.1 Parvularculaceae bacterium | reverse complement strand
GGGCCAGCGCATCAATCAGCGTTATTCGCTGAGGTGCCCGATCAGGCGCTTGAGCATCCCCGCCACCGGCTCGTAAAAGCTTGAGCTCGTCCAATAGGCATTGTGGCTCAACGTGTTCCAGCTGGTGAAGAGCCCGCCTACATTGATGGGAAACTCCTGTAGCTCGCCATTCTTAGCCAAGTCCTCATAGGCCGGACCGATGGGCGCGATGGGATAAGCCAGCAAGTCATCGCGGTCGTAATAGTTCGTCCACCACGGCTCTTGTTGAAACTCTTCACCAAGGGTCGTGCCCGGATAGCTGATCGGCTCCAGCTCACTCTCCGGGTAAGAGAACGTGAACAGCGGCAGGTTGCAGCCAAAGGTGACAAAACGGGCGATGGTCTCACAACGCTCAAACGCGGTGTCCGCCGTACGAATGCCTTGCTGCATGTCGTAGATATAGTTCGACATGATCCGCCCACCGAACGAATGGGCCAACACCACAAGCGGCGTATCGGAGGGGCAGTCGCCCTTCAGCTCAGCCATGACACTGCTGATCCGGCGGTTGAGCTCGTCATAAGCCTCGCCCTCCCGCGTGAAGGCCAAGGCATCGGCAAAGTTGCTCACGACCAGCTTGCGCAAACGCCCCACACGGACGAGTTTCGAGATCGACTTGAAATAGGCGTCCTGGCGCTCTTGCAGGATGTCCGACCAAAAGATCTCGCGCCAGACGATCTGGTCCGCCGTCACCTCACGCCCCAGCTCCGCCTCGATCTTCTTGAACAGCCCCTTGGAGAACGACAGCCGCGCCGAATCTTGCGGATTGCGCCCCGGCAACGCGCCCACCCCATGAATGACCGCAACCGCTACCCTATCCGCCATGTCGTGCCTCCCACCGGTTTTCTTGGGAGGCTAACACAAGCGTGCAGAGGTTGGGAGGTAGCGAGGCAGCCCCGAGCCTGCGGACTTAACCGGCGGGCCTACGGGTCCATGGCGGAACCATCTAGCGCGCCTTGATTTATTGAGAATGATTCTCATGTAGCAGTATGAACCCATCAGAATAGAAAGATATCCGCCATGTATGCTCGCCTTAGACAGGCCCTATTGGGCAGCCGTTTTGGCCTTGCCGAAGTCACACAAGTTCAGTCCCTAACGCCCCATATGATCCGGGTGACGCTGCGAAGCGAGATGATCAGAGACTTCTCACCGCATGCTGCCGGCGGGCACTTCAAGATGATTGTCCCGGCGCAAGGTGAGACGCCAGCTGCATTTGAAGACATGATCTCAGGCGGTAAATTTAAGTCAGAGATGCGCACCTACACCATTCGCCATGTGCGCCCCGAGCGACAGGAGATTGATGTCGATATCGTCACGCATGGCGATCTTGGGCGTGTGGGACCATGGGCACAACGCACTCAAGCAGGCGATACCATTGCCATCTCCAGGTGCGGCTCGCCCAAACTCATTACGCACGGCATGACACGTATCCTGGCAGCAGCCGATATGACGGGATTTCCTGCGTTGGCGGCTGGTCTGGAAACGCTCGGTGGCAATGTGCGCGTTGATGCCTATGTCGGCATTCCGACTGCAGACGATAAACAGCCCGTCGACCTTCCAGACGGCGTATCGATCAATTGGATCGTCGACCCCGACGTAAACGGCCGAAAGCAACAGCTCATCGAAGCCATGCGGTATGCGGATAAACCAGATGAAAGGACGAGCATCTTTGTAGCGGCAGAGTTCACGACCGTCGGGGCACTACGACGGCACTTTCGGGATGAAATCCATGTCCCCAAAGAGCGGCTCTACATATCCTCCTATTGGAAGTCTGGCTTAGACGAACCATCCCACAAGATGGCGAAAGCTGCGGCTTGAGTAACTTGCCGATCCTAGCTTCGCGCGTCGCCCACCACTGGGTGACGCACGGCGCGGGGTGAGAAGGCGTCAAAAGCCCTCCGTAAACGAATGGATGCTCACGTCGCCTTGCGGCGACGCAATCCCAAACCGGCAAGCCCAGCCAGCATAAGCGGGGCTGCGGCCGGGACGGGAACCTGACTGGACGCGAACGTCAGATCATCGAACCAAATGAAGTCACCGTTGAACGTGGAATCACCGCCGGTGCTTCCGAATACGACCGATGTGAGCGTCCCCATACCGACGAAACCAGCGAAACCGTTCCGTCCACCCACATTAAAAATGACGAAGGTCTGCTCGCCGGAACCATCATTGATCGTGACCTGAGCCGCATCGCCATCGCTCGGGTTGTTCGCCTCCCTATAGTTGAAGCCGAAGGCGAACACCGGAAGCGGAAATGCAACATTTGTGATGGTGGGCTCGTCGCGGTCGCCCTCAAGAACCAGCCGCAATTCGCTGCCCCGGACGAGGTGATTGTTGTTGGGCGACTCCGTTTCGAGCCCTGTCTCGTGGACGAAGAACATAGAGTCCGTATTGTTGTCGAAACCCTCAGTCCGGATCGTTGGTGCGCCTGCGATCACCGCTTCAAAAAGCGCTCGGTCGTTATAGGTGGTGATCGTCGCTTGTGCCGTGGTCACCACTGTCGCGAGAGCAGTTGCGGCTGCGACGAGAAATTTGGTCATGTCAGTCCCCAGATCATAGAGCGTTACCAAAACACTCTATGTGATGCTTGTCCAGCCACTCCGGCCCCAGGCATCAGCCCCTAAGCATCATCCATCTTAAGCGCTTTGATGAACGCTTCTTGCGGGATCTCGACGCGGCCGAATTGGCGCATCTTTTTCTTACCGGCTTTCTGCTTCTCGAGCAGCTTCCGCTTACGCGTGGCGTCGCCGCCGTAGCATTTGGCGGTCACGTCCTTGCGCATGGCGCCGATGGTTTCGCGGGCGATCACGCGGCCACCGAGGGCGGCCTGGATCGGGATCTTGAAGAGGTGCCGCGGGATCAGGTCCTTCAGCTTCTCGCACATGGCCCGGCCACGCACTTCGGCTTTTGACCGGTGCACCACCACAGCCAGTGCATCCACAGGCTCTTCGTTGACGAGGATCTGCATACGGACCAGCTCACCACCGCGATACTCGATGATCTGATAGTCGAACGAAGCGTAGCCCTTGGTGATCGACTTCAGGCGGTCGTAGAAATCGAACACCACCTCGTTCAGCGGAAGTTCGTACACCACCATCGCCCGGCTACCGGCATAGGTGAGGTCTTGCTGCACCCCGCGACGGTCTTCGCACAGCTTCAGCACACCGCCGAGATATTCGTCCGGCACCAGGATCGTCGCCTTGATCCAAGGCTCTTCCAGGTGATCGATATGCACCGCGTCTGGCATGTCGGCGGGGTTGTGCAGCTCCTCCATCGTGCCGTCGGTCTTGTACATGTGATAGACCACCGACGGCGCCGTGGTGATGAGGTCAATGTTGAACTCGCGCTCAAGACGCTCACGGACGATCTCAAGGTGCAACAGCCCAAGGAAGCCGCAGCGGAAGCCAAAGCCGAGCGCTGCTGACGTCTCCATCTCATATTCAAAGCTGGCGTCGTTCAGGCGCAGCTTGGCAATCGCGTCCCGAAGATCTTCGAAGTCAGCACTGTCCACCGGGAACAGGCCACAGAACACCACCGGCTGGTTGGGCTTAAAGCCTTCCAGAGCCTCGGCGGCAGGCTTACGCTCATCGGTGATGGTGTCGCCGACTTTGGTGTCCGCCACCTCTTTGATCGAGGCGGTGAAGTAACCGATCTCGCCAGGGCCTAGCTCATCCACTTCGACCTTCTTCGGCGTGAACACACCCACTTGGTCGAGCTGGTACGTCGCGCCAGCCTTCATCATGCGGATCTTCTGGTTCTTCTTCATCTTGCCATCGATGATCCGTACCAGGACCACCACGCCGAGATAGAGGTCGTACCAAGAATCCACCAGCATCGCCTTCAGCGGCGCATCAGCATCACCCTGCGGCGACGGCAAGCGGCTGACGATGGCCTCCAGTACATCCGGCACACCGATGCCAGTCTTCGCGGAGATCTCCACAGCGTCGGATGCATCGAGGCCGATCACTTCTTCGATCTGGTCCTTCACCCGGTCCGGCTCAGCGGCGGGTAGGTCGATCTTGTTCAGTACCGGCACAATCTCGTGGTCCACCTCAATCGCCTGATAGACGTTGGCGAGGGTCTGCGCTTCCACACCCTGCGAGGCATCTACCACGAGCAGCGATCCCTCCACGGCGGCCAAGGACCGGTTTACCTCATAGGCAAAGTCCACGTGACCCGGCGTGTCGATC
>JABSRH010000226.1 GCA_013215175.1 Parvularculaceae bacterium | reverse complement strand
AGCCCGCGGTAGAGCCAGAAGCCGAACCCGAAGCACAACCTGCTGCTGAGGAAACGGTCGCTGAAGCCGAAGAACCTTTGACCGAAGCGGAGCCAGAGGCGGCCGCTGAAGTCGCCGAGGCCGCCGCGGAAGAAGCGGCTCCCGCAGAAGCGGAAGCCGTCTCCGAGGAGGCTGCCGCTCTGGTCGCAGCCCTAAACGAAAAAGCAACGCCCACGGAAGAAGCGGAAGAAGCAGCACCCGAAGCGTCTGAGGAAGCGGCCCCGGTCGCTGAAGTCGCTGCCGTCGATACGACCGCCGGTGAAGCCCTAGTCGCGGGCCTGATGGCCTACGCTCAAGGCACGGACGCAGCGCCAGCAGAAACCGACGAGGCCAGCTCAGAAGAGCCTGGTGCCACCGCGGATGCCCAAGACGCTGTCGAGCAAGAAGCTGAGCGCGCCGAGGACGAAGCCGTTCGCGCAGCTGCCGACGCCGCCGAGGCCGCACAGCTCGCCGCCGCAGAAGAAGCCGCCGCCCGCGCTGCCGATGAACAAGCCGCAGCGCGCGTCGCCGGATTGCGCCGCCTGGCGGAAGAACGCGCCGCCCAACGCCGCGCCGCTGCCGAAGCCGCACCCGCTCCTCAGGCCACTGAAACCCCCGTGACCGATGCGGAACCAGCGCTGGCGCCCGCGGAACCTGAGCCCGTTGCTGAGCCGGAGCCCGCAGAAGAAGTAGCCACCCCCGTCGCCGTCATCCCGGAGGAACGCATTGAGGACCTACGCCGCACCATCGTAGCGGACGTCTCGTCGATCGTCGAAGAGTCGGCCACAACGGTTCGCCAGGGCGTGAAGACCGAAGTCCTCGCAGAGACCACGGAAGTGCTCGACAGCCGCTTCGCCGAGACCGCCCAAACCATTCAGAAGACGGAACAAGCCGTCACTGAAACACAGAAGGCGGTCACGGAAACCCAAAAAGCTGTGACAGCCACCCAAGAACAAGTCGCGGAAACTGCTGAGGCTGTGGCCGAGACCAAAGCCCAGATCGAAGAGCTGAAAAGCACGTTGACGGAGCAACAAGCCGCTTCGAGCCAGCAATTGTCGCTCCTCGAACAGCGCATGGCTGAGCTGCAAACGACGGGTGCTGAGCTTGCCAGCAGCAGCGCACTGCTCGTGGCCCTGAACCAGCTGGGCGACAATATCGACAATGGACGCCCCTTCGCGCGGCAGCTCGACACGGTCGAAGCCATCGTGGGTGGCGGCACCGAGCTATCGAGCCTGCGGGTCTTCGCCGCACAAGGCCTTCCGACAACGGATAGCCTCCGCGACAGCTTTGATGAAGCGGCACGCGCAGCCCTCGCCGGCTCCAAGCGGGACGAGGCCGACACAGCGCTGGATAAGTTCGCCGCCAACCTCTCGGGCCTGTTCAGCGTGCGTCCCACCGGCGAAGTTGAGGGTGACACCACCGGCGCCATCATTTCCCGTGCCGACGTCCGCCTCACCGAAGGCGACGTGGAGGCGACCTTAGAGGAGCTTTCAGCCCTCGAAGGGTCCGCCGCGGATGCCTTCGCGGCGTGGACCTCAGCGGCTGAAGCGCGCGCAATCGCCTCGAGCGGACTTGAAACGCTCCACGAATATGTCACGAAGAATCAGCGCAACTAACGCAAGTTAGAGCGCACGCCGCGCTGACTGAGCCGTTATGATCCGCATATTCACATACTTCGTGTTCTTGGTGGTGGTCACTTGGGTGATCACTCTCGTCCTCGATTTGACCGGCTACGCGGTCATCGAACTGCAAGGCCAGCGGCTCGATGTCCCCACCAGCACGCTACTGCTGGTCATCGGCGCTGGCCTGCTCTTCGTCTTCTTCGGCGGCAACATCACCGCCTGGCTGTGGGGCTTGCCTGGCCGCATGTCGCGGCGGGCTGGCGAGCGGAAGCGGGCCAAGGGCATGACGGCCCTTACACGCGGCCTCGAAGCCGTCGCCGCAGGCGATGCCGACGACGCGACCCGCCACGCGAAGACAGCCACCAAGGCCCTCGACGAGCCAGCCCTCACCCGGCTTTTGACCGCTCAAGCGGCTCAGCTGTCAGGCGACCGTGTCACGGCCGAAGAAAGCTACGCCGCCATGTTGGAAGCGCCCGAGACCGAGTTCCTCGGTCTTCGCGGCCTGTACCTTCATGCGAAACAAAACGGCGACCGGGCGGAAGCCCAAGCCTTCGCCGAACGCGCTTTCCAATTGCGCCCGGGCACGTCTTGGGCCTTTGAGAGCGTCCTTAGCCTCAGCCTCGACAACGCTGCCTGGAGCGACGCGCTCAACGCCATCAACTCCGCGCGCCAGCACCAAATCGCCGACGGGCTCGAATTCCGCCGCATGGAAGCGGCCATCCTGACGGCCCGCGCCTACTCCGCCAACGATGCGGACGAGCCCGACGAAGCGATCAAAGACCTCGAAGGCGCCCTCAAGAAGGCCGGAACGCTCACACCCGCGGCGGCGCTCGCGGCAGAAGTACACGTCGCGAAAGGGCAACGCTCAAAAGCGGCCAAAGTGCTCGGCGATGCGTGGGAACTCGAACCGCACCCTGGCCTGGCTGAGGTCATGCGCCGTGTCTTCGACCAAGAGCGTGATGAACGCGTCCAAGGGCGCCTGATCAAGCTGACCGAAAAAAACCCCGACCATCCAGAGAGCCGCCTCCTCCTGGCCCAAGTACAGCTCGAGGGCGGCGACGCAGCCGCAGCGCAGGAAACACTGGAACCGCTCCTCACAGGCCGCCCCCAGCGCCGCGTGCTGAGCTTGATGGCTGAGATCACCGAAAGCCGCTACGGGCCGACGGAAGCCAAAAAGTGGAAGCAGCGGGCCGCTAGCGCACCGCTCGACATCATCCCCGGCATGGACGGCGTGTTCCACTACACCACCGAGGGCTGGCGCCGCCTGATCCAAGAATTCTCCGAGTTCGAGCGCCTGGCACCGCCGCCTTTAGAGATCGAGACACCCGAACTCGGCTCAGACGAAGTCAAAGCCCTGCTGGCACCACCACCTGAGCCGGATCCAGAACCCGAACTGGCCGAGGAAACCGAAGACGCCGTGGAAGTGACCGAAGAAGTCACCAACGAGGAGTCGGAAACCGACAACACGGCCGATGAAACGGCGGGCGAGGCTGAATCCGGCAACGACGAAGACGCCAAAAAGACGGCCTAATAGCCACAAAAAAGCCGCTGGCATCACTGCCAACGGCTTCTTCGAGCACTGGACCGCTCTTACGCGGCAATCGTTTCTTTGATCCAAGCCTCAAGCGCACCGCGCGGTGCAGCCCCGACCTTGGTTCCCAAAAGCTCGCCGCCTTTGAAAAGCATCAGCGTTGGCACACCACGCACGCCATATTGGCCAGGCGTGTTCGGGTTGTCGTCGATATCGACCTTAGCAACGGTGAGATCACCGGCCATATCGGACGCAATCTCATCGAGCGCCGGCGCGATTTGCTTACACGGGCCACACCAAGGCGCCCAAAAATCAACAAGCACTGGCCCTTCGGCGTTCAGCACATCAGCAGCAAAGCTGTCGTCCGTGACAGTTTTCGTGGTCATGGCATTATTCCTTTCGCGACGGCTGACTTATGTCAGGATTTCCGGAACACAAGACGTGAAGGATTCTGACGCCGACCCCAAGCCTTCTTAAGAGATGCGGAAGGCAATCGGCGCTGCGACATAGACGAGCCAAGCCTCAACCGGGCGATCCGGGAAGATCTGCTCGACCAATCGCCGATAAATCGTCACCTGCTGCCGATGCGCTCGCTGGATACGATCTTCGCTGGCCGGCACCCATCGCGTGGATTTGAACTCCCCAACGATCACCCGGTCATCCATCACCACTAGGCGATCGATTTCCCCACTGACCGTTGCGCCGTCGAGCTTGCCTTGGACCGCGACCTCGCCGCGGCTCTCAGAACCGAACAGGGCCTCAAAGCGCGGATCCGTCATCAGCTGGATGGCTGAGGATATCGCTTCGTCGCACACCGCCTTGCCCAGCGCCGCCTGAGAACCCCGTGCTATCCGCTGCGCCTCGTCCGCTCGCTGGCTCGCCTCCACCAATGGCAACTGCTCGAGCAGCTTGTGGATCAACAAGCCGCGGCGACGCGCATCGCCACCTGCGCCCGCCGCTGGCAACGCCGCGGAAGTTTCAGCGGGTTCAACATCTCCGTACAGGGACGGGTAGATAATCGCCTCCGGCTTTTCAGTCGCCGCCGACCGCGATAGCCAAGGTGGCTGCTCGATAGAAGGAGCGCCAGCCTTCCGCTTTTCCTCCTTCGGCCGGATAGCCTCACCACGAGCATACCGCAGAT
>JABSRH010000225.1 GCA_013215175.1 Parvularculaceae bacterium | reverse complement strand
ACGTCGCGTTCCGTGTTGGGGGTGTAGATCGCGATGCCGCGTGCCACGAAAATCGGGTCGGTCTCGCCGTCGATGGTGACGTGCAAGTCGCCAAAGGACGACTTTGTTCCGGTACGGGTTAGGCGGGCAACAAGACGAGGGCGGCTTTGGTCAATCTGCGAGAAGTCCACGTCGTCAACAACAACTTCGGCATCAAGCTCACCGACGCGAACTATCACTGGGATGGTCAGAGAGCGGACGGCAACAATCTTGATCGAGATCGCATCAGCTGAGCGATTGGTGACGGCTTTCGGCATCCGGCGAGCATGCTGGGTGGGGGCGGCGACCACGCGGAGGTGGCTCCGGTACTCGCCGGGTTCTAGGTTGCTGATGGCTGTACTGATACGGACGGTTTTGTGAGCGCCGGGTGCCATCACGATCCTGCGGGGTGAGAAGCGGATGTGCTCCGCTGCGAAAAGCTCGTCACCATTTTGCACAGGTGCACGAACCATCGACCCATCCATCAGCATACGACGGTTCTCGACAGTGATCTGGTAGGCGGCTTCTTTCATGCCGCGATTGACGAGGAGCAGCTGTGCCGTGTTGCTGTGCTTTTCGAGCACAACGCGTGTTGGCGCGATTTGAAGTTGGGCCTCTGCAGCGAGGGGCAGGGCGGCGAGGGTGATCCCTAACAGGGTGCGTTGGATAGACTTGAACATGATATGATCCTTGGGAGAGAGGAACTTCGAAAGCGGCTGCTGAGGACGAGAAAGGGGGAACACGCCCTCAGCAAACCGGGTTGGTCATTGGTACTCGACGGTGACAACGAATGATCCTTCATAGAGGCCATCATCTTGATTGGGGGCCACATTCAGATAGCCGCCTACGGAGAATTCATCATGTCCCGCCGAAAGGGTGC
The DNA here is from genome assembly GCA_013215175.1 of Parvularculaceae bacterium. GTDB lineage: Bacteria > Pseudomonadota > Alphaproteobacteria > Caulobacterales > Parvularculaceae > Parvularcula. The sequence continues at coordinate 3,425 of JABSRH010000225.1, read as the reverse complement.
CGTTCTGCTTCGAGCCCTCAAGATCGACCACTTTCATTTTAGCGCCACGCTGGTTCGAAATCGTGATGCTGGGTGGAAGAGCGATGCTGTAGAACCGATCGGAAGAGCCTGACACTTTGAACACAGCCGCTGCGGGTCGGTGACCTTCACAAGACATTGCCTTGCCGCAATCGATTGATCCATCGTGGTTGATCCGGACACCGCTTGGCTTCGTTAGACTGGGGGAAAGTTTTCCGAAGTTCAGTTCAGTGACGTTCTCAATGACGAGGGGTGTGTAGGTGTTCAGGTCTCCTTCTATGGGTCCGGCTAAAGCTTGTACGGCGATGGCGATGCTACTGGTTGCAAATGCGAAAGCTACAGAACATTCGTTGGCCTCCTTTGTCTTCAGCGAACCGGCCTAATTGCCGCTCCGTTGAAAATAAGAGTACAATTTTATGGATCGCCGATCTGCTACCCGGAGAGTTTTGCTCGCTGCCAAAAAAGGTTATCCGACCTACCCAAATGGTCAGGGTGCTTCCCCGTTAGGGTTAATACCGTTGTCGGATGATTAGATCGGTGCGCCTCCGCGGACGACCTGATCGACCGCGTTGTACAGGTCGTGCGGACGAACCGGTTTGCGTAGGCGGGCTTCGAACAAGTTCGTCTCGGCGACAAAGCCGCTTTGCCCTGAAACCAGGATGAAAGGTAGATCTGGCTTCGCCGCTTTCACCCGACGGGCCAGCGTGTCGCCCGCCATCTGAGGCATGTTGAGGTCTGTGATGACCAGATCAATGGTCTCGCTGGCCAGTAAGACTTCCAAAGCGAGTGTCGGATCGCCAATGAACGACGCCTCGTAGCCCTTGCGCTTCAGCTGAGCAGAGAGAACCTCGCCGATCTCCACCTCGTCGTCGACGATAAGGATGCGTGCGGAGGCGGCGGGCTTGGCCGTGGGTTTGTAGGGCCTTGGCTGCTCGCGGTTTTTGGGCAGCAAGATGCGATAGCGGGTGCCTTCGCCAGCTTCGCTATAAATCTCCACCGAGGCTGCGCGGCTTTCAGCCAGGGCACGCACGGACAGAAGCCCCAACCCTGACGTCGTCGCCTTCGATTTGGTGGAGGTGAAGGGCTCGAAATAGGTTTGCAGATCATCGCCTGAAAAGCCGGGACCGTCGTCGATCAGCTCGATCACCCAATCAGGATCCAGGCCCTCTGGGCCCAGGCGCAACGAACACGGCTTGTCTTCCGCCTCGCCGCCTGGAATGAGCCGGATGGTAAGATGGCCGCCGTCGCTAAGGGCTTCGAACGCATTCTTGGCGATGTTCAGCACTGATCGCGACAACAGCACCTCGTTGGTGATGGCTTCGGCGTGCTCCGGCAGCTCCACCTTCAAATCGACGGCTGAGGGTTTGATCGACTCCGCGAGGGAGATCGACTTGCGGAGGAACTGCACAAGATCGACTTCGGCCGAGCCGCGCAGTGTGTGATCAACGCCCGTCTCAAGACTGGTGATCACATCGCGGGCGCTATTTGTGGCGGTGGCAATCCGGCCTACGCGATCGGCGAGTTCGCCGTCGCCAAGCGCTTCGGCAAGGATCGCGCTGTTGCCCTCGATAACGGCTAACAGGTTGGCGAGATCGTGGGCGACAGTGTGGCTGAGCAGGTAGTAGGCGATGCTGTTCTCAGACACGCGGAGCTGATGCTCCATTTCTCGCATGCGAGCCTCGCGGGCTTTGCGAGCCGAGGCGTCGCGGGTAATGCAGATGAGGCCCTGGTTTTCTGGGCGTGCGGTCAGTGCAATTTCCTGAACGATGGCCGATGCGTCTTTGCGCCGACCCACCGCTTCACCGCGCCAGCTGCCTTCAGAGAAAACGATGGGCATGGCTTGGGCGCCGATCCGCTGGGCGATGTGCGGCTCGTACAGAACGCTCCACGATTGTCCAATAAGTTCAGCTGGTTCGTACTGAAAAATCGCCGCGTGGGCGTGGTTCATGTAGGTGAAAATGCCCTCGGCATCGGTCAGCGCAATGCCGTCAGCCGCGGCGTCCGCTGCCTCGCTGATGTCGCGGGAGAAGGCGCTTTCGTGCCTTAGGTCTTCAAGTGCTTTGTAGAGGGCGGCTGACTTGCTTTCGAGGAGGCTTTCGGCGCTTTGGCGCGCGCGCTGTTCGCGGGCGAGGGATCGCTTCAGTCTTGCGAGGACGGGGTCGGTTTCGTTTCGCAAGGCTCGCTCCCTTCGGGTCGGACCGCGATGCGGAACACGCTCGATGTTCCGTCGGCTTTGACGTCTTCTCGTTCGACGGTCGCCCGGCCTTCTGCCCCAAAATGGTTAAGGCATCCATGGACTAAGCCGTGCGCCAGGTCGGCGAATGGCCGCGTTGAGCTGTAGGCCAACGTGAGGTGCTCATCGCCCTGACGCTCAATGACGTCGAACCGAGGTAGCTCGGTGTCTTTGTACAGCCGCCGCACATTGACGTGGATGACGCTTTCGATGGACGCGAGGAGATCGATGGGATTGGTGAAGTCCTGCATCATGTCCGCGTGGCCGTCAGCAAGCTTGCTGAAGAGGTCAAACCCAAAGCGCTGGATCAAGACGGGGACTTCGACATCGGTGCTGTTCGATGTGGTGATGACCATTTTGACTAGATCGTCGGTCGGATAGTAGCCCACCGTGGTATAGGCGCCGTCGGTACTAAGGCCTTCCGTGGATAGGGCTTCGTCCGCTACTTCTTCGCCGTAATGATCTTCGACGAAGGACGCGAAGGATCGCATCACCATTCCCATCATGGGCACACCTATCTGTCACCAGCACCGTTGTGATGAGACCATAGGGGATGAGGCGTGGCTATTTCCCGAACAGGTGAGTGACCCTACCCAAAAGGATAGGTGTGGCTCAGTCGAGCAGCGGCTTAAAGTTGAGCGTTCGCTCCATGATGTCATCGCCGCGCTGGATCGTCAGCGTCCGTGACGTCGGCCGCTCAGCATCCATGACACGGCAACCGCGGTCGGTAATGGGTCGGCCATTGATGGCGATGACAGTGTCGCCCACAACGATATCGGCCACATTGTCCTCAAAACCAGGAATAATGCCTGTGACCTCGAAATTATCCCCCGCAGGCTTCATCATCAGGCCATCGCGTAGGGGTGGTGCAGGTGCAGGGACTGGAGCACTGTCATACGGCTCAAAGGCCACGCGCCGCTTTTCCGCATCATAGGTCAGCTTCGCGTATCGCAGGACCTCACCGCCCATCAGCTCGTTCTTCGGCGTGCTGGCTACGACGGGCTCTTCGAAGGTCAGGGGCCCAGCTTCGATGGGGCCGTCGATGCGGGCCGTGTAGCGCTTCTCCAGCCGATTGAGCCGGGTTGAAACACCTGACCGCACAGGACCGGAGCTCAACCGAAACCGCTCGAGGTCATTCAGCGAAAAACCAGAATTCGATCCTGTATCAACCAGC
>JABSRH010000224.1 GCA_013215175.1 Parvularculaceae bacterium | reverse complement strand
GGGGACGGCCGAGAGCCGCCACCTTGTTGATATCGTGAACCAAACGGACGCCGTTGAAGACCTCGATGAGGAAGACAAGCTGGGTCAGCCCATGGTCAAGGTCGGCGTCCTTCGCGATTGGGGTCAGCTCGAGCTCTTTGTGTTGCCTTATTTCCGGGAGCGGACTTTCCCCGGCACACGTGGCCGCTTGCGCTTCGACCCAGCCATTGAGACCGAGAACCCTATCTTTGACGATGCTGACGAGGAGTGGAACACGGACTTCGCGGTGCGTTACTCACACTATATCGGCAGCGTCGATTTCGGCCTGAGCGCTTTTTCCGGCACCAGTCGTGAGCCTGGCTTCGAAGTTGGCTTTGATCCGCAGACGGGCGTCAGTCTTCGTCCGGTCTACGACCAGATCAACCAGTTCGGCATCGACGGTCAGTATACCCAAGATGCCTGGCTTTGGAAGTTTGAGGGCATCGTTCGCGAGGGTCAGGGCGATACGTTCGCCGCCGCCGTCGCTGGTTTCGAATACACGTTCTTTGGCGTGACAGAGAGCGGTGCTGATCTCGGTATCCTCGCGGAATACCTCTACGACGGACGTGATGAGGGATTCGATGTTCCGCCTACGCCCCTCGACAATGACCTGTTCCTGGGCGCGCGCTACGCCCTGAACGACACCCAAGACACATCGATTTTGGCAGGCACCATCACCGACCTCAACGATGGTAGCTCGTCGGGCTTGATCGAGGCCGAGCGCCGCTTTGGCGCCAATTGGACTGCCGAGCTGGAGGCGCGATTCTTTTATTCCGTGGAGGGCGACAACCTGCTGGCTGCGTTCCAGAATGACGATCTGCTCACCATTCGCGTTACCCGCTATTTTTAGCCCTAGTGGCGTGACAATGCAGGGCTAGGAAGCCTTCCGCGTTCGCGGTATCGTCCGCCTAAACGGGCCGCTGGGGCGGCAAAACAGGGCGGAATTTCATGAGAAAAATCATAGCCTCGGCAGCATTGGCTAGCCTTGTCGCTTGCTCACAAAACAATACACCGGAAGCGGTACCAGAGGCTGACCCCGCCACCCAGCGCACGACGGCGACGGGTGACGTTGTCGGTTTCGTTGAGGCCAATGGTGCCCACGTTTGGCGCGGTGTTCCGTTTGCGGCGGATACGAGCGGTAAGAACCGTTGGCGCGCACCGCGGCCAGCTGAGGCTTGGGAGGGCATCCGCGAAGCGGTTGAGTTCTCGCCGACCTGTCCCCAAATCGCGACGCCGTTCAGCGGCACAATCGAAGGCTTCGACGATGGTGAGCTCGAGGGCAACGAAGACTGCCTCAAGCTCGACATCTACGCTCCTGCGGATGCGCAAGGGCAGTCCTTGCCAGTCATGGTATGGATCCACGGCGGCTCCAACGTATCCGGAGCATCACAGCTCTATCGTGGCCATAATCTTGCGGTGAACGAGAACGTCATCGTCGTCTCGATCCAGTATCGCCTTGGTCCGCTCGGGTTTTTCTCCCACCCGGCCTTGATCGAAAGCGCCGCACAGGAGCGCGACAAGGCGGCTAACTTTGCTGTTCTCGATGCCATTGCGGCGCTCGAATGGGTGCAGGCCAATGCATCAGCCTTCGGCGGTAATCCGGACAATGTGACGATCTTTGGCGAGAGCGCTGGCGGTCACGACGTGGCGGCACTTCTCATCAGTCCGTTGGCGGAAGGCCTTTACCATCGCGCGATCATCCAATCCGGCCTCGTCGACAGTCTGACCCCTGCCGAGGCCCGCGGCGAGGAGGGGGATCAACCCAATCCGTCCTTTGCGGTGACGGAACGTCTTGGCGGCCCGGAACGGTTCCACACGGCGACGCTAGCGGAGGTCTTCGACGCCTATGAACTAGAAGATGGCATGTGGATGGAGCTGCCACGGATGATCGAAGACGGTGTCTCGATCCCCGCCATGCCGATGGCGGAAGCCTTCGCAGGTGGCGCGCCGATTGCCGATGTCCCCACCATCACGGGAACCAATCGGGATGAGATGAAGCTGTTCTATGCTTTCGACGATCGTTTGACGAAACCAGTCTTCAGCATCTTCCGTAAGCCGATTGATGAGGACTTCTACAACAGCGTGTCGCACTATGCTGGTCGAGCTTGGCGTGTTCGGTCTGTTGATGGCGTTGCCTCCGCCTTGGGGGCGCAAGGCAGGACAGATGTCTGGGCTTATCGGTTTGATTGGGATGAGGGCGGAACGTTCCTGTTCACCGATTTCTCCAAACTCCTAGGCGCTGCCCATGCCATTGAAATACCTTTCGTTTTCAATCGCTTTTCATTGATCGGCCAGGGCGATCAATATCTCTTCTCGAAGAAGACTGAAGCGTCACGGCAGGAGCTCAGCCAAGCGATGGGGGCTCACTGGGCCGCGTTCGCCCGAACGGGTAACCCCGATCTCGCCGGGCAAGCTTGGTCGACCTTTGGCACGGAAGGCTCGAGCATCATCTTCGACACTCAAGCTGACGGCGGCATCCGTAATGAGGTGACCGCCGATAGCTTCGCTGCGATCGCGGCGGATCTGCAAACGGACGAAACGCTCACGGATGAACAGCAGTGTCTCATCGCTGGCGCGCTGCTGTTCTGGAGCGAGGAGGTGGCAGCCAACATGGACTGCCCTTCGGTTGAAAAACCTTAGGACGCCGAAAACAACGAACGATACGCGGGCAGGGCTTGGGCCCCGCCCGTATGGATGAAGACGATGTTTTCGTCCGACGACAGAGCACCCTGACGGATTAAGTCGATCAGCCCCGCCATGCCTTTACCTGAATAGACAGGGTCCAGCAGGATGCCTTCGAGTTTAGCCAGCATGTTGATGGCTTCCACCATAGAGTCCGTCGGCAGACCGTAGCCGGGCCCTACATAGTTGCAGTTGGCGTTCACGTCGGAAGCTTCGACGCCTTCCTTATCCGTGAGCAAGCGGAACGTTGACTGCGCCAGCTTCAGTACGTTGGCTTCTTGCTTTTCCTGAGGGGCCCTCACGCCTATCCCCAAGACGGGCACGCCAGAGTTCGTTGCTTCAAGGCCTGCCACGAGACCGGCTTGTGTCCCCGCACTGCCCGTGGCGTGCACTACGCGATCGATCTTCAGGTCCATGTTACGTGCTTGGTAGAGCAGCTCAAGCGCGGCATCGGCATAGCCCAGCGCACCAATCTCGTTGGATCCACCGCCGGGAATGGCATAGGGCTTGCGACCATCAGCACGCAGTTGATCGGCCAGGCTGTCTAGTTCTGCATTCATGTCGCCGCCGGCGGGGCGGTAGTCGATGGTGGCACCAAACAGCCCGTCCAGCATGACGTTGCCGTTGAGGCGGTAATCCGTATCAGGATCTTCAATTCGATGTTCCAACAGGACGTGGCAGGCCAGGCCGAGCTTTGCCGCGATGGCCGCGGTCTGTCGCACGTGGTTGGACTGCACCGCGCCCTGCGTGAGGATGATGTCAGCGCCTTTCTCGAGCGCGTCAGCCAGCAGGAATTCAAGCTTCCTCGTCTTGTTCCCACCGCCAGCCAGGCCAGTGCAGTCATCCCGCTTGATCCAAATGTTAGGACCACCAAGCTCGGTGGAAAGCCGCTTCAAGGGCTCTAGCGGCGTTGGCAGGTGCGCAATGTGCAGGCGGGGAAACTTTGACAGGTGCATGGCGTGCTCCAATGAGAAGGCGGTCGGGTCCTTTAACGCACGCAGGTGATCAAGAGAACCGTGCGGAGCCGCTGGCCCTGAGCGAAAAAGTTCGGCATGCTCTCGGGATGAAGAGCTTACCCACTCTCGGCATTCTGGGCGGCATGGGCCCTCTAGGCGGTGCAGATTTTTTTCGCACGCTCGTGGAGCGAACTCCTGCTGGGCGTGAGGAAGATCACGTGCCTGTGGTGTTGCTCAGTGATCCAACCATCCCGCGGCGACCCGAAGCGCTAGCCAGTGGTGACATGGAGCCTGTTGAGGACGCTTTGGTCGATCGTCTGCAGATCCTCGCAGAGGCAGGTGCCCAAGCGGCGGTCATTCCCTGCAACACGGCGCATTATTGGTTGGAGGGGTTGCGGAAACGATCATCGCTACCGATTCTGAGCATCGTCGACGCAGGTGTCACGGCATCTAAGGCTGCGGGCGCAAGGCGGGTGGCCGTACTGGGTACCGCGCCGACCATGGACGGTGGCCTGTACGATGGGCCACTGCGAGCAGCTGGTCTTGAAGTGGCGGTCTTGGATGCATCCGCAAAGGAAAGCGTGCAGGCCGCGATCGCTGCCACCAAGCGCAATGCGCTGGATGAAGCTGCGGAGGCTCTGGGGCTAGCTCTGGCCATGCTAAGCTTCGATGTGGAT
>JABSRH010000223.1 GCA_013215175.1 Parvularculaceae bacterium | reverse complement strand
GCGTGCCGGAGGTGATGCTGGGTGCGTGGGCTTCGGCGCGCAAGGGTTGGTACCCCCACACCATGGCCGTCGTCCTCGACCGAGAGCGCAGGGAGATGCCCGTCGCTCACGCAGCAGGATGGCGCAGCAAGAATGGTGTGTTCTCGGGCACTCCGTTCAGCTTGACCACCGTCAACACATGGCTTGGTGCCGCGACCATGGGCACACAGGGCTGGGGCCAGTGGTACGGGCTCGTGCCCTCCACGGAGCTGCTACAGCAGTGCGCCGAGGCGGAGTGGGAGTGGTGCGCGGAGGTTCGGCATGGCGTCGTCAAGCCCATCGACTTCAAGCGGGGGGTGGAGAGGTGACTGAGTTCGAAGTTGCATTGCTGGTGATCCAGGTGTTGGGGGCGGTGCTCTTTGGCGGCGTCACCTGGTACGGCCAGCGCCAGATTGCACGCATCGACGCCCTTGAAGGGCACAAGACCGAGACGGCTAGACAGGGGACGGTCGAAGCCCTTGCAGCGCGCGTGGGGGCGTTGGAGGGCACCCAGGCCGTCTTTGATGTGCGGCTCAAGGGTGCGGCCTCGGTGGAGCAGATTCGAGAGGTCATCCGGCAGGAGTTGGACCGGGCGTTGGAGCCGATCAAAGACGAGCAAGACCGTATGAGCAGACGACTGACGCGCCTTGAGGAGCGCACAGACTGAGGAGGTGAGGAGATGGAGAGTTTGACGGTGGGGTTGGACCCTACGGTGGTACTGGTAGCGATGCTGATCTCGCAGGTGTTGACCTGGGTTGCAGGGCGTCTAGGCGAGCGCATATCGCCCAACGTGCGCGCCGCGCTGCCCATGGTGGCTGTGGGCTTGGCTGTGGGCGGCGCTGCCCTTGTGACCACCCTACAGGGCGCAGACGAGCTGACGTGGAAGTTTGTTGGAGAGGGCATCGTTGCGGGAGCGCTCGCGGTGGCCTCGTGGGTGCAGATGCAACAGGTGGGCAAGGTGAAGCGCGGTGAGAAGGTCGCCAAGGGCAAACTCAGCGTGCCGCCTGTTGCGGTGGTGTTCCTGTTGGCGTTGGGCATGGGTGGGTGCGCGAGCTCCGGCGACGTGACCGTAACCGACCTGATACCCGACGTGAACATCAGCTCGACGCCGGGTGGCTGCCTTGAGGTGACGGTGCAGCAGGAGGTGCCGAAGCTGCCCGAAGGCTACGAGGCGACCGTCACCGCCGAGGTCAGGCAGACGGGGTGTGACGAGCCTGTTGACACGTCGGATCGCTGAAGCTATGATGTCCTTACAAGGTATCCAGTCTGATAGGGGGGGGCCGTCGCCGTCCAAACGAAAGCCCCTCCTATCAGACGGCCTTGTCCTGGTTGTTCGAGAGGTGGTGTAGAAGGAACACACCAGCCGCGCTGGCTGGAGTCGGAGGTGCAAATCCTCCCCCTCGGTTGCGACAAGCTCGCGCGCGTCGCTCGGTCCGAGTGGGAACGTGAGCCAAGCCCGCCAAGTGTGGTTCACGTCCTGCCTGAGGGCCACAGATGGCGATCCCTGCCAAAGATGAACGGATGGCGGGCGGGTTTGCTGATGTAAACAGTTCAACCGAAAGTGCGGATATGCGAGCCCCTACCTCGGTGGGGGTTTCGTGTTTCTAGGCTCTGGGGTAAAGCCAGTCGGTAAAGCGGCGAGGCACGTACTCGTAAGCTAGGATGAAATACCACAAGGGGAGCCCAATCCCCATCACCGCCCTGCGTGTGTACTCCGGTCGTAGGTAGTAAAGACTGAGGCTCCCGGCCACGCACTTGGCGTACCAAAGCACAGCAGCCACAAGCCAACACAACAGCACAGGCACCAACAGTTCCCAGCCAGGCATAAGCACCGATGCTTCGGGGTGCAGGTGGGCCACCGCTACGAGGTAGGTCCCGACTGCAAACCCGCCCGCCAACGCTAGGAACGAAACAAAGACGAAGCAGACCAGAAGCACGGCCAGCGTCGTCTCTCCCCAGTCAAACAGCGAGTGTAGCGACCATTTGTGCTCCTCGTGCCTGCGGCGATTTTCCAGCACACACCGAATGTAGGCTATCTGGGCTTTGTCCAGAGCTAGCTCCATGTCTGTGTATTCGCTGTCGGACGCCCGCATCAGTCGCTCAAGCGCTTCCGCCAGGCCGATGTCCTCTAACTCTATAAGTTCAGCTTTGCTCGACATAACCACTCCTTTGGTTTCGTGTTTCTTGAGCGGGAAACTGTGGGGTTGGCGAAACCTTGAGCGCGCGCCGCCCCTGCGTCACCACTTGTAGCGCCCCTTCCAACTCATGGGAACACGCCCACTGCACCCATCCTGCGGACAGGGCACGACCTTTCGATAAGCACCGCTGTCGTTCGCCTCAACCCATGCAGCGTCGGCCTTAAAGCAACACCCGCAGTCGTCGCACTCCCCTTTGTAGATCCTGTCTTCAGGCCGAGTCCCTTTGCGAGTGATACGCGGGCCTTTGGATGCGTCACTCGGCGACGATCCCGCCGGGGCAAATCTACCCTGCACCGCTTGCCCAACCCACATCGCAACACGTTGGCCAACAACCATCCCGGCGACAAACCCACCCATGAGAACCAAGGCAACGTCAATCCAGCTCACCGGTCCACCTCCTCAAGCATGGCCTGCACCTGCATCATCTCCGTCCACCGACCCTCCTCGTAGAGCTTCGCGCGAAGCTCCCGAAGACGGTCCACCCTGCCAAGGTCACGAGCCACCTGGGCATATGCCACCTCGGAGGACTGCGCTGGTTGGTTGTCGATGGCGTGCTTGACCGCTGCTAGGTATTCGTCTCGCGTCATGCGACCTCCTCACCGTTTGTTGCGCTCGACGCGCCGCACGAAATCCATCCAAGTCATCACCGGTCCTCCACCTCATCTGCCGCCTCAATCAGGGCGGCGGCCATTCGCCGGGCCTGGGTCGGGGTCAGGTTTGCCATCTCGATATTACTGGCCTGAGCCCACACCGCCACCGTCCCCGGTGCGTCGGTGTCCAGCCACCCCGCAGGACGGGTGTGCACTTCGACGTCGCCACCGGGCCACTCCTCCTCAAGCACAACGCGCGCCCTCAGTCTGTCCGTCATCACCTCTCCTCCACTGCAAATCTCAGCCGATGCCCCAGCCCCCGCCCGTCCACCACGAGCCCATCAATCCCGGCCTGCGTCCCGCTGTAGGTCTCTCCGGCATGCCATGCGTCGGGCGGCGCAAGGCTCCCCAATGTGACATGGGTCACCGCACCCTCCTCCACCGTCCTCCGGTGGTGGGTGTGTCCCTTGACGAGGTGGGGGTTTCGTGTTTCTTGAGCGGAAAACTGTGGGGTTGGCGAAACCTTGAGCGAGCGCCGCCCCTGCGTCACCACTCGTAGCGCCCCTTCCAACTCATGGGCACACGCCCACTGCACCCATCCTGCGGACAGGGCACAACCTTTCGATAAGCACCGCTGTTGTTCGCCTCAACCCACGCAGCGTCAGCCTTGAAGCGACACCCGCAGTAGCTGCACTCCCCTTTGTAGATCCTGTCCTGGGGCAACGTGCCTTTGCGAGTGATACGCGGGCCTGTGGGTGTGCGACTCGACAACTCCGGCGACGGTGCGCAGTTACCTAGCCACACCCGACCGACCCACATGGCTGCGCGTGGGCCAACGTACGCTCCGGCGAGAAGCCCAGTCATGAAAACCAAGACAACCTCAATCCAACTCATGGCACCACCACGTGTTCAAGGTTCGTCGGTATCTCCTCAATGGCGATGTCTTCGTCACCCCTTTGGTGACGAAGCTCGGCGCACCAAAGCTCCTCGGCGCGCTCTGAAGTTTGCGCCACCACGAAACGCCCTGCGGTGGGCGCATCATGCAGACCTACCCACCACAGCTTCAACCGCTCCGAGTGACACTGCGCATACCCCGCAGCCTTGCCCTTCTTAGCGCCTACAGCAGCGCCGCTATACCAAGCCAGGTACGGCAGCGAGTGCCCGTCTGAAACGGCCTGCACCACGTCTGGGTCTGCGCCCCTCTCCTCAAGGTCATGGGCAGAATCCAAGGACTGACGACGGAACCTCAGATGCAACATGAACGCACACAGCAGCTCCATGCAGGCCACCGTGCCGACAACGGAGGTCATCCACATCCCACCCGCAAGCACAGCCTCAAGAGCACCACCTGGAGCGTGGTGGGCAATATTCGCGACCAAAAACACATCGAGTGCCCATACGAGGGCGACCAGAATCTTGTTGCGCTCGACGCGCCGCACGAAATCCATCCAAGTCATCACCGCTCCTCCACTGCAAATCTCAGCCGATGCCCCAGCCCCCGCCCGTCCACCACGAGCCCATCAATCCCGGCCTGCGTCC
>JABSRH010000222.1 GCA_013215175.1 Parvularculaceae bacterium | reverse complement strand
GCTTGCTGGTTTTCAGATCCCTTCTGGCCGGTGCGGTATGGTTCTTTGGACGGAGAGTGGCGGCCGTGTCTCACCGATTTTCCGGTCGGTTGATGTGACGCGAGCAACGATGAATATCGAAGGCGAAACCATCCAGCTGCAGCTCACGGATCAAAACGGCGAGTTGCGGCTCGGTATGCGCAGCGAGCAAACCTACGCTGTGGTTGAAGGGCCGAAGAGTGGGCTGACCCTCGACGTCAAGGCAGACTGGGGCGAGAGCTTTCCCGGTGGCCTTTACATCAAGGGCGGCTCGATGACGGTCAACGGTACGGAGGGTTGGAGCCGTATTATGCCCGTGGCCGGAATTGCAGGGTGCAAAGCCTGACCTTTCCTGTCACGCTCTCCGGGTAACCAAGTCTTCGGAGGCGAGTTTTGAGCTCCCATGGCTGCAATCACTCGGGTGGTGGGCATCAGCATTGCCACCACCATCACCACGGGCATGTCCACGCGGGTAGCAGCACGCGTCAGCTGACCCTAGCACTGTGCGTCATCGCTGGCTTTGCCGCATTAGAAGTGGTTGGCGGGCTGATCTCGGGTTCGCTGGCGTTGCTCGCCGACGCTGGTCATATGGTGACCGATGCGGCGGCCCTGGCGTTGGCGTTGAGCGCGCAGTGGTTGGCGGCGAAGAAACCGACCGACCGGTTTCAATTTGGACTCAAGCGTGCCCAGGTGCTGGCCGCGTTCGTCAATGGGCTCGGTTTGTTGGCCGTGGTGGCGATCTTGGCCTTCGAGGCGATAGGCCGTTTCGGACAACCGATTGAGATTAAAGCCGGTCTGATGCTGGGCGTGGCTTTGGTGGGGCTCGCTGCCAATGGTGTGGCGTTCCGCCTGCTGCACAGCCATGCTGACGATAACGTTAATGTGCGCGGTGCCTTGCTGCACGTGCTGGCTGATATCTTCGGGTCGGTGGCGGCGGTGGTATCCGCACTGATCATCATGGCGACAGGTTTCATGGCGATCGACGCCATCCTGACGCTGCTCGTTTGTGGCTTGATCTTGCGCTCAGCCGTTCCATTGGTGATGGAGACGGGGGCTGTGCTGATGCAAGCAGCGCCAGCGTCCGTGGTGCCGAGCGTGGTCGCTGACGAGCTCAAAGCGAAGTGCGACGTCGCCGATGTTCACGCCGTGAGAGCGTGGGAGTTAACGCCTGGCGAGACGATGATGTCCCTTCGGGTTGTTCTGCCGAGTAACATCGATCTGGCTCAAGCTCTGGAGAAGGTGAGCACGGTTCTCAAGGAACAGTTCGCGGTCGCCGACGCTACGGTGCAGATTGAAATCACGGACGAAGTCGTGTCGTTGCCTGGCCATGTGGCCGCTGATCGCGACCAGACGACAGCCATGCCGTCATCTGGTCAGGACGCATAACTTAGACCTTTGCCATGGACGGTGCGGCGGCACTCGCTTCGCGAGCCGCTGCGACCACGTCCTCGGCCTTGTCCACGACGATGAGCATGTCGCGGAGGCCCGGGTAGGCGAAGCCGCCATCCGACACGTGGTTGATCAGCTCGATGAAGGGGTCCCAATAGCCGTCGATGTTGCAGAGGATGATCGGTTTTTTGTGGAGGGCCAGGCTCGACCACGACATCACCTCAACCATTTCCTCGAGGGTACCGATGCCGCCGGGCAGCACGCAGAAGGCATCACAAGCGTCGAACATCTTGATTTTGCGCTCGTGCATGGTCTCAACGATCACGTGATCGATGTCATCCAGCAAGCCTTCCTGTTTTTTTAGGAACTCGGGAATGATGCCGAGAACCTCACCGCCAGCATCTCTCGCGGCGCCCGCTGTGGCGCCCATGAGGCCTCTGGTGCCGCCACCGAACACCAGCTTCAGGCCGCCTTCAGCGATGCTTTTCCCAAGAATTTCAGCGGCTTCTTTATATTCGTCTTCTTTGCCGTAGCGGCTGCCGCAGTAAACGCAGATCGATGAAAGTTTGGTGGTCATAACGGAAAATCTCCTCAAGTCAGCGTGCGGCGCAGCATGCAAGCCCGCTTGCAGCCAGCGCTGCTGCGTAGCAGAACGGCAGGGCAGGCAAGGGTACAGACTGGCATTATGCGCGTTGCTATTGTTTTTCTATTGTTGATCGCCATCGCTGTGGGCGTTTGGTTTGGCCTCAAGCAGCGCCGCGATGCGGCCCCTGATGTGGGGGCACCACGTGCCGAAGATCAAGTAAAAGCTGAAGCCGGCGTTGTTCCGCCGACTTTTGACATCGTTCGCGTGACCCGAGATGGCTTTGCGACGGTGGCTGGCCGGGGCTCGCCGGGTGGTGCCGCTGAGCTGCTGGCCAACGGCAAGTCCGTCTCGACGGAACCGATCGCGGCAGACGGGACCTTCGCCATGGCCGTGGATACGCCGCTCAGCGCAGGACCTGTTGAGCTGACGCTTCGCCAGACGCTGGCCGATGGGACCGTGATCGTCGGCGAGGAGACGGTGATCGTCTACGTACCTGAACAAGCGAACCAGGGTCCCGTCGTGCTGCGAACAACTCCCGGAGGTACGACGGAAGTGCTGCAGCGGGCACAGCCGCTTGACCCGAGCCTTGGCCCTCTGACGATTGAGACCATTGACTATGACGCCGAGGGCAATGTCATTCTATCTGGCCGCGCTGAGCCAGGTTCCGTAGTACAGATTTTTGCCAATGGGCAAGGTGTGACCGAGACCCAGACGGATCCTAGTGGCCGTTGGTCTGTTGAAGGAGAACTCCAGCCCGGAAGATACACCCTGCAGATCGTGCAGCTGGGTGAGGATGGCCGCCCTGCCTACGCCATCGAGGTGCCATTCGAGCAGGCTCGCCGCGAAGACATTTTGTTCCGAGACGGCAACGTCATCGTTCAGCCGGGCAACAACCTTTGGGTTATTGCGCGTCGGGCTTATGGCGATGGGTTCCAGTACACGGTGATCTATGAGGCCAATGACGACCAGATCCGCGATCCTGATCTCATCTATCCAGGCCAGATCTTCCGGGTGCCGGATGGCGAGGAGGTTGAAGAGGCGACGCCGTAAGGCTGCCTCTCACGTCTAGTCGACGGGCTTGTTGGCCCACTTCATCACGGGCTTGAGCGGGAACGCCCACGCCGTGCCTGCAACCACGAAGTAGACGAGCTCAAGCAGCTTTTGCTTCGGCATAGCGTCGTAGATGGCGAGCGCTATGCCGGCGTAGATCACCAGAAAGGGAACCGCGCTGAGCACGAGGATCAGCTTTTTCTGCCGTGGATGCATGGTCATCTCCCGCGTCGCTCTAGCCTCTTTCAAAGGGCATCGTGTTGGGCCTATAGCCCCGCGATATGGTAGCGTTGAACCCCCTGCATCGTCCTGTCGCGATTTGGCTCTTCACCATGGCGGCGTTGATCGCGCTGATGGTCATCATCGGCGGCGCCACGCGTCTCACCGACTCGGGTCTTTCGATCACACAATGGGATCTGGTGATGGGCACCCTCCCGCCGCTGAACCAAGCGGCCTGGGACGAGGCCTTCGCTCTCTATAAGCAGATCCCGGAATATGAGCTGGTGAACGCCGGCATGACCCTGGACGAGTTCAAGTTCATCTTCTGGTGGGAGTGGGGTCACCGCAATCTGGGCCGGTTTATCGGCCTCGCGTTCTTGATCCCTTTCGTGACGTTCTGGGTCACGGGCCGAGTGCAAGGCGCCTTGCGCTGGAAGCTGGGTGGGCTGTTTTTGCTCATCTGCCTGCAGGGCGCGATCGGCTGGTACATGGTGAGCTCCGGCCTTTCCGAGCGCGTGGACGTCAGTCAGTACCGCTTGGCGCTGCACCTCTCTACCGCCTTGATCCTCTTTGCTCTGATCGTTTGGCAGGCTGTGGCGCTCGTGCGTCCGCGGGGCTTTCTTGAAGCGCGCGATCCTTGGCTGCCCAAGTTAGGTTTGGGCGTGTTGGCTTTGGCCAGTGTGCAGATTGTTTTGGGGGCGTTCGTCGCCGGTCTGCGCGCTGGTTGGACCTACAACACGTGGCCGCTGATGAACGGTAGCTTTGTGCCAGAGGGCTATTTCAGCGCGAGCCCTCGGTTGCTGGATCTCTTTGAACGGGCGGAGTCGGTGCAGTTCAATCACCGCACGATGGCCTATGTCGTGGCCGCCGCCGCCGCTGTCTTTGCTTGGCGCGCAGCGCGGGCGGGCCATGCTCGCGTGGCCGGTGCTGTAGGCGGAGCGATTGGCTTGCAGGTGCTGCTCGGCATTTGGGCGCTGCTCGCCTTTGTGCCGTTGTGGTTGGGTCTAGCCCACCAGGCGGGCGCGTTGCGCATCCTGGCGGGGCTGACGGTGGCGATCTACGGGATCAGCGATCCGGTCCGGAAGGTGGCTGCGGAAGCTCCGTCTCCTCAAACCCCTCAAGCTCC
>JABSRH010000221.1 GCA_013215175.1 Parvularculaceae bacterium | reverse complement strand
GTTGGTGAACAAGCCGCTGGTGCTGCTCGCTGACGACCCCACGGGCAACCTAGCCCAAGAGACGTCTGCCCCCGTCGTCGACCTGCTGCTGGAGGTGGTGGCCGAGCAGGGCACGGCCATGGTGGTGGCCACCCATGACGAGCGTCTCGCCGCGCGCATGCCCCGCCGGCTGCGCATCGTGGACAAGCGGCTTGAGGGCTAATACGCTGCTTCGGAACGACAATTTCTAGGTTCGTTCTGGGGTGGTGTGATTACGATGGCAAATTCTCGTGCCATGTTGGCGTTAAGCTTGTTGGCGGTGGCATGTGAGACAGGGCCGTCCGGACCTGCTTTGAACTTGCGGCCTCAGCAGTGTGCAACAGTGGATTGGCAGCAAGCAGGTTTTACCGACGGTTCGGAAGGTTGGGGCCTTGTTCGGTGGGATCGCTACGTGAAGGCCTGCGAAGGGAGCGGTGTGGTTCCCGATGAGGTTGCCTGGCGTCAGGGCTATCGCGAGGGGTTGAAAACGTTTTGTAATCCGAGCGGTGCGTTTGCCGCTGGGCGCCGCGACATCGGTGTGATCTCCTCCTGCACGGAATCCGAGGATCCGGACATCATCGGTATTCTAGGCCGAAGCTCTGAAGCGGGCCTTGACGTTGAAGAGATTTTTTTGGGCGCGCGGCGGTGCACGCGTGCGCAACGGTCCGCTGACGACAGCGCCGCAGCAGCAAATGCTAGCACATCGTCTTTTGAATCGACCAATCAATATCTTAGCGAGTCAATTGAGGATGGCCGGGAACAGCTACGCCGTCTTGATGCTGAAAAGGATGCTGACGAAGTCGCCGAATTGCGCTCTCGCATCGAACGCGATTCCGAGGTCCTCGATGATGCTCGGGCCGAAGCCCTGGGCGACGCGTTTGTCGCCTTTTTGGCCGCTCGGCGAGCTCGTCGAGCGTGTGCAACTGCTGACGAGCTCAAACAACAAATCGAGCGCGTCGACCGCGAGGCCTTTCCGCGACTGTTCGCCGACCCCACCTAGAAGATTGGCAACTATTCACAGCCACAAAGGTTGCTGACGGGCGGAATCTCGTGCCAGCATGATCGCCAAGGGGAGGGCCAACGTGCTCCGAAGTCTACTATTGTCTCTGGGCCTTATCGTGGCTGTTTCAGGCTGTGCGACCCTTTCCAAAGAGGAATGTGAGTTCGCCAACTGGGAGGCCATGGGCCAGAACGATGGCCAGTGGGGCGAGACCGTGGGCCGTTTTCAGCGCTACAGCGAGGCTTGCAGCAATTACGGCATCCAGGCAGATTTTGAGGCCTGGGAACGTGGGCGACAGACCGGCCTGACCCGCTTTTGCACGCCGCAAGGTGTCTACGCCGCGGGCATGCGTCGCCGCGGTAACATGGGCGAATGCGGTTTTGATCCCGAGTTGAACCGCATCCACCGCATCACCACGAATTTCGCGACGGTAAGGTCTCAGTTGAACTCGGCTGAGAACGCACTCGACAGTCTACTGAGCAGTTACGATTGGGACCGCCGCAACGTGCGCAACATGCGCAAAAAGCTGCGCCGCGATGATCTGGGTAAGAAGGAACGCAAACGCGCTGAGAGGTCTTTGCGCAACTCGCTGGAAGACCTTGATCGCTTCCCCTATCGCCAACGCGAGGCCCGCTCACGGCTTCGTCGATTAGAGCGCGACTTTGACCGTGCGCAGTACGAACTGATCCGCCTGGAGGTGGAGCTAGAGATGCGCGCGCGTGACCGCTTCGACGACCGGGATCGTGATCGTCGATTTGACCCCCTGATCCCTTAGGGCCAGCTGACGGAAATCATTGATTGACTGATTGGATTACCCCAACGTGAAAGTGTTGGGGAGATGAAGTCTTGTCGAAAGAGTTGTTCAGCCTCGTTGGCGCAGCCTTGGTTCTTGCGGGTTGTGAGACTTTCACGGCGACCGATTGTAAGAATGCGGATTGGCGGAAGCTCGGTCTCGAGGATGGATATTCGGGCAAGTCTTCGCAGGTCCGTCGGCTCACCGGCATTTGTCGCGAGGTTGAAATCGTTCCTGATGATAATCTGTATGAGTGCGGAAGAGCCGAGGGATTAGAGACCTACTGCACACCGCTTGGTGTTTATAAGGCGGCAAATCGGCGCCAAGGCATTCGGTATAACCCTGATCGTTGCGGCGGAAATACTGAGTTTCAGGAGATATCAGAGGCCATTTTCAACGAAAAGGCTGCACAGCGCCGTTGGGAGCTGGCTGCCGGCGAGGCCAGCGAGCTGAACCCCTCGTCAATTAAGAGTGAAATCAAATCCACAAAGAGTGCTCTGGCCTCACTTAGCGAACCGGGCAGCGACTCGACACGGCAAGAACGGATGAATTACAGTTGGGAGAGGGGTCGGCTTGAAAGCAAAATAAGTAGTCTAGAGAGTAGATTAGAGGAGGCGGAGGGGCCGGCAGGACAGCGTGCGCGAACGGAAGCCGAGCGTGCGGAACGCGAGAGGTTGCAGGCCCGCTGGGAACGAGACGACATGTGGGCGAAATTTGGACTTGATTTTCGGACACGGAATTCGTCGTACCCTCCCAAGCGCCGCGATGCGATGACGAGAGCTTGCCCGGCTCCAGAGCCTGCCGAGCCAACGCTCGCCGTTCCCGGTGAACCAGAAGAGACGTTCGAGCCCTTGATCCCTTAGCTCAATCCCGCTTCCGCAGCCGCTTCTTCGTAGGCGGATGAGTGTTCTAGCCAAGCTTCTTCGGCGGCCTCGAGGTCTTTCACCGCGTCGGCGCGGGCTTTGTTGAGCTTGGCGGCTTTCGCGGGATCGGCTTCGTACAGGGTGGGGTCGGCTAGGTCTTCGTCGAGCTTTTCGATCTTGGCACTGAGCTTATCCACGAGCGCTTCCGCGGCGGTGACTTTCTTTTTCAGTGGTTGCAGCGCTTTGCGCTTTTCAGCGGCGTCGCGGCGGCGGTCGGCACTGGTCTCGCCCTGGGGCCGTTCGCGTTTGGTGCCGCTGCGTTCAAGCGCGAGAATGCGCTGGCGATAGTCGTCGAGGCTATCCTCCAGCCGGTGCACCGCGCTGTCACGCACCTCCCACAGGACATCGGCCACAGCCTCAGCCAAGTGGGCGTCGTGGGTGATGAGCAGCACCGCACCCTGATAATCGTTCAATGCAGCGATCAGTGCATCGCGACTATCGATGTCGAGGTGGTTTGTGGGCTCGTCGAGGATCATCATGTGGGGATGATCAAAGGTGATCAGTCCGAAGAGCAGGCGCGCTTTCTCACCGCCTGACATCTTCTCGACCTTCGTGTCCGCTTTGTCCGGGCCAAAGCCCAGCTGTGCCGTGCGCGAGCGGACCTCGGCCTCTGTCCCGTCGGGCATCAGCTTGCGCACATGCTCGAAAGGGGTTTCTTTCGGCCGCAGCTCATCGAGCTGATGTTGCGCGAAGTAGGCGATCTTGAGCTTTTTGTGCTTGTACAGATTGCCGTCCATCACCGCGAGGCGACCGGATACAGCCTTGACCAGGGTCGACTTGCCCTGACCATTAGCGCCGAGGATGGCGATGCGATCCTCGCTATCGATGCGCAAGGTGATATCGCGCAGCACCGGCTTGCCCTCTTCGTAGCCAATGTCCGCCTTCTCCAGGCGGACGATCGGCGGGGCCATGACGGGCTTCGGCGAGGGAAAGTGGAAAGGCGTTGTGCGCTCGGCAATCGGCAGGTCCACCGTGGCGAGCTTCTCGATGGCTTTGACACGGCTCTGCGCCTGCTTCGCCTTGGACGCCTTGGCTTTGAAGCGATCGACGAAAGCCTGCATGTGGGCGCGCTGCGCTTCGATCTTCTCCGCTTGCATGGAGGCGAGCCGCGCTTGCTCCGCCCGACGACGCGCATAGGTATCGTAGTTACCAACGTGCACGGATAGCTTCTTCGCATCGAGCGCCAAGATGTGGCTCACCGAGCGGTTAAGCAGGCCCCTATCGTGGCTGATGATCAGCGACGTGTAAGGATATTTGGCGAGATAGTTCTCAAGCCAGGTGGCGCCCTCAAGGTCGAGATAGTTCGTCGGCTCGTCGAGCAACAAGAGATCCGGCTTGGCGAACAGCACCCCCGCGAGCGCGACGCGCATGCGCCAACCGCCGGAAAATTCCGAGCACGCCCGCGCCTGTTCTTCGGTGCTGAAGCCCAAGCCGGACAGCACCGACGCCGCGGGCGCCTCTGCGGAGTGCGCTTCTATGTCGGCGAGGCGCGTCTGGATCTCAGCGATGGTGTGAGGGTCGGTCTCGGTCTCGGCGCGGCTCAGCAGCGCGTGGCGCTCTTCATCGGCCATCAGCACGGTGTCCAGGTCGCTGTCTTGCGTGGCGGGCGCGTCTTGCTCCACGCCGCCGACGCGCGCGCCAGGGCGCACCGACACGCCGCCATCGTCGGCGCTGATCTGATCACG
>JABSRH010000220.1 GCA_013215175.1 Parvularculaceae bacterium | reverse complement strand
CCGACGCCCAGGTCCTGCAGATCGGTGCCCCACTTGAGTTGAAGGTGCCGGGGACGCGCGAGGCCGAGGTCTACAAACTTCTGGCTCTGGTCAACGAGCGGCTGTGGATCGGCCACTTCGACCTTTGGGGCCAAGAAGGCGGCATCGTTTATCGCAACGGTGTGGTGCTGTCGGATGAGCAGGGCATGGCGCCGAACCAAGCCGAGAGCCTGTTGCGCGCGGCTCAAGATGCGTTCGAGCAGTACTACCCTGCCTTCAACTTCTGCGTCTGGGGCGGGCGCACCGCGCAGGAATCTCTCGCGGCCTGTGTCTTGAAACCAGCGGGTACGGCCTAAGCGGTCAAGAGGGCGCGTCGTACACGTCGACGCCCTCCGCCTTCTTCAAGGCCCCGACGACGCGGTACGTGACTGGTGTCAGCACAGCTTCCCACAGCACCTTCAGGGCATAGTTCGTCACCAGCACCGTCAGGATCAGCTTGTTGTCCCAGATGCCGTAGAAGGCGAGGGGATAAAACAGAAGGCTGTCCACCGCTTGCCCCACCGCGGTCGAGCCAATCGTCCGTTGCCAGAGCTTTGAGCCGCCGGACTTTACCTTCATCGCGGCCATCACCCGAGCGTTGGCGATTTCACCAGCAAAGAGCGCGATCAGCGAAGCTGCCACAATGCGGGGCGCTTGCCCGAAGTTAGCGGCGAAGGCGTCTTGTCGAGACAGGCCGCCGAGATCACTGTTCCAAGATCCATCAGGCGGCATGGCGGTGATGAAGGCCGCCATCCCAGCGGCGAAAGCAGCAGAAGCGACCGCTGCCCAGATGGCTCGGCGCGCTTTGCGGTAGCCATAGACCTCCGTCAGCACGTCACCCAGGACGTAGGATAAAGGGAAGAACAGGACGCCAGCGCCAAAGCTGAAGCCGGCCACGTCCGCGACCTTTCCGGCACCGATGATGTTCGAGCACACCACGATCACACACGTCGCCGCGAGCAGCAGGTCAAAGTGCTTGAACGTGTGCGCGCTGGCGGCCGCACCGCTGATGTCTCGAAGCTCTTTAGCCATGGGATTGGGCTCACTTATTGTCCGGAGCGCTGGTATATCGATCCATCGTCGCCCTAAGGCAACGCTCGGACCGCCTCTTGGGCTGGCCTCAGCGTCGCAATCCGCTACGCGGAGGCCATGACCGACACGATTCGTATGATCCAAATCGGCGCTGGCTCCATGGGCGGTGCTTTGCTGAAGTCTTGGTTGGCGGCGGACATCCTTGATCTGCCGGGCTCAGCCATCGTCGATCCGAGCCCAAGCGACGACCTCGTCAGCCTCTGCAATGAGGCTGGGTTGCAACTGAACCCTGAAGACGATGCGGGCTATGATCTGTGCGTGCTGGCCATCAAACCCCAGGTTTTCGGCGCTGTTCTGCCCGAGCTGAACTGGCCGAATTTCGACAAGACGCTCTTCGTCTCCATCGCTGCTGGAATCTCGGTCGACGAGATCTCTATGCTGCTGAAGCGCGGTGAGGCAAGCCCGAAGGTTCTGAGGGTGATGCCCACGCTACCGGCGAAGGTCCGCTCCGGCGTCACGCTGCTGGCTGAAAACCCGCTGCTAAGCGCGGATGAGCGCGCCATGGGCGAGCGCCTTATGACAGCCGCAGGCGGGGTTCATTGGTGCCCCACCGAGGACGATCTCGACCGGTTGATGGGGGTTACAGGCTGTGCGCCTGCTTTCTTCCTGCGTGCGGTGGAGGGCTTGACCGAAGCCGCCATCGACCAAGGCGCTTCCCCTGAGGCGGCTCGCTTGATGGCGGAGCAGACCTTCATAGGCACCGCCAAGCTGCTCGAGCAGGACGGCCGGGACGCGGGCGCCCTGCGCACAGCCGTCACCAGTCCGGGCGGCACGACCGCTGAAGGACTGAAAGTGCTTGATGAACGCGCGTTGGTGGAGAGTTTCGTCGCTGCTGTCGCCGCTGCGTACCGCCGGGCAAAAGAGCTTGCTTCCGGCACATAAAGCGCTAGCCGCGGCGGCAAACCAGCCTTAAGACCACCGCCCATGACAGGCATGATCGTCACCGCGCGTCACGGGCGCCCCGATGTGGACCGCAGCGTGAAGATCACGGCACGCGAGTACGGCTCCTGGTGGGCTGGCTATGACCGAGCAGGCCTAGCACCGGGTCAGACGCCGCCGGAATCGTTAGTATCGATTGCCTCCGACGCCAAAACCGTTCTGTGTTCGACGCTGCCGCGCGCCATTGAAACCGCCGATGCTGTGGTGGACGATGCCCGCATCGTGCCGCGCGATGCGATGTTCGTCGAATGCCCGCTGCCGCCGCCGCCCTTCTTCCCAAGCTTCATCAAGCTCACCCCCACAACCTGGGGTGTTATCAGCCGCAGTTTCTGGTTTTTCGGCTATGCCCCGTCAGGCGTCGAGAACCATTGGGGTGCGCGACGCCGGGTGCGCGCCATCGCCGACCGTCTGGCCGATGAGGCCGATAGCTCTGGTGACGTTCTTCTGTGTGCCCACGGTTATCTCAACTGGATGCTTGACAGTGTGCTGAAGAAAAAAGGGTGGGCCTTGGTCGATCATCAGGGCAAGAACGACTATTGGTCGTTCCGAGCTTACCGCCGCCCTGCAGACCAGCTGAGTGCTCAGCCCCAAGACAAACAAGAAGAGGCCATGGCCGCCGAATGACCAAAGACATCAAAAAAATGTCCTTCGAAGATGCCCTCAAAGAACTCGAAGGCATCATTCAGAAGCTCGAAAGCGGCGAGGTGGCCCTGGAAGAGTCGATCACCCTTTATGAGCGCGGTGCAGCCCTCAAAGCCCATTGCGACGCGACCCTAGGCGCGGCCCGAGAGCGCATCGAGAAGATCGTTGAGGGGCAAGGCGGCCAACCGGCCACCGAACCAGCCAGCTTCGACTAATCCCGCACTAATCGTTCATCCGTCCGGGACAACGTAGGTTATCCCACGTTGGCGTGTGAGTGCCGCTGACCTTGCCGCCAATGTTCACCGCGAGAAAGTCCTCGAGACAATCGTGATAGAACAGCTCGGCGCGGTCACTCCAACCGGCGTGGCTTTCGTGTTCGAATATGATCGATGCCGTGGGCGTATCGCTCGACTTCATCCGTGACCAAAAATCCTTCGTGATGCGCCACGGCACGCGCCAGTCTTGTTCACCGTGAGCGATCAGGACCGGTTTGGTCATCTTGCCAATTTGCTTCGCGGGTGATCGATCATTGAGCGATAGGGCGCCGGAGTCCGTGGCCAGCGTGGCCTCAACGCTCGTCCGCATGGTGGTGCCGCGCAGGAAGATTTCCATGTCGTAGCGCAGTTGGCGCTTCAGGTCCGTGACGGCGGCCACGGCGACGCTGCAGCTAAAGAGGTCTGGTGTTTTAATCTGTGCAAAGAGCGCGGCGTAGCCACCGTAGCTGCCGCCAACGATGCAGGTGGTGTTGGGGTCGGCGAGGCCGCGCTCCTTCAATGCCAGCACTGCATCGGTGATGTCGTCTTGCATCGTGAGTCCCCACTCACCGTAGCCTTGCTCCATAAACGTGCGGCCCTTGCCGGTGGAGCCGCGGAAGTAAGGTTGCACCACGCGGTAGCCACGGCTGGTCAAGAACTGAACTTCGGGATTGTAGTCAAAGCGATCGCGTGCGTGCGGGCCTCCGTGGATCCTCACGATCAACGGCGCGGGTTCATCGGCTGCCACGCCGTGCGGGTGGGTCACATAGGCTGTTAGTGGAAGTCCGTCTCGGGCTGTGTACTGGATCACTTCCGCCTTGCCGAGATTGCGCGACGAGATACGTTTGTTGCGAGGGAACAAGCTGCGCAGCGTGTCGCTGTCTGCGTCGTACAATGAGTAATAGCCAGCGCTCGTGGGGCCGGTGGCCACGACGACGATCTTCGAAAAATCATCCGAAGCGCTCCACAGTTGGGCATTTCGTTGTTCGCCCAGCAGTTCCTCGATGCGGTCCCAGCGTTTCTGGAGGGCGGGGTCAAAGAAATGCATCTCGCGTTCGTCGCGCCAACCTGCGACGCCAATCACCCTTTTATCGCGAGGGTTCAAAATGGTGCTGGTGACGTCAGCGCCCTCGATGGCGCCGAGGGTCTCGCCCAACTGATTGGACCTTAGGTCGAACTGTTTAAGCGTTGCCCATTCGTCGCTGTCGGTGAAGGAAATGACACCATACTGATCATTGCTGGTTGTTCGTCCAGCGGGAACGAAGTTCTTTTGTTCTGTGTCGCGCGTTCGCGAATAGCTCCTGACCTTTTGCCAGTTTCCCTTGTCATCGGGGGTGTAGAGCACGGTGAGCGGGCGCCAACCAGCGTATCGCGTTGAGCCGCCACCATCCACGCGGATCATCGGGTTGCCGTCGATGTCGGAGATCCAATCCTCCGTGTTGGGACTGCCCTTTGCTACACGCTTGAGGGCGCCATTATTCACGTTCACTTTGAACAGGTGGACCGCACCCTTTTCCA
>JABSRH010000022.1 GCA_013215175.1 Parvularculaceae bacterium | reverse complement strand
GAAGAGAAGACGGAGACGTCGCCCAACTTCGGCAGCACCCTGAGCGTCACGGTTACCACCGCGACAGGCGAGTTCCGCGTGACGGGCGCGCTCTTTGGTGGCGAGCCACGGATCGTGCGCATCGGCGACGTCCGGTTGGAGTCGAGCCTCGCCACGGACATGCTCTATATCGTCAACCAAGATAAGCCTGGTTTCATTGGCGCCCTGGGTGATGTGCTGCGTGAGCAGGGCCTCAACGTTGCGACGTTCAACCTGGGCCGCCAGGAAGCCGGCGGCGACGCCATGGCGCTTTTGGCGCTTGATGGTAGCGTTGAGGAACAGGCGCTTGAATCCATACGCGCACTTCCGTTAGTGAAGCGGGCGTCAGCTCTGAGGTTCTAAACGATGGCCACACACGCCGTTGTGTTGATGGGCCCCCAGGCGCCGCAAGCGCTGGGCCAAGCCCTCCGGAAAGTTCAGGTGAAGATCCGTCATCTGAGTAGCACAGCGGCGGAGGCTCACTTCGATCGTGAGCCCGCAGAGAAAGCGGTCGAAGCGCTTCGCGCTCAAGGCGGCTATGACGTGGCTTGCGTGCCTTTAGAGGGGCGCGAGAAAAAACTGCTTCTCGCGGACATGGATTCCACCATTGTTGAGGAAGAGACTCTCGACGAGCTAGCCTCTGCATTCGGCTTTGGCCCTCAGGTTCGCGGTATCACCGATCTGGCGATGAAGGGTGAGCTTGATTTCGATGATGCCTTACGTCGTCGTGTCGGGCTTCTTCACGGGCTGGCCATTGATGAGGCTTTGGCCAAAGTCCGTGAGCGGACGACGCTTACGGAAGGCGCTCTTATCCTCGTCAGGACGATGCGAACGCGTGGCGCCCATACAGCCTTGGTAACCGGCGGCTTTGATGTCTTCGCAGGGCCGCTGGCCGAAGCGATTGGGTTCAACGACGTCTATGCGAACCGGCTGCGATCGGCAGACGGCTTTCTCACGGGACAAGTGGCTGAACCTATCTTAGGCCCCAATGCAAAGGCAGAGCGACTACATCTTCTGTGCAAAGAGCATGGCCTTCAGCCGAGCGATGCCATCGCCGTCGGTGACGGCGCGAACGATGTGAATATGATTGAGGCGGCCGGCATAGGTATCGGGTACCGGCCAAAGCGTGTGCTCGAACGATCAGCTGACGTCTCCCTTCAGCATGCTGATCTGACAGCGCTTCTCGCCTTGCAGGGCATCCCTGAGTCCGAGTGGATTAAGCCGAAGACCGTGTCGCTATAGCGCCGATGAACCAAGCCAAGGCGCCGACCGCGATGGCGTAGAGCAAGGCTCCAGGCACCCCAAGCCACCAATCAAGAATGCCCGACGCGATAAGCGATAGTCCTACTGAGGCCAACACCGGTTCCGCCCGATGGTGTGAGGTAAACACCGCGGCCAACATCGGTACCAAGAGCAAACTCGAGATACTGCCAGCGGTCAAAACGAGGTCTCTTAGGGACTCGCCCGACGCTGCGATCACGGCGGCGATGATACCAGCGGCGGCGGTCAGGCCTCGCGCTAGCAACAACCGTTGTTCCGCTGACATGCCGTCGCCGCGTCGCTCGAGCACCGTCTCCGTGGTCACGGCGGAGGCTGATAGGAGGGCGCTGTCTACGGACGATAAAATAGCCGACAGCAGCGCGCCTGAGACAATGACAAATAGCCAAGCGGGCAAGAGCGCTCGGGCGAGGCTGGTGAAATAGCCGTCGCCTTCGGTCACCTCGAGGTTCAACCCTGTGCCCAGCAGCCCCAACGCGACAGGGATCAACCCCACCAGCAGGTAGATCACAGCGCCCAGCAACGCGCCGTTTTTCGCGATGTTCGGTGACTTGGCCGCAAGTACTCGAGAGATCGCTTCCTGTGCCACCACGGTGCCAAAGATCGGGATGAGCCATAGCTCCATGCGATCGAGCCAACTCTCTTCCTCGCCGCGCAGTGACCAACGGGCTTCCGGCACGCTATCCAAAGCCGGCTTCAAACCTCCCGCTGCTTCGATCAGTAGCCAGAGGATGATGGCGAGCCCGACCATCATCACCATCCCTTGGATGACATCCGTGGCGACGTCGCCTTTCATTCCGCCGATCCAGGTGTAGCCAATCACTAGACCGGTGCCGATCATTAGGGACAGGAGGAAGGGTAAGCCGCTGCTCTCGGTAATGATCACCGCCAGCGCGTTGAGCTGGGCGCTGGCCCACACCGTTGCCGACAATGCCACGACGATCGAGGCTGACACCTGGACCCTCGATCCAAAGCGGCTGCCCAGAAACCCCGCGATGGTCATATGGCCCGCTTTGCGCAGGCGAACGGCGAAGATCAGCGCGAGGGCGATAATACCGAGGCCATAGCCAAAGGGCTCAACTCGAGCGCCGGCCATGCCGTTGGCGGCCACTTCGGCGGAGGTAGCGATGACGGTTTCAGCCGCGAACCAGCTCGCGAATACGGATAACGCCACGGACCAGGTGCCCAAGGTTCTCCCGGCCACAAGATAGTCGCCCTCATTGATTGTTCCGCGTGCGGCCCACGCAGCGATCCCCATTTGCACGAAGATGTAAGCGAAAAGGGCCAGCACAATCATGGTGCGCTTAGGCCTTCAGGCCGATCTCACGCAGGCGCTCGTCGAGAAACGCACCTCCCGTGATGTCTGGTTCTTCTGTTCCGTCCTTGAACTGAGGAAACACGGAAAGGACGGCTTCAGATTTGGGGTGAAGGAAGAAGGGCATGGAGTAGCGCGACTTGTTCGGTCCGTCAGGGTTCACCACGCGGTGCGTCGTGGCTGGAATACGGCCGTTTGTGATGCGTGCGAGCATGTCTCCAGCATCGACGATGATCGCGTTCTCGGGTGCTTCAATAGCCCGCCACGTGTCGGTGCGGTCAAGCAACTCAAGCCCAGCGCAACTTGCTGCCACCAGTAGCGTGATGAGGTTGATGTCCTCATGGGCCGCCGCGCGTACGGCGTTGGGATCTGCATCATCGGGGATCGGCGGATAGTGCAAAAGGCGTAAGACGGAATTTCCGCCTGCTGCCATATCATCAAACGTGCTTTCGGGGATATTCAGCGGACTGGTGAGGGCGCTGAGAAGTTTGAGCCCGAGAGCGTCGATCTGCTCGTAAAGCCAGGTGACACGTTGCCGGAAGTCCGATGGCTCGTCCGGCCAAACGTTGGGCGAGATCGCATCCCGGCCCACGTGCCAAAACTCTTTGAGATCCGGAACGGGGTTATCCTTTGCGTTCTCAGTGCCAAATCGGGTGTAGCCGCGCTGTCCGCCGTCGCCCGTGATGAAGGTCTCTTTCTCTGAGACAGGCCGCGAGAAGAAACGCTCCACACTGGCGTAGGTCGCTTCCAGCTCACTCAAATCGATCCCGTGATCAGTAACGATCACGAAGCCGGTTTCGGTCAGGGCGTGGAACAGGGCATCGGCATCGATGCCGTTGGCGAGCGAAAGGGTGGGAACAGCGGGGGTGGAAGGCATAGACATGCGGACCGGCTAGCAGCTGAAATCCAGCACGCCTAGATGACGATCAATGTCGGCTCAGTTGCCCAGCTTGGCGGTGATCGCTTCGAGCAGGCCATCCACGCGGCGCTTGTTGACGCCGAAATCGGAATAGCCAACGCGGCTGCGCGAATAAACCGCCAGCGTGCTGCCGCCATCGGCCGAAAGCACTGTGATATCAACATCATCCTTGAACCCGAAGACGGGCACGGTGGCGACATAGCTGATGCTCATGCCTTCGGGATCCGCCTTGATCTCCGATGTCCGGGGTAAGTCCTTCACAAAGGCTGACACGGCGACGAAAAGGGCGCTGGAGTCGTGAGAGAAAGTCGGCGCGGGCGCGTCAGCGGTTTCCTGCTCAAGCAAGCCGTCGGGTGCCACGAGCCACTGGTTCGGCTTCGGCGTCTTCTGGAGGGTCTTAAAGTCGATCATGATCGTGGGCTCCGGCACATCACCGTCGTTGGCGAAAGCGCCGCTAGCGGTGAAACCAACCAACGACAGGGTCAAGAGCAAAACACGGATGATCGTCATGGCACCACCTAAGATAGTTTAGGCTGTGATAGCAGATACCGCTCGTCTGTCATGGGGGCGCCCCAGAGATCGGGCGCGAATGCCGTTGGCGAAGTGGACGATCTCCACCCAAATTTCGCATCCATCCTGGCGAACAGGCCGAACGAGATAGGTCTCTTTCAGGTCCAGCGTGATGCGGAAGAATTTTGGCAGCACGGTACGACTATTGGTTGTGATGCGGATGAAACCGCCATCGAACATCGTTGCCTCAGCCAGCACCGGTTTCACATCTGTTGAGAATTCTAACCGGCAGGTGTCGACTTCCCCCACAAGCGTGTTGGCAGCGGGCAAGTCTGGCAAGGGCCCCACCTGGCTGGTCGGTCCGAAGAAACTCTCGAGGGTCTGATGGAGATCCATGACGTTCAAGGGCTTCAAGATACAATCGTCTGCACCAAGACTGATATAACGCTCACAGTTGCGAATGTCAGCGTCTGCCGTTTGAACAAAGATCGGAACGTCTGACGCGCGACCGCCGTTCGACCGGATGAGTTGAATGGCTCGGTCGCCGGCCAGCATGGGCATGTTGATGTCCATCAGGATACAATCAAAGCGCCTCTGCTGGGTTGCCTCAACGGCCTCGACCCCGTTCTCGCAGATTTCCACGTCGAACCCGTCGATGCGGGAAATCACCTCACGGAGGATCTGTTGGTTCACGGGATTGTCTTCTGCAAGCAGAACCTGGGTTTTTGGTTCTGGCGCAGCGGTGGCTGGGATCGCTGGCTCAGTGGGTTCCGCGTTAGCAGAACCGGCGATGGCGAGCGAAAAATGGAAGCGTGCGCCCTCTCCAAAGTTACTGTCAACCCGCAGCTCGCCGCCCATTACGCGCACAAGATCACGTGCGATCGACAAGCCTAGGCCAGTGCCGCCGTGCCGCCGTGATGCCGATCCATCGGCTTGAACAAATCGAGAGAAGATCGTGTGCTGTTTGTTTTGAGGAATACCAGGTCCGGTGTCGGTGACATCAAAATGGAGGTTATCGTCGCTCTCACGCACACTGATGGTAACGCTGCCGGCCTCAGTGAATTTCACCGCGTTACCAGCGAGGTTGATCAAGACCTGGCGGAGGTGGCCAGCATCCAGATTGAACGTAGGTACGGATGCCAGCTGGATATCGGTGCGAAGGCTGAGGTTTTTGCTACGAGCGATGCCTTCAACTGATGCTAGGGCATCGTGAACAACGTTTCGAACATCCACTTCCTCTTTGTTCAGTGTGACAGCACCGCTCTCGATGGATGCGATGTCGAGAACATCGTTGATGATCGTGAGGAGGGCCTCGCCAGACTTCTTGATCGTCGAAAGGTAGGCCTTCTGATTGTCGCTCTCGATGGTGTCATCCAAGAGCTGAGCCATGCCGAGGATGCCATTGAGGGGTGTGCGGATTTCATGGCTCATATTGGCCAAGAACTCCGATTTCATCTGGCTGGCCGCCGTGGATTCCGCTTCAGCGGATTTGATTTCCGTCACATCGGTACTGACGCCATTGAGGCGCCGCTCGTCCCCATTCACCATGCCGCCGACGGTGCGCCACCAACGCCACTCACCGCTGGCGGAGGCTATTCGGTAGGTGCAGTCGAAGGGGGCGCCATTGGCGACGCTATCATTGGCGCGGGCAGCAAACTCTGAGGTATCGTCCGGATGCAGACGGTCCTGCCATCGTTTCATCGTGTTGAGCGGGTTGGAGTCGTCGCACCTCAGGCCCAGCATCTGAAACGTTTTTCTGTTCAGCTGGAGAACATCACTATCGACGTGCCAGTCCCAAAGGCTGATGCCGCCGCCCTCGACACACAGCCCAATCTGGCGATTGACTTCGTCGAGTTGCTCTTGGGCTCGGACTTCGTCGGTCACATCCCGTTGGATGGCGGCCCAATAGTGGTACCACCCTTCGTCATCGGCGATGGTTTGGATATCGAGTTCGACCCAGAACTCCTCACCAGACTTGGTGTAGTTCAAGATCCGTTCGCGGAACGGTAGCCAGTTCGCAAGGCTATGCCGGATGCGGGCGCGCGTCTCCGGGCAAGTGTTGGCGCCCTGAAGAATTCTCGGCGATTTCCCGATGACCTCTTCGGGCGCGTAGCCCGTCAGTTCGATGAAAGCGTTGTTGCACCAGATGATCTTCGGGCCTGGGGCGGCGATCCCCTGCTCGGTACTGGCGATCACCGCCGAGTCCCGCATGGACGCGCCTAAATTCCGCGTGACATCTTCCAGGTCCAACACTCTCTCCTGACCAAAGCTGGTCGGTTGAGGGAACGCGAGGGAGGTAAATGTGGCGCGAAAGAAAGCCAGCGCAATTTCACCATTACCGCACCCAAGTCGTTGGAAGACAAAGACTTCGGGGATTTATTGTCATGTTAGCGGCAATCTGCCGCACAGGGCTTCAGCCAGCAAAAGCCTTCTCGATGACAAATTCGCTCGGCGCGTTATTGGACCCTTCGGTGAGTCCAGCCTTTTCCAGTAGCGCTGCGGTGTCTTGGATCATCTCCATCGAACCGCAGATCATCCCGCGGTCCGTAGCCGGATCGAGTGGCGGGACGCCCAGGTCCTCGAACAGTTTGCCGGATTCGATTAAGTTGGTGATGCGGCCCATGCGCGGATAGTCTTCCCGGGTGCACGAGGTATAGAGGCGGATCTTGCCCTGGGCCATTTCGCCAATCAGCGGATCATTGATGAGGTTTTCGACTAGCTCTTGCGAGTAGCGCAGCTCGTCCACGTCACGGCAGGTGTGCGTGACGATGACTTCCTCGAACTTTTCGTAGGTCTCGGGATCGCGAACCAGGCTCGCGAAAGGTGCAAAGCCGGTACCCGTCGAGAACATGTAAAGACGCTTGCCAGGTGTCAGGGCGTCGAGGACCAGCGTACCCGTAGGCTTCTTGCCCAGCAGGATGTCGTCGCCCGGCTGGATCCCTTGGAGGCGGCTGGTCAGGGGGCCATCGGGCACTTTGATCGAGTAAAACTCAAGCTCTTCGTCCCAGGCGGGGCTGGCCACCGAGTAGGCGCGCAAAAGCGGTTTGCCGTTCTCTTGCATGAGACCGATCATGACGAACTCGCCTGACCGGAAGCGGAAGCTTTGTGGCCGCGTGGTGCGGAAGCGGAACAGGCGATCCGTGTAATGCTCGACGCTGAGGACCTTTTCCACGGTCGCCAGCTTGGGGTTCACGAGCGGCTTTTCGGCAACGGCACTATCACTCACGGGCAGGGTCTTTCTCGTCTGGTCTTGCTGCGGTGCACATAGTAGTTCGTTTGCCATCTGGCCAGGGTTTCACCGCAACTGGTTGTCAGCGGAGATATCGCCCTCAATGGCGCGCGGACCAGGGCCATTTTTCGCCAGACGATCCTCAGGATTGTTGAGCGGGCATTGGTCGAGTGAGAGGCACCCACAGCCTATGCAGCCATTAAGGTGGTTTCGCAATCGAGACATTTTTGCGATGCGCTCGTCAAGGTCACTCTGCCAGTCCGCTGCCACCGCGGCCCAATGAGCCTTCGTCGCGGGTTGATCATGGGGCAGGGCGGCCAGCTTTTGCTTGATCTCCATCAAGGGAATACCGAGCCCCTGTGCGGCTTTGATCAGCCCAAGTCGCCTTAGCGTTGTGCGGTCGTAGCGGCGCTGGTTGCCCTCAGTCCGCCAGGCCCGGATCAAACCTTCGCGCTCGTAAAAGTGCAGGGCTGATACTGACAAGCCCATGCGCTGTGCGGCTTCTGCGGGCGTCAGGGCCTTGGTCAGTTTCTTCGACGACATAACTTGACCTCAGCTAAGGTTGAGGTTTGATAGATGCGTCTCTGCTTCATGTCGAGAGGAGATGGACGATGCTGTGGAGAGACCCAAGAGACGTTGCCGCTGAGCAGAGCGAGAAGAAAAAGCCTTGGTGGTGGGGGCTTCTCAACCTCGCCCGCCTCGGTTTTCCGCCGATGAAGTAGGCATCAAAAAAAGGGCGCCCGCTAAGGCGCCCTTCTCTTAGTCGAATGACGATAGGCTTACTGGCCTTGGCCCAAGGAGTAACCGCGCTCACCGTCGAAATTGTAGAGGTGCTCGGTCTTCACGAAGTCGATGCCCGCCGTGGCGAAGGCTGTGAGCAGCTCGGCCACATCGGCGTTTGAGAAGTCCTCCGCGGAAAAGCGGCAGCGCCAGTGGTCGGTGCAGAACGTTTCGGGAATACCTTCCGGCCACACCTTCACACCGCGGTTGGTGATGATCTCGAGCTTCACTTTGCTCGTCGCTGAGCCTTGCAGCTGCTCCGCCAGGGCATCGGCTGAGCCGTCCCAGTCGCAGAACACGTCGATGCCCACGAGCTCTTTCTTCTGGGGCTCGGGTTTAGCGACTTCAGGCAGCTCAAACGCGCGGCCGGTTTGGTAGCTGGCCTTGGCGAGGATCTTGGGCTCTTGGCCCAGGCGCTCGATGACGGCGTCAGCGAATTCCTTCGTGCCAACTTTCTCGGCCGAGCGGCCCTCTTTGTAGATGTCGCCGGTGTGAACACCGTCCTCGATGGTCTTCATCCAAGCGTTGTGGACGCGCTCTGCTACTTCGGGCTGGCCAATGTGCTGGAGCATGAGAACGCTAGCGAGGATGAGACCCGATGGGTTGGCGATGTTCTGACCGGCAATGTCGGGCGCTGAGCCGTGGACGGCTTCGAACATGGCAGCGTGCTGACCAACGTTAGACGAGCCGCCGAGACCTACCGAACCGGTGATTTGGGCAGCCACGTCAGAGATGATGTCACCATAGAGGTTCGAGGTGACGATGACGTCGAAGATCTCGGGCGTGTCGGCGAGACGCGCCGTGCCGATGTCGATGATCCAGTGATCCGTCTCGATCTCGGGGTATTCAACTTTGATCTCGTCAAAGACTTTGTGGAAGAGACCATCAGTCAGCTTCATGATGTTGTCTTTAGTGAAGCACGAGACCTTTTTCCGGCCGTGGGCACGGGCATATTCGAAGGCGAAACGAATAATCTTTTCACAGCCTGGACGGCTGATCAGCTTCAAGCACTGGTAAACGTCTTGGGTCTGACGGTGCTCGATGCCTGCATAGAGGTCTTCTTCGTTCTCGCGGACGATCAGCACGTCCACGCCAGGGTGCTTTGTGTCCACAAAAGGGGTCAGCGACAGACACGGGCGCGTGTTGGCGTAGAGGCCCAGCGACTTTCGGATCGTGACGTTGAGCGACTTGAAGCCGCCGCCTTGCGGGGTGGTGATCGGTGCCTTGAAGAAGACGCCGGTTCGGCGGAGGCTTTCCCAGGCATCTGGCGTGATGCCAGCCGAGTGACCAGCGTTGTACACCCGCTCACCAATGTCGATCTTTTCGAAGGCGATATGAGCGCCTGCCGCCTCAAGGATCTTGAGCGAGGCTTCCATGATTTCAGGGCCGATGCCGTCACCGTGGGCGAGCGTCACGGGAACGGCTTCACCAGACAACTTCTCGAATTGGGTTCCGGGTAGGTTGAAGTCTTGAGCGCTCATAAGGGCTCTCCTCGCAGTTGCGGAAACGGGGATTTCGGGGCGTAGAGCAGGTGCTGTGCTTTGACGCAATGTGGGTCGGCAAAGACGATGAGTGCCTAAGGTCTAACCTATGGTTGGGCGAATTTGATCAGGATCAATTTTGGCTTTTGCGAGGGTTGGTGCATGTCCTCCTCTAAGAACGATTTGGAGGATTCATGAGCATCACATTCAAAGATCGTGTGGCCATCGTCACAGGCGCAGGCGCGGGCCTTGGGCGCAGCCACGCTCTGGCCTTGGCGAAGCGCGGTGTGAAGGTCGTCGTCAATGATCTGGGCGGCACGGTCACCGGAGAAGGCGGCTCGCCCGGTCCGGCAGAGCAGGTGGCCCAGGAGATCCGCGACGGCGGCGGAGAAGCCATCGCCAACGGTGCTTCCGTGACAGACCCGGCAGGTGTGGCGACCATGGTCGGTGAAGCCATCGATGCCTTCGGCCATGTTGATATCCTGGTGAACAATGCCGGGGTGCTCCGTGATAAGAGCTTTTCGAAGATGTCCCTCGACGATTTCCGGTTCGTGCTCGACGTCCATCTCATGGGCTCGGTGACGTGCACCAAAGCCGTCTGGGATCACATGCGGGAGCGCGAATACGGTCGGATTATGATGACCTCGTCGAGCTCAGGTCTTTACGGCAACTTTGGTCAGTCGAACTACGGCGCAGCCAAGATGGGTCTCGTTGGGCTGATGAATGTCCTTCACATTGAGGGCATTCAGAAGGGTATTCATGTGAACACCCTCGCCCCCACGGCGGCGACGCGCATGACCGAGGGACTGATCCCCGAAGAGATGCTCAAGCTGATGACGCCGGAGAGCGTGACCGCTGGTGCTCTTTATCTTTGTGCTGATGAGGCGCCCGCCCGTTTGATCCTCGCTGCGGGAGCGGGCGGCTACGCGGCGACCCGCATCACCGAGACGGACGGCATCTCACTGGTGCCCGAAGAGCAGACACCAGAAGCGATCCTTGCCCAGATGGAAACCATTCTCAATCGCGAGGGCGAGCAAATGCTGGAAGAGGGTTCGGGCCAGACCATGAAGTTTCTCCAGAAGGCCATGGCTCGCGGCTAAGCTCTGCTCTCACTGTTGCTTGAAAGCCTCAGCGGCGCGGATGTTGGTCCGCGCCGTTTCTTGTTCTGTTGACAGAACAGTGCCCGTCCTCCAGACGGCGCCCTCGGCAATTCCGCCGACAGAAAGGTCAGAGCATGACGCTCACTGAACAATTGGAGCCAGGAGGCTTCGTCACACTCTAGCGCCCTGACCGGTTATCGCCGCGAAAGGGCTGCCTTGGCACACCCTTTTGGAGGCGAAGATGAACACTTCCCCTAAATATTCGAGCGCGCCTGCTGCGCTTCCAATCCGTACCCGGCCCTTTGGTTGGCTGACGGAACTTCTGTTGCCCGTGTTTGAGCAGGACCCAGCGCGCATGCGCGTTTGGCTATCGGCTTGTCGGCACGAATGGCATTTCGTCGGCTTGGTGATCGCGCTCGTAGATGACGACGAGCTGTTCCCCGAGATCGAGCCTTTCTTCTTTGCGGAAAAGAAGAAAGATATCTGGGGTGCAGTGCATCCGGAGCTGGACCCTCGGCTTGTTAAGCTGACCGGCAAATTGCGTGGCGACCTGTGGCAACCGCAATCCTCTCGGCGCCTTTTGGAGCTGATGAACGATCCAGCGGCGGCGCGCCTTTTGCTGAAGGCACGGAGCATCAACCGGCGTAAAGTGATGGCATTGGCCCGGGTGCCGGGCCCCTTGCGTTGTTCGGCTGTCTACGAACGATTGAAGACGGCGGGCGATGCTGAGCGTCTGACGTTTGCCATCAACCTTGTGGAGCGGATCCGACCGGACTTGTCTCGTGAGGAGGTGCTGCGGAACCTGGCCCAAACGTCGGGCCAGGTCTCGCTTGAAGGCTGGGCGCGTCAACACTTCCGTGCCGTGAGCTTTCCGGCTCCGCTGTGGGCGGGTACGGACGTCTTGAAACCTCTCGATTCTTGGGTGGCGGTGCAGAAGACGGCGCTTGAGTTCAAGAACTGCATTCGCGGTTATGTCCGCGATGTGCTGTCGGGTTCTTGCTACCTTTATCTGTATGATGATGGTGCAGGGATCAAGGCCGTGGTCGAGTTCATTCGGCTTGCTGATGATCTTTGGGCCATTGGCGAGATCAATGGACCTGACAACAACATGCTCTCATCGGTTGGCGAGGCGAAGGTGGTCCAAGAAGCAGCCGGTGTCGCGTTGAAGCTACCTGGCGACGATGGCGCGTGGGCATGGGCTGACCCCTCTCACTAAGGGGTCAGCCGCTTGCGGATTGTTTGCGGCCGAACAATCCGCCGAGCAGTTGCTTGCCAGCTTGCTCGAGAAGGTCGTCCTTGAAGTCGCCATCGCCGTCTTGGTCGATGAACGACATGAGGCCGCCCATGGCCGAGGGCGCAGCAGCCTGCGCGTTGGCGCCTTCTTGGGAAACGAGGTTGGTCAGCGCAGCGATGTCGAGGCCACCAGCTTTCTTCTGTTGGCCGAGCGCTCCCATCAGCAAAGGCGCGGCCATGGCGAGGAGTTCACCCATTTGGTTCTCACTGACGCCTGCCGTTTTGGCGAGGGCTTGGGCCGTCTGGTTCTGCTTACCGCCCAGGATGTGGCCTAGGATTTTCTGGCCATCGGCGACGGTGTTGCCGTCGGCCAAGCTGCTGAGGTTATCCATGATGCCGCCGTCGTGGCGGTCGAGCGCGCTGGCGAGAGACGCCGCGCCGCCCTCGGTGCTGACGTTCTTCTTGAGGCCGCCCATCAGTGCCGTCATCGCCATGGGCATCAGTTTCTCGGCCAAGCTCTGATCGATTCCAGCACGCTGCGCTGCTTGCGGTGCAGCTTGTTGCATCGCGACCTGCTGCAATTGTTCGAATAGTGACATGTGCTTCTCCCTTGTGTTGATGCCGACGCTATGCGGACGGCGGAGGGAGTGTCGACCTCCAATCGCACCTCTGTCCGGCCTTTAAACTCACCTTGAACGCGCTGTGCTTCTTTCAACACTGGAAGAGGACACCCTATGGCAGAAGCCGCACTTATCTTGTCGTCCCCCGCTGCCGCTCAGCCGGCGCGTGCCATTAAGCCTGTCCAGGATAATGGGTCTACGGAGGGAGACGCGGCGCGGTCCGGATTCTCTGATCTTCTAGAAGCGATCGAACAGGTGGCGGCTGAAGGCCAGCAGGTTGAGTTTGTTGAGCTGGACGTTCCGCCCCTCACGACGCCGGTGCCTCAGGTTCTGTCGCAAGCCCAAACGGGTAGTGAGCAGCTGCTCAGCACAGTTGTCCAAAAGCTCGGTGCCTTGGCTGCCAATGGTGAGAACCCCCGTCAGCGTGTTTCTCCCTTTAGCGAGATCCGCCCCATCCTTACGCCGGGCGCTAGCACCGAGCAGCATAGTCAGGGTGCAGAGTTGCAGGCCTATATGACCCGCGCACAGGGTCAGTTGACGCCTTCGCAGCTGGCGACGTTGACGGCGGTCGAAGAGGTCCAAGCGCAAGCCCAACAGCAGAACCCAGCCGATTTGGCCGCGGCGAAGCTTGAGACCCAGGTAGCGGCAACGCCGCGCCTTGAGGCCTCGCTCACCCAAGCAGCGTCCGGTGAGACATCGAACCCCGTGGTCCGCCAAGTGGCCACCAATCTTCAATATGTTGCTCGAGGCGAGATGGAGCGCATGCGGATAGACCTTCACCCTGAAGAGCTCGGTCGCGTGCAAGTTCAGCTCCAGAAGTCAGGTGCGGTGACCCGCGTTCTCGTGGTCACGGAGACCGCTCAAGCCTTCGAGGCCCTCAAAGCGGGCGCGGGCGGTTTGCAGCAGAGCCTCTCGCAGGCTGGTTTTGACGCTGATGAGGTGCGCTTTGAGACTCGCGAAGATCGCGAACAGGGCCGCCATGCCGAGGCCGATGAGCGTCAGGAGCGCCGCCAAGGCCGAGATGCTGGCGAAGAGCGTGAAGAGCGCCGCGAGCTGGTGATCAGCCACTACGAATTTACGGGCCGCACGGTCCTTCTCTAAGGTTCTGGAGTTCTTCCGATGACAGATATTCAGCCAATTTCCACCCGCAACAACACGGTCGTGCCGGACACGCCGAGCACCAGCGATGTGGCGCGGGCGGCGCTCACCGATAACCTCGATACGTTCCTTACCCTGCTGACCAAGCAGTTGCAGAACCAAGACCCACTCCAGCCGATGGACACGAACCAATTCGTGGACCAGCTGACCCAGTTCTCGGAGCTTGAGCAGGGCGTCGAAGGCAACCGCCTGCTCGAAGACATTTCCGCCAACTTGCAGGGCGATGGTCGGCAGACGGACATTGGCCTTCTCGGCCGCGTGGTCGAGGCGGAAACCAACGAGATCGCACTGTCGCCGACGCAAGGCGCTTTGTTCTCTTACGAGATCACAGCTCCGACGAAAGACGCTGAGATGCGCATCTTCGACAAGTCGGGATCGCTCGTGGCGAAATTCGACGTCGACGGTGATTTGGGCCGCTACGATGCCGGTTGGGATGGCCGAACGATCACGGGCGGCGTGGCAGCGCCTGGTGTCTACCGAGCCGAAGTCGTTGCCAAGTCCGACAGTGACCAAGAACGCCTGGCGGGCCGTGTGTTGTCCGGCGGCGAGGTTGTCGAGGTCCGCTTTGAGGGTCAGGATACCAAGCTGATCCTATCAAGCGGCATGACCATCACGGCCGACCAAATCCAACGCGTCGGCGTGGTGCCAGACGCTGGCTAAACGAGCGATTTCAAGCCCGTCGAGAATCTTGTGAGAGTGGTGCCGGCTTTCGCTGCACCACTCTTTTTTGCTACGGTCGTTTACGGAAGATCATCTTATCTAGTCCGTCGTCGTAGTAATCGCGAACCCGTGCTTCTTCGGAATAGCCTGCCTTCTTATAGAGGGACCAAGCTGGTGCGAACATGTTGTCACTTGCCGTTTCGATGATAGCCAGTCGGGCATTGGTTTCGCGCACGGCTGTTTCGAAGCTTTGTAGTAACGTCGTTCCAACTCCCTTCTCGCGAGCTAGTGGGTGTACACCGATGAAGAGTAGGTTGATGACACCCCGAGCCATCATTTCGGGTGCAAAATAAGCGCTGCCTATTATGTGTGATGGGTCGTAGTCATCAGACGCAACAAGCAGCGTGGCATCGGTGGGTTGTGTGCTTTCGGCGAGTTGGAGGTGCTGTTGTAGCTGTCCGCAGAATTCTTCGAGTTCGTCACCCAGAAACATTCCAGTCGACGCTGCCACGTCTCTGATGAGAGGTAGATCGGCGATTTTTGCGTGTCTAATCAATGTTGAGTTCCTTCGCACCTCGTGGGCGCTGGTATTGTTTGTAATCGGAAGGGGCAGGCATGCTGCCTGCCAAGCTTTCAGCAGACGGACTGATTTTAGGTAGCAAAAAGGGTTGCCCAAAAAGTGCGGAGCCTTGGAAAAACCTAAAATGGAGCGCCGTCGGTGCCGACTAGCGCGTGCTCACAATGGTAAGCATCTAATCTCCGCCACGGGCGTCTCCCGCACCCTACGATGGTAAGGCACCGAAGGGGCAAAACCAAGTCTGATACGATCGTCTGCCGCAAAACTGTTTTCCCTAACTTAGGGGTGGCTGGGCGCTAACTCGTTGTGTACCGCCATGGCCCCGACCGAAGGGTCGGGCTGTAACAGTATCCCGCCGAGAGTATTGGTTCTGACGCTGCCCCCCACTCGCGTCTTCCCTTGCCAGGCTTTCGGTTAGCGGTCGGTGCTTACCTCCCCCCTTAATCCAGCACCGGCCGCTTTTTCCTCTCTCGGAGCAATCGTTAGAGTGTCATCGAGCGTTTGCCGGAGCGGTAGACGTAGTTGATGACCTCAGCCACGGCCTTGAAGAATTGCGGCGGAATGGGCTGATCTTCTTCAAGGCCTGCGTGCAGTGCGCGGGCCAGCGGCGGGTTCTCGATCACCGGCACGTTATGCTGCTGGGCGACTTCCCGCATTTTGAGAGCGATCAGGTTACGACCTTTGGCGATACAGACCGGCGCGTCGCCTTCATCGGGCACATAGCGAAGCGCCACGGCGTAGTGGGTGGGATTCATGACGAGGACGGTTGCGTTCGGCACCGCAGCC
The DNA here is from genome assembly GCA_013215175.1 of Parvularculaceae bacterium. Taxonomy (GTDB): domain Bacteria; phylum Pseudomonadota; class Alphaproteobacteria; order Caulobacterales; family Parvularculaceae; genus Parvularcula. The sequence continues at coordinate 7,354 of JABSRH010000022.1, read as the reverse complement.
ATGGAGTCCTTGCGCTTTTGATTGCGCCGGATCTCGCTCATCCGCTGTTTGACCTGCGGGTCGCCCTCGGTTTGTTTCAGCTCGTCTTTGACCTCTTTCTTGGTCATGCGCTGCTTCTTCTTCCAATCCATCTGTTTCCAGATGACGTCGATGATCGCGATGATGATCATGACGATCATCACGGCAGAGAGCAGCTTGATCACCATGCCCTGCATCCGCTCGGGCACGCTGTTGAGATCGTAGCTCGCCATGGCGGTGAAGTTTTCGATCTCGTTCATCGTGAAGATGGCGACCACGGTGGTCACCACCGCCACTTTGACGAGGTTCTTGGCCAGCTCGACCAGGCTATCCTGGCTGAAGATTTTCTTCAGGCCCTTCATCGGGTTCAAACGGTCCGCTTTCGGCTTAATTCGGTCGGTGGCGAAGACGAGGGCGTTTTGACCAAATGCGGCGAGCAGGGCCGCGCCAGCGAAGGCCAAAAACAGCGGCGACATGGCTGCAAAGATCTTAAAGAACAGCTCACCCAAAACGGCGGTCACGTCATATTGACTGCCGTCCATGGCGATGTCGTGGGCGGACGTGATGAACGGTGAGGCGCTCGCTGTGATGCTGCGCACCAGGGGTGGCGCAGCGAAGGCCACGAGCAGGATGGTGGCAACGATGGAGCCCAGCGTCGCGACTTCTCGCGATACCGGTATGTCACCTTTCTTTCGAGCGTCCGTTAACTTTTTCGGGGACGGTTCTTCTGTCTTTTCGCTTTCGTCTGGCTGTTCGGCCATGTCCCCTCCCTACGCGAACGGCGCAGCAAGCCAGGTGCTGAAGGCGGCGCGGAACGCGGCCAAAACAGGACCAATGGCGTAAGCGAGAACATAGATGCCGCCGAGGATCGAGATCGGCATCGCGACGAAATAGAGCGGAAGGCTGGCCAGCATACGGTTGGTTAGGCCAACGCCCAGGTTGAAGATCAGTGACAAGAGGATAAACGGCGCTGCCATCTGCACGCCTAGGGCAAAAACCCCAGCGAAGATTTTGACTAGCGACTCAGCGGCGTCCCCTAGGTTCGGAAACCCACCCAGCGGGATCACGTTGTAGCTGATCGCCAGGGCATCGATCATCAAATAGTGCATGCCACTGACGAAGATGAACAGGATTGCGCCCACCACGAACCAGGCGCCGAGGATCGAGCTCGCTTCCATGAGCGGTGCGCCCGAGGCGAAGATGTTCGATAAAGATGTCAGCTGCGAGGTCATCTGACCCGCGATCTGCGGTGCAGCGAGAAAGAAACGCATTGCGGTGCCGAAGATCAATCCGGCCATCACCTCTGAAAAGACCGCCATCAGAACATCCGTGAACCCATTCAGCTCCGGCATCATGCCGCGCACGGTGATGGCGATGATCACCGAGAACGCAAAGGCGATGCCTAGCCGGATTTGCGGCGTGACGTAGCTCTCGCCTAGGCCGGGCATCAGCATACAGATCGTGCCAATCCTCGCGAAGGTCAAAAAGAGGACTGTGAACTGATCCGTCGCGCTGCTGAGCGGGATCTCAACCATGCCGTCGCTGTGCCCTCTGGTATCGTTCTAGGTGAGGGCCGCAGGCTCGCTCAAGGCGGTCGCGATCGTTGGGTGTGAGGTATTGAGCTGAAGACATCAGCGTGTTGAGTCGGGCCCACGTGCATTGTGGCGGCGCCCAACGCTCGTGGCGGTGAGGCATCGGGTCGTCGGTCTCCAGACAATGGCGTATCACCATGTCCACGACGGCCACCGCCCGCGCGTAGACCTCATTGCCAAAGCTCAAGAGATGCGCGTCTTGCGGTAGCGAAAACCGGTCAACCAGAACGATGGCGCCGGTGTCCACCTTGGTGGCCATTTCGTGCGCCGTGATTCCAAAGTTATGCGAGCCCTCATAAATGGCGAAACTCAGGCCGTGCGCGCCCGGATATTCCGGGCTGCCCGGATGGACGTTGTACGGAACGAGGCCCAACCGGTTGATGATGTCTTCAGGGACGATGACGTCGGTCAAGAAGCTGATGAGCCGCGTCCGCTCTGAGGCTTGGCGCGTGGTGAAATCGAGGCTGGAGACGGTCGAGACCCACTGCGTCTCGAAGCCAGGCGCCAGGGTCTCGACGTGCTCGCGGAAGGCCTCGCCTTCGGCTTCGCCGCAAAGGAAGATGATGCGCCTTGGGTCCGTCATGCGATCTGATCCACCGTTTTGATCGCCACAGAGCTGTGCAGCTCGTTGTGCGAGATGATCGGAACGTTGGGCGCGGCGCGCTCAAGCAGCGAGCGGACGAAGGGACGAGCGTCAGCCGAGCAGAGAATGACTGGCGGGGTGTCGTCGTCCTTGTACTTCTGAACCACGGTGCGCGAGGCCGCGATGAACTCTTGCACTTGGTTAGGCGGCATTGCGAACACGCGCTCTTGGCCAGGCTCGCCCTGCAGGCTTTCGGCAAAGTTGCGTTCCCACCGGCCCGCGAGCGCAATGACGGCCACGAAGCCGTCGGCACCCTGAACAGCGGTAGAAATCTGCTTCGAAAGGCGCTGGCGCACATGCTCGATGATGGTCGGCGGGTTGCGGGTCATGCCGGTGGCTTCGGCCACGGCCTCGAGAATTGTGGGCAAGTTGCGGATCGAAACGCGCTCGGACAGCAGGCCCTGAAGCACCCGTTGCAGGCCGATATTGCTGATCTGGCCAGGCACGATATCGGTCAGCAGTTTCCGGTACTCCGGATCCAGCGTATCCACCAGCTTCTGCATCGCCGCGTAAGACAACAGGCTCGGCAGGTGCTCTTTGATGGTCTCGGAGAGGTGGGTGATCAGCACGCTGTCGGCGCTCACCACGGTGTAGCCGCGGCCTTCGGCTTCCTCTGCTTGGCTGTCGGAAACCCAGCGTGCTGGCATGCCGAAGGATGGATCGACGGTAGGCTCGCCAGGCAGGTCCACATCGCCGCCAGCCGGATCAAGCGCCATGACGCAGCCAGGACGCACGGTGCCTTTGGCCACTTCCACGTCTTGGATCGACACGCGATACTCATCAGGCGGAACGTAGAGGTTGTCCTTGATGCGCACAGGCGGCAGCAGGAAACCGAATTCGGAAGCAAAACGACGGCGCAGCGACTTGACCTTCGCAGGAAGACCGCGATCCGGGTTCGAGATCATCGTCAGGAGGCGCGAGCCCACTTCCAGCTGCAGGTCCTCGATCTTGAGGCTTTCTTCTGCAGGGATCTCTTTGGGCGCCACTTGCGTCTCTTGTTGAGCGGCGACCACCGCAGCGGCCTTCTTCTTTCGTTCAGGGATGAAGACACCGGCCACCGCGACGAAGGCTGCGATGCCCATGAACGGCAGGAACGGCAGGCCAGGCACCAGGCCCATGACCGCCATCATGCCAGCGACCATCAGCAGGGCTTTCGGATACTCACCCAGCTGCGCCATGATGGCTTTGTCGGTGGAGCCTTCGTTGCGGCCCTTCGTGACGAGCAAACCGGCGGCCAACGAGACAACAAGCGCTGGGATCTGTGAGGCCAGGCCATCGCCCACCGTCAGGGTGGTGTAGGACGCCGCCGCATCACCCATCGTGATGTTCATCTGCGCCACACCGACAATCATGCCGCCGATGATGTTGATGAAGACGATGATCATGCCCGCGATGGCGTCACCACGAACGAACTTGGACGCACCGTCCATGGCACCGAAGAAGGCGCTTTCGTCCTCAAGCGATTTCCGACGGGTCCGGGCTTCGACGTCGTCGATTAAGCCAGCGGCGAGGTCAGCGTCGATGGCCATTTGCTTGCCGGGGATGGCGTCCAAGGTGAAGCGAGCGCCCACTTCCGCGATCCGCGTCGCACCCTTGGTGATCACGACGATGTTGATGATGCCGAGGATGGCGAAGACGATCAGGCCGATCACGAAATTGCCGTTGATCATCAACTGACTAAAGCCATAGATCACGCCGCCTGCGGCGTCCGCGCCGGTATGACCGTTCGACAGGATGAGGCGCGTGGACGCGATGTTGAGCGCGAGCCTGAGGATCGTCGCGATCAGCAGCACCGTGGGGAAGGCACTGAAATCGAGCGGCTTTTCAATCCACAGGGCGACCATCAGGATGAGGATCGAGAACGCGAGAGAGAAGGTGAGGCCCATATCCAAGGCCCAGCCAGGAAGCGGTACGAAGAGCACCACCAAAATCCCCAACACGCCCATGGCAAATACCACGTCACGGTTGGAATCATTGCCCAAAAGGCGAAGCGCTGCGTCCACGTTTATCGTCCTGCTCTCTCGAGAGGGCTGCTTCTGCAACCCCCGGGCGGAATCCCTCAGGGTTGGTCGTGGCGGGATTTGGTTAAGCGGGGTTTACCTTTTTAAGTTTGGATTCACCTGATTTGACCCTCGATCCACCGTTCTAGGGCCGCCGGATCCCTGATTTCGATCCGGCGGTAGTGGAGCTTGATCAGCTCGGCCGCCTGCAATTTGCTTAGGGCCGTGCCCACCGACATCCGGGTTACGCCAAGGGTCATGGCGAGGTCTTGCTGGGTGCATTCGACGAACCGGTCGCCCTTCGCGCCGCTGCTCAGGTTCGCAAGCACCCGCGCGATGCAGAGGTGGATGGGTAAAGCACGAAGATCGTCTAGAAAGTTGAGCGTGCCATACAGCCTACGCGTAAGGGAGCGCAGCAGGATCTGCGCCAGCGCCGAGTGCTCCGCCAACAGACGGTCAAAGGCGGGTTTGCTGATCTGATGCACGACCGTCGGTCCTTGGGCGAAGGCATCGTAGGCGCGGGCTTGGCCACCGAAAAGGGTGGCTTCACCAAAGCCTGACCCTTCGCCCAGCACACCGATGGTCAGTTCTCGGCCATTGCGAAGCGTCTTCGAGAAACGCACAGCGCCTTCGCGCACGATGGAAAACCCCGGCGCATCATCACCGCGTCCGTGGATGAGCTGTCCGTCCGTGTAGGATATGGATTGCCCGACCGATAGCAGCGCGTGCTGCAGGTTGGGTTCCATTTCAGCCAGCAGTGGAGGCGCGCGGAAGGCGACAAGGTCGGTCATGGAGAATGCAAAATTTTTGGCATTCTTAGGCTGGCGCCCCTGCTAACTCAAGACGTGCTGGCCGAGTAGGACGTCCGATGAAGATTGAAATGCTCGTGATCGCAGGCGTTTATGCCGCTTTCGCGCTTGCCGAAGTGCTTTTCACGGGGTTCCTGCGAAAGGACGGCGCTACCCGCGATGATGCGAAGGTGGAGTGGGGCTCGACCCTAGCGCTCGTGGGGTTCGTCCAGCCGCTCACCGTGTTTCTCGGCGCTGGCCTCGCTGCGCTGGTGGTTCCAGGCCAAGAAGACGCCCTTGCGACGCTGCCCCTTTGGGCGGGCGTCGCGCTGTTCTTGGTCTTCGATGACATGACGCAATATTGGTGGCACCGCGCGTCGCACACGTTTCCTTGGCTCTACAAGCTGCATCGGCCTCACCATAATGCTCAGTACATGTCGGTTCGGATCGTCTACCGGAACAATGTGTTCTACTACATGCTGATGCCGGGCCTTTGGTTCTCCGGCGTACTGCTCTTCTTGGGCTTGGGTTGGATCTATGCCGGATACGCCATCGTCAAGATGACGGTGATCATTGCTGCCCATTGCGATGTGCGGTGGGACCGGCCGCTGCTGCGCAACCGCTACCTCTCGCCGCTCATGTGGGTGGTGGAGCGGACGATCTCGACCCCCACGACCCATGCGGCGCACCATGGCCGTTACGTTTCCGATGAAGCGACAAACTACAAAGGCAATTTCGGCAACCTGCTCTTCTTCTGGGATGTCCTGTTCGGCACCGCCAAGATCACCCGTCAGCTGCCGCAGCACTTTGGCGTCGAGAACCTCCCAGACACGACCGTGGGCGAGCAACTGCTCTGGCCGGTGGTGCGTAAGGGCAGAGACGGCGCTGCTTCTGCCCCTGTCACCGAGAACGGATAGATAGAGACGCCTCGTGGTCGATAGTTCAATTCTTAGGGAAGTGACGCCTTTCCAAAGGACTATGTAAAGAAAATAGCTGTCAGACCCCTAGCGATCTCGGCAGAGCATGGTACTTTCCCGTTGCACGATAAATCGTGCGCCCGCATTCGCGGATTAGGGCTATCAAGGAGTTTTCCTCGCCATGAAGATCAAACACATTTGCGGCGCCGCAGCTGCGCTCACCGCTTTCGCTACAGCTTCGGCTTTTGCGCAACAAACGCGCGAAACCCCGAACCCATGGCTAGACTGCGGCATTGGCGCTCTCATCTTCCCGAGCGCGAACCTAGAAGTTGGTGCTGGTCTCTCGAACATCATTTGGGATCTAGGCACCACCGCCGTAACATCGGCCCAGTCATCGCCAGACACTTGCAACGGCCTCGACAATGTCACGTCCGCTGCTTTCATTCAGCGCACTTACCCAACGCTCGAAAAAGAGCTGGCTCGCGGCTACGGTGACAACCTGAATGCGCTCGCCAAGATCGTCGGTGCTGAAGACGATGCGGCTTTCGTGGCTTCCCTGCGCCAGGAGATGGCGACGGAAATCGCTGCTCCGGCTTTTGCTGAGCTCAGCTACGACGAAAAAGCGCAAGCGCTTTACTTCGCTGCTCAGCGCGTTGCTGGCTAAGCCGACGCCTATTGCGTACACGGAAGGGGCGCTGATGCGCCCCTTTTCTTTTGGGGTTCAGCGCAGGATTTGAGCATGGTGGGACATTTCCGGCTTGGTCACCTTTGGGCAGGGGTCCTCTGCGCATGGCTGATGGGCGTGTCAGCTCTCGCTACCGACCTCGCCCAGCACCCGACGTGGCTCAAGCTTGTTCAGTATCAAGAGAATGCACTCACAGGTACTTGGCGCAGCGCCATTGTCACGGACTCCTTCTTTCTATCCGCCAATGGCCATCGACGGCCTGATCTAGAGCTGCAGGCGACATTGGCGGCATTGCAAGAGCCGATGGGCGATGACCCCGATGAGCATGCCCTTTGTCAGTACCCCGCGCGGGCTATCTGGCTCGACGAAGAAATCGATCTTGGTCTTCCCGACCCTTTCAGCATCTGCCCAAAGTTAGGCGATTGGTCCCATGGAGGCACCATTGATGGTGTCAGCGTCCTGTTCGTAGCAGGCTATTTCTCCAACCCCGGTTCCGCTTTCGGTCACATTCTCCTTCGACTGCACGCAGGCTCCGACGAGCTTGACGTCGAGGATGTTCTTGATACCGCCATCAATTATGGTGCGTCTGACTCCGAAGACGATGCCATCGTGGCGTATATCTACCGTGGGCGGACGGGTCACTTTCGATCCACCTATTCAAGCCTTGATTTCTATCATCACTCGGAGCGGTTTCGTGAACATCAGCTCCGT
>JABSRH010000219.1 GCA_013215175.1 Parvularculaceae bacterium | reverse complement strand
ATGCCGCCCAGCGCGTGGCATAGCTGGTGGTGCAAAGCGATGCCGCAACGGCGCGCGAAGGCACCACCATTCAGTGCACACCGCATGGCATGCACACTCGCTTCGAGGGGTACCGGGTTTTTGGAGAAGCCACCCAAGGCGCTCAGGTGTGACCGGATCGCTGAACGGGCAAGTGCAACGACGTCATGGTCATTCGCGGCCAACAAAAGGCCCTCCACGGCGTGAGCTAGGCTGTTCATGCCAGTCTCAATCGCAACGGACTGAGGCAGGTTCGCGATCAGCGATGGATCGTACACAACCAAACGCGGCATGCACGCCACATCACGCGCCGTGCGTTTTTCCTCGCCGATTCGTCGGCCAAAGATGGGGGTCAGCTCTGAGCCGGAGAAGGTGGTTGGCAGAGCAATGAACGTAGCCCCCTCTTCAGCAGACAGAATTTTGCCGAGGCCGACGGCAGACCCACCACCGATCGTCAAGACGGCCGTCGCTGAAGACGTCCGGTAGCTTTCCCGGAAGGCTTCCACCACCGGCTCCGGACAATGCGCTTCAGCCCGATCAAAGATGAAGGCCGTTCGATTCGACAACGAAGCCAGGAGGTCGCCGTAGCGCGAAACAGCCGATGCTGAACAAACCACAGCAAGACGGTCGATACCTCGCTCGGCCAAAACGCGGGCAAGGCTCATGGCGCTTTGATCGCCGAAGAGGATGGTCGCCGGCTCAACACTGAGGCTCGCACGCCTTGCTCAGGCGGCACGGAAGCCCATTCCACCAGGTGTCGACCCCAATCGCTTCTCAAGTCCGCGGGCTTGTCGTTGTTCATCTTTTCATCCTGTGGCCTTAGGGCAACTGGTCTACATTGTTTAATTGGGGTTTGGCTAATCTTGATCGCACCACTACTGCCCATCCACGAAAAAACTGCACCAGTTGCGCTTTTCTGATTTGTTTTTATTTGAATTTTTTCGGACAACTTTGTACTTCTTAGGACGCCTGGGCCGTTCAACACGGCACCTGACGCAGAATTGTAATGTAGTACATTTTATGCCATGGTTTTAACGTTTCTAGCTATTGCTCAGGCTCAATTGGGAGGAAAAATGCGAAGACACCTTAATCTCAGGGCGGGAGTCATGTTGGCCTCGTTTGCTTCGTCGATGGCGCTCACCGCCGCGACCGCGCAAGCGCAGGACGACAGCGACGACGGCGGCCTGGACACGATCTACGTCACAGCGACGAAGCGTCAGGAATCCACACAAGATATTGGCGTATCGGTTTCGGCGCTCAGCGGTGATGCGATCGACCGCATCAATCCAGGCGACTCGACTGAGCTTGCTCAGCAGGTTCCGAGCCTTGAGATCCGCGGCAACTTCGGTGCGACCAATGCCAACGTATTCCTCCGCGGCGTCGGTTCGACTGGCGTTAGCTTCAACCTCCAAGGCGGCGTTGGCATTCTTTCTGACGAGGTCGTGCTGAACTCACCCGTCGTGAACATCCTTCAGGTTTATGACCTGGAGCGCGTGGAGGTCCTCCGTGGTCCGCAGAACACGCTTTATGGTCGGAACACCACTGGTGGTGCGATCAACTTCATCTCGCGTCAGGCTGAAGTTGGCGGCGATGCCAACGGCTACGTCCAAGCTACCTACGGTCGGTTCAACCAAAAAGACGTGAACGCAGCATTCGGTGCGCCTATCGGTGACCTCGCTGCCTTCCGTGTTGCTGTTCAGTACCAGACACGTGACGGCATCCGTGAGAACCTTCTGACGGGTGAAGACGATCAGAGCCGCGACAACCTCGCTGGCCGTTTCCAATTGGCCATGGAGCCGACAGAGCGGATCGATCTGAACCTGAAAGTGCACGCTGAACGCGTTCGCGGTTCAAACATCCGCCTCAAGACGGTTGACGGTTTTGATTCGGACCTGACGACGCCTTGCTCGAGCCCCGACACTTTGGGCGCTTGCTTCGCATCAAACGGCTTCCAAGACACGTCAGATCCGCGTCAGATTTCGTCAGACATGAATAATCCGACCAACGACGTTGATTCGGGCGGCGCCTCATTCTCGGCCAATATCGACTTCGATGCGTTCACGCTGACGTCGATTACGGCTTACGAAGAAAATAGCCAGACGTTGAGCTCAGACGAAGACGGCCTTCCTTCACCTTCGTTCCACTTCTACCTCAACAACTCGCAAGAGCAGTGGAGCCAAGAAGTTCGTCTGACCTCGGACAGCTCGAACGACCTTCGCTGGATCGTTGGTGGCTACTACTTCGCTGAACTGCTCAAAGGCCAGACGGGCCCGCTATTCGGTACACCGATGGGTACCATGCTCGTTCAATCGTTTGCCAAGTTCGACAATACGACGTGGTCGGGTTACGGCGAAGTCGAGTACGACATCAACGAAACGCTGACCCTCAAGCTCGGTGGCCGTTACGGCTCTGACAACATCCAGGGTCAGTCCGCAGCGCTTCTCGCCTTTGAGAACTTCCTGCCGGGCGTCGATCTCAATGACTCGCTTCTGAACGGCGTAGCGCTTCCAGACTTTGGTACGCTGTCGCAAATCGCGGTCGATAACGGCATTGGTGTATTCACCGGTGGTGCCGTCGGTGGTGGTCCAAACCGCCTGATCGCGGTTGGTGGTGATCTCGACCCCGATGCGCAGATCAATGATACGACCTTCGAAAACTGGGGCGGCAAAGCGGGCGTCGATTGGAAACCCGCCGACGGTGTCCTCGTCTACGCTCAGTGGAGCCGTGGCTTTAAGTCGGGTCGTTTCAACGCTGCGCCGATGTCGATCATGAACCTCGACTCCGAAACGGGTCGTAGCTTCGGCGATACGCCAGTCCGCGAAGAAGTGGTCAACGCTTACGAGCTGGGCATCAAGACAGAGCTTTGGGATAACCGTGCACGTCTGAATGCAGCGATCTTCTACAACGACTACACCGATCAGCAGATCAACCAGTTCATCGCTGGCGAGTTCACCGTGGTGAACGCTGACTCGACGATCACAGGTGGTGAAGTTGAACTGAACCTCGCTCCTGGTGGCGGTATATTCGTCGATGCTGGTGCTAGCGTGTTGTCGACGGACGTGGACAACCCGATGGACCTGCCAGAGATCGGTGACGAGCTTCCGCTGACGCCGGACCTCACGTTCAACATCGCTGCTCGCAAAGAGTGGGATCTGTCGAATGGCACGCTGTTTAGTCTTAGTGCGGACGGCAACTATGTCGGAGAACGCTTCTTCGACTTGGCCAACGCCACGGAGGATGAAGGCTACTTCATCGCCAATGCTCGCGCGTCGCTCGATTTCGGACCTTCGAACGAGTACCGCCTGACCATCTGGGGCAAGAACATCTTCAACGAAGAATTCTTTTCCAACCGCTTCGACGATGTCTCGGGTCTGGGACCAGATACGGTCCTTCTGAACGACCCCGCCACCTACGGCGTGACCCTGCGCGGCGAATTCTAACGCCTACCTCCTTCTCTCAGGAGAGACTGGGGCCGGTTCATCCGGCCCCTTTTTTATTGGGAAACTGTCGTCCAAAATGAGAAGGTCTGCCAAGTGATCGGCAGCCGATCCGTAAGGAGCCTATCGTCCATGACACAGCACGACGCAGCCAAGGCAGCCTCCCCGATGCCCAGCAGAGAAGCGGCTGCCAACATCGTCTTCTTGGCCGTTGTGGCGTGCTTCTTCTTCTCGGGCTTTGCAGCGCTGATCTACCAGGCCGCCTGGTTGAAAAAGCTCGGCGTGCTGTTTGGCACCTCCCACATTGCAGTCGCGACGGTGCTTGCCGCTTATATGGGTGGGCTAGCCATGGGTGCTGGCTTGGCGGCGAAGTTCATCGATCGGGTGAATCGGCCGGTGTTCACCTATGGCATCTTGGAGGCGGTGATCGGCGTTAGCGCGGTGCTCGTTCCCTTGGCGCTCACCGGTGCGCAGGGGCTGCTTGTGCTGCTGTTCGGCAATCAACCCGAGCCCGTTTCAGCAGATGGCGCCTGGCAGTCACTGTACTACCTTTTGGCGACGTTCTTGGTTCTGGTGATCCCGACCGCTGCCATGGGTGCCACCCTGCCCTTGCTGTCTCGCTATGCCATCACCGAAGACGAACAAGTCGGTCCACGGATTGGATTGCTTTATGGTGTGAACACGATGGGCGCCGTGCTCGGCGCTCTAGCGGCAGGCTTCATCTTCTTACCGCAACTCGGCCTTTACGGTGCATTGTTCGTGGGTGCCTTCGTTAATCTGATCGTATTCGGCATCGCGGTGATCCTGTCGCGCACGGCCAAGGCAAGGGACAACGACAAAGGCCCGTCGGTACCAGCCGCCAGCACGGCGCCCTCCTTCCATTGGGTCCTGCCGGTGATGCTCGTTTCCGGCGCGGTTTCCTTCACCCTCGAAGTGTTGTGGACTCGCCTTCTCAGCCACGTGTTCGGCGGCACCGTTTACGCGTTCTCGATCATGCTCGCTAGCTTCCTCCCCGGGATCGCATTGGGCGGCA
>JABSRH010000218.1 GCA_013215175.1 Parvularculaceae bacterium | reverse complement strand
ACCCGTCCAAGAGGACCCAAACGAAGCAACAGGCCGAAAGGCGACGGTACCAGCCAGTCCCAACCCTGCTGCGTGTGAGGAGATTATGGCGTGGTTTTCGGGGAGGGGGATATCTGATCGTCAGACGCAGACCGACGCACGCCATCAACAGTTGAGCGGCCGAAAAGCGCTGAGCACTGATTGTTTCCGAATAGCTATCAATCCGACTGGAACACTCGACCCCAGAACAGGTGCCAGCTTCTCTTAAGATGGCTTAGTGGCAGGTTCGCCGCTAGTTGGGTTGAACATCCAAATCTTGCGTCGGGTCATCACCGCTGATCAAGCACGGCTCCAACGTCTTGGCCTTCGCGAGGCTCTGCTGCAGATCGGGGGGAACACCCATCTCGAACAGACTGAAGTCGCGAGCAAGCGCGCAGTAGACGGATAATGCTGCTGGTGAATGTTGAACGTCTTCGAGGTTCGCAGGGCTGTTGATCAGAACACTTCGTCCATCAACGTTGGCGACCACTGGGTAGGGTTCGACGGGATCCTTGGAATTGCCAACCCACACAGCGCCCGTCTCTTGATCAACGAGCACCTTGACGGCGTCGCGCTTCGCGCTGCTTGCCGCGACCAACCCGAGGGCGAGAACGCCCACGCCTGCGAAGCTCGCGGCAACCATCCAATTGAGCTGAGATTTGGGCGCAGGCTTTGCCGGAACAGCCGGGGGTGCGGCCTCGGTTGAGTGCGCCGGGACGATGAGTTGATAGCCGCGGCCGTGGATGTTGCGCACCTCAGGTGCCGACTGACCAACGGATTTGAAGGCCTTCCTGAGGAGTGAAATCCGCTGGGCCACTGTCTCGTCTGAGACTTCCTTGCCGGGCCAAACTGCGGCCGCCAACTCTGATTTCGAGACGATGCCCGGCGCTGCGACCGCGAGCACGCAAAGCGCATCAAACGTTCGGTCACCAAGCTGAAGGGGCTCACCGGCATACACCGCGACACGGGCTTCGCTGTCGACTGATAAATCCTGGAGATTGAGACGTGCGTCCGACATTGAGCCCCTGCGTCCGTCGATTTTAGCCTTTTTCCGAGTTCTTCAAATGAGATTGGCCGCCTGCCTTGCCAAGACCCCCGCCAGTTATCTTCGCCACGCAGGAAATCTCATGATCAAACTCACATCGCCGTCGGTACTCGCCTCCGTGCTGCTTCTCGCTACGGCCCTGTCGCCAGCGCACGCCAATTCAGGACCAGCCATCGTCGCGAAGAGTGTGACCAGCCTCACCGTTGACGGTGATCTGTCTGACTGGCCGGACAGTGTTGAACGGCAACAGCTTTGGCATTTCGACTTTGAGGTCAGCGAAAAGCCGGAGGCCGACGACGCATCGGGAAGTGTCTTGGTCGGCTTTGATCGGCATGAGCGGGCGCTCTACGTGGCGATGGAAATCAAAGACGATGTCTTCATCACCGAGCGAATGGCAAGCCGCCTCCCCAACGGGCTTGGCACGAATCCCGACGGGGTTCTTCTCTACTTCGATGTCGAACATCGATCGACCTTTGCTGAGAACATGGAATTCTCGTTCGTGAGCCGCCCGATCGCAGCGGCCGACAATGAACTCTTGCCAGACGGCATCGTCAGCCAAGCGCGCCTGATCGCCGACGGCAAGATGACCGCTGAGTGGCGGATCGATCTGCCAGCTCTCTTCGCGCACCAGGGGCTCGATCCTGAGCGCGGCGACGGCCGCGACTTGGTAATGGGCTTTGACGCTGTCTACTTTGATCGCGATGCGGATGAAGATGGCTCCATCATCAAATGGACAGTGGGGCCTAACGATGGAGAGGAGAATCGGCGGCTCGGTGACCTGTTCATCTTGGAAGACGACCGCGATTTGGTTCGCGTGAACGGCTTCACATCCTGGGGGGATGCAAAGATTCGCCCCCCTTACTTCGCCCACTTCGTCTCCCAACAGGACAGTAACTTCGTGGTGCGCGGAACAACCCACCCCGACGGAGAATTCCACGTCAAAATTCCGGCGGTGCGTTATCGGGCCCTCGCCACCGATTCCCGGTCTGTCCAGAAAGACGCAAAGGTCCAGAACATCCGTATTCGCCAGGAACCCAAGGTCTTGAAGCGCCCACTGCTTGGGAAGCTACCCGAGCCTGATCTTGTGAACCTGGTTCCTGCGATGATGGCAGAGCACAACGTTCGGACGGTGGGGATAGCGTGGCTCAAGAATGGTGAGATCCGCCACAACCACACATTCGGTGTCGAGGACGATGGCGATGCCGCGACACTGAGCACCCGTTTCCGCGTGGCATCGATTACGAAGCCCATCAGTACCATGACCATTCTTTCCCTTGTCGAGGAAGGCCTTTGGGATCTCGATACACCGCTGGCGACGCATTGGGTGGATCCTGACCTCGTCGATGATCTACGTCACCAAGAGCTCACCACACGAATGGCGCTGCGGCATCTGACGGGTCTGCCCAATTGGCGGGGACGTGCGGGTCTTCAATTCCTTTATGAGCCAGGCAGTCTTCAGAGCTATTCCGGTGAAGGCTTCGAGTATGCCCGCCGAGCCCTTGAAGCAGCGACGGGAAAGGACCTTGAGGCCCACGCTCAGACACGTGTTTTCAGCAAAGCGAATATGCCGTCCACGTCATACCGTTGGTCTGAAGGCCAGGCAGACACCTTCGCTGGCGAGTATTTTGGTACGGGCGCCCAGGTGCCACATTATCGTGGAGACGGGATCAATGCGGCTGCCAACCTGTTGTCAACGCCCACGGATCTTATCAACTTCGCGGCGTGGGTCATGGAGGAGCGGAAGCGGCAGCCTGCACTCTTTGAAGCCATCGAGACTCCCAACCCAGACTCGGTCATCGATCCGGAAAAGCCGGAGCTCGCGCGGCACGGCTTGGGTTGGATCATTCACCGCGATGATGGCGTCACGGTGCTCGAGCACAGCGGTGGTCAGCGCGGTATTCGTACACACCTCATTGTGGTCCCTGAACGGAATGAAGCACTGGTCGTGTTGACCAACAGCTCGGCGGGATGGCCGATTGTTCGTTCTGTCTTCAATGCGACTCTGAACCAGGATGGCTCGCTACAGAACATTGGTGACAAGCTCTACGGTGATGTGGAGTTCTAGGCGTCAGCCAACAGGCCTCCGGTTCGCAGGAACTGCGCGCGACCACTGGCGGCGCAGGAACATTGGATAGGTGGCCAGCCTTGGCATCGGCGCTTGAAATACAGGCAGATTTGCCTCATCGCCTTCGGCCTACCGGCGGCTTAGCCCGCTGAACCGACGATCATGAGAGGGATGTCCCATGCCAGTGCTCACCACCCATGTTGGATCTTTGCCGCGCTCGCAGGAGGTTGTGGACTTTCTGTTTGCTCGTGAGCATGGCGAGAGCTACGACCAGGCCCAGTTTGATGCGACCATGACCGACGCGGTGGACAAGACGGTGGCGCGCCAGGCGGCCGTAGGTATCGATATCGTGAGCGATGGTGAGACCTCGAAGATCTCGTACTCCACCTACGTGAAGGATCGCTACACTGGGTTCTCTGGCGATAGCCCTCGCAACGCGCCCGCTGACCTGAAGGCGTTCCCCAGCTTTATGGAGCGGCTGTCGAAGAGTGGCGGCACGGCGACCTATTCTCGCCCGCAATGCACGGGGGAGATTAAGTCTCTGGGCCATGATGAGCTCAACAAGGATATCGCGAACCTGAAGAACGCTATGGCGAAGCATGGCGTGGCGCGTGGGTTCATGAACGCTGCCTCGCCTGGGGTTGTGGCTCTGTTTTTGCCGAACCAGCATTATCCGACCCGTGAGGCTTATCTTGAGGCTTTGGGTGATGCTCTGCAGGCAGAGTATGAGACGATTGTTGCGGCTGGGTTGGATATCCAGCTCGACTGCCCTGACCTCGCGCTGTCGCGGCAGATGCTGTTCTCGAACTTGTCGGATGATGAGTTCATCAAGATTGCTAGCGTCAATGTTGAGGTGTTGAACCATGCGCTGCGCAATGTGCCTTCAGAGAAAGTCCGAGTGCATGCTTGCTGGGGCAATTATGAAGGGCCGCATACGATGGATGTGGCGATGGATACGGTGTTCAGCACACTGATGTCCGTCAATGCTCGGTATCTATCGTTCGAGAACGCGAACCCTCGCCATGCGCATGAGTGGACGGTGTTCCGGGATCGGAAGGATGAGATCCCTGAGGATAAGGTCCTGTTGCCCGGCGTGATCGATAGCACCACGAACTTTGTGGAGCATCCTGAGCTGGTGGCTCAGCGTATTGAGCGGTTCACGGACATTGTCGGTGAAGAGCGTGTGGTGGCTTGCAGCGATTGCGGCTTTGGCACCTTCGCTGGCTTTGGCGCGGTGGACCCGGAGATCGCCTATGCCAAGCTCGGCTCGATGGCGGAAGGCGCTTCGTTGCGGGCTTCGTAGGGCCTCTGTCCTCGGTCGGGGCAGGCGAAAGGGCCGCCCCTCCGTGCGTTTTTTGAGAGATGGGAACCTGGCGCGCGCGTCATCGCGGCGAGAGGTTGAATGTGACTGTACCGCGATGCGAGGGATCCTAC
>JABSRH010000217.1 GCA_013215175.1 Parvularculaceae bacterium | reverse complement strand
AGTCGCTAAATGGTATCTCCGTAGGCGCACCACCCGGCTGTGTCGGCGCTAGGGGGTCATTGGCTGCCGACGGCTTGTAGGTCCGGTTCTGTCGGTGCGCAGCGTAGACATTCCATTCCTGGCGGAAAGGATGCCAGCGCAGCTCGCCACCTTTCGCGACGGGGTCGTCCGTCTCAGCCAGTGGCGGAAGGTCGTGAGGTTGATAGCCATAGAGAAAGAGTTCACGACCATCTTGTCTAGTATGCAGCCGACGAAAGACGGACCGGTTGCCCACCATTTGGGCCAGCTTCGAATTGTTCTCCATAAGGATTATAGGTCCCCTAGGGATTGAAGGTGATAGATGAGACAAGTGTTCGGGTGGGTGAGCGGTAGCTGCATACCAAAATGCATCAGCGCCTCACCTGAAAAGAGGTGGCCCTCGCCGCAAAGGTCGGCCGCTTCAACGATTGATGGCACGGTGATCGACGGTAACGCGTTAGGCCAAACCAGCTTGACCCGGTACTGCTGATCAGCATCTAGTCCCGCGAACCGAAGCCGATCCGGCGATGTGACGCCGTGCTCCGCAATTTTGGCGCAAGAGAAGAGCGCCTGGGACTGATCCTTCGCCACAACCCCTACCGCATTGAGGTAATTGGGGGCTTCCAAACGCAAAAACTGGCCATTGTGCAGCAAGTCGCGATGCTCTTTGTAGAGAGCGATGCCAGACCGCAAGATATCGAGATCTGCTTCGGTCTCCGTGGATAGGTCAACTTCCATGCCCATGTGGCCAAAGATTGCTGTGCCCACGCGGAACGACATGTCGAAGACGCGCCCCGTGATGTGGCAGACCTTCGGTCCCACATGGCTACCGAGGACCTTCATCGGGAAGAAGTAGCTCGCGCCCCGCTGGATCGCCTGACGGGATAAGGCATCATTGTTATCCGACGTCCAAAGACGATCTGTATGCTCAAGGACACCAAAGTCGGTCCGAGCACCACCCGATGCACAGCTTTCGATCTCGAGCGTAGGATGAGCCTCGCGTAGACGGGCGATGAGCGCATAAACAGCGCGCGTTTGTTGGTGCATCGCCGCCCGCCCACCGTTAGATCCGGGGTGATGCGTGTCGCGGTTCATGTCCCACTTGATGTAGTCCACCGCATACTCGGTGGCGATGCTGCTGATCGCATCGAACAGATAGTCAGCCACCTCAGGCTTACTAAAATCGAGCGTCAACTGGTTGCGGAAGGGGATCGGCTCAACACCACGTGCGCTGAGAACCCAATCCGGATGCGCACGGTAAAGGTCACTGTCCGGGTTCACCATTTCCGGTTCGAACCAAATGCCGAACTCCATCCCGAGGTCGCGAACATGCTGCACGAGGCGATGCAGACCCTCCGGGTAGACATCTTTTGAGACGGTCCAATCGCCTAGGCCAGCGTAGTCGCCACGCCGACCACCGAACCAACCGTCGTCGAGAACGAAACGCTCCGCGCCCACGGATGCCGCGTCGTCAGCTAGCTTCATCAGCTTGTCGTCGCTATGGTCGAAGTAGACCGCTTCCCACGTATTATAGTGCACAGGCCGCGGCTTACCCCTTGTTCGCTCGTCAAGAATAGCGACGGAGAGGTGGTCGTGGAATGCCGTAGAGACCCCATTCAGTCCAGCGTTGGACCAAGCAGCGAACAGCTTTGGCGATGAGTACGTTGTGCCCGGCTCAAGTGCCATCTCACCAGGGAAGAAGAGCTCACCCATTTGCAGATAGCTTCGGCCGTCGGAATGCCGATCAACGCGGACTCGGTTGTTGGCGCTCCATCCAAGATGAAAGCCAGCGCAGGCGCCATACAATTCATTGGTATGTGGTGTCTTCGCGATGAGGCCAGGGAAGTTGTCGTGACTTGTGCGGCCGGCGCGGTTCTCGCGCAAGTAACTGCCTCGACCGATCTCGACCTCGTGGGTCTCAAACTCGCCAGCCCAGCGACCAGTAAACCCGATGATCTCGGTCAGACGGCTGTCGAGAGGCATCGCCACCACGGTGGACCAGTCGAGGCTGAGAGCACTATCACCCCGATTGGTCACCTCGCTTTGTACCACCAGCATATCGGTCTCAGGATGAAGCTGAAGATGATAGCGGATCGAAATCCCGGCATTGTCATCAGCACAATGAACGAAAGCATCGGTTTCCGAGCGGACATCGACGTTGGTCGTTTTGAACAACACCGCCCAGTCTTCTCCCGCGCGGTGCGCAAGGAAGCCGGCGGGCCCCGGCTGCCCTGCCCCCAACTCATTCGACAAGGAAGGCGCGAGGTCCTCTGCAGCACCGCCAAACGCCCACTGCTTCGTTTGCAGAAGTTTGAGCGCCGCAGGATCCGTTCCCGGCAGCGGGCTGCCCCAATGCAAGACAGCGGGCCGTTCTCCGCGAGAAACGTCTAGTGTCAGCTGGACGGCATCGGTGCGAAGTGTGAGGAAGTTTGAAGCAGCATCGATCATCGGGAACGACTGAGTCCTACGGCTTGTCGGGATTGAATGTTCACTTTGATACTATAAGATGTTGCAAAATGAAAATGGGATTCGTCAGCGCCAGCAGCTTTTTGTGGGCCACCAACAAATCCTAACAGATGTGTTGCGTAACGCACGTGGAGGAACTGGTGGGCGCGGATAGAATTTCCCTGGACCTTGTCCAAATTGCTGTCTTTTTTGGTTTAACCGCATTGATTGGTGTCCTGACCTGGTGGCAGTGCAGCGGCGGCAAGGCGCGGGGCAGTGCCGTATCTGAGAATTCGGCACATGACTATTTCCTCGCGGGCAATGGCCTGCCCTGGTTCTTCGTGGCCGGTTCAATCACGCTGACCAACCTTTCGACCGATCAGCTCGTCGGCATGAACGGCAATCAGATGCTGCTGCTGGCGTGGTGGGAGCTGGCCGCTGTCGCCGGTCTCTTCATTCTCGCGTTCCTGTTCATTCCGATCTACTACCGCAACAACTGCACGACGACGACGGAACTGCTGGAGAAGCGATACAAGAACCCGCACATCCGGGCGCTGATCTCCGTCATCTTTATGGCAGGCACGCTGCTGATCTACCTCCCGGCAGCGCTTTATGGCGGCTCGCTGTTCATGAAGACGATGTTCGATACCGAACTGCCACTCATGGTCATTGCCGTCTTCTTCGCCGTGGTTGGTGCCGCTTATGCGATCCTGGGTGGCCTTCGCGCAGTGGCCGTTTCTGACACTTTCAGCGGCGTCGGACTATTGAGCTTGGCGCTGCTCGTCGTGTTCCTGGCCATGAAAGCTGTGGACTTCGACTTGAGTTCTGGCGTGCCGATCGAGCGTCTTTCGATGATTGGATCGGCTGACTCGCCGATCCCGTTCCGCACACTGTTCACCGGCATGGTGCTGATCCAGATCTACTATTGGTCAACGAACCAGACGATCACGCAGCGAGCCATGGCCGCCAAGACGGTTGGCGAAGCGCAAAAGGGCATTATGGCCGCCGCAGCCATTCGCCTCATGATCGTCCCGGTCATTGTAGTAGTGCCCGGTGTTGTGGCCTTCAAACTCTATGGTGACATCAACGACGAAGCGTTTGGCACCCTGGTCGGCAATATCCTGCCGCCCTACCTGTCAGGTGCGTTCGCAGCGATGATGGCGGCTGCTGTGCTGACCACCTTCAACTCACTCCTCAACTCAGCGGCCGCTTTGTACGTGTGCGACATTCACCAGCGCTATATCAATCCGAACGTGAACGTCCCGCGCGTATCGACCATCTTCTCGTTGATCATGGTGGTGCTGGCTATCTCGATGGTGCCGGTGTTCGCGAACGCCGAGAGCCTCATCAACCTGTTGCAGCAACTCTATGGACTAGGATCGATGCCAGTGCTCGCCGCCTTCACCCTGGCGCTGTTGTTCAACAACGTGGACTACCGAACAGCGATGGCCGGTGTGGTATTCGGCGTCCTCTTCTACGCAACGCACACGTTCATTCTGAACACGGAAACCACGCGAGCGGTGTTCGCGGGAGAGATCACGGAGGGCCGCATGGCAAACTTCGTCAACGGACTGAACGCTGATGGCGCACTTTATGGCGTGCTGAACTGGGTCGCGAACCTTCACTATATCCACTACATGGCGATCACGTTCTTCAGCATCTTGGCGTTCTCGCTGATCGTGAACGTGGTGGTTTTCCGCAAAGTGGCAACGCTGCGACTGGGTGCTCAAGACTAGAAAAACCGTCGCGCCGCGACGCGGACCACGCCCTCTCTGCGAACGCAGCGAGGGCTTCGTCGTGCGTCAGCGCCTGCTGATGCACAAAAAAGTCCTGTGCGACCAGCAGCTTAAATTGGTATATCATGACAAAAGCAAGGGGTGCGGCAAGTTGTCGCTAACCTTCGCCTGTTAGGTGCACCGCGAAAGCGAGGCATGTCATGACCCTTCCCACGCGTTTCGTACCCAGCCTGATCTTAGGGACAATTACCGCCACAGCTAGCATTCCGCCTGTCGTGATGGGTGATGCGAACATGCTCACTTTGGCCATTCCTTGCCTGCTCGGCATTGTCGCCTTCGTGGTGAGCCAAAAATTTCTCGATGCCGCCACACG
>JABSRH010000216.1 GCA_013215175.1 Parvularculaceae bacterium | reverse complement strand
CCGATCTCGTGAATGATTTCTTCTTTGAGAAACAGCTCGGGTACCGAGAAGTCCTTGATACCTGCGGGGACGGCAACGTTTCGTGAGAAGAAGCTGCTGCGTTCGGTCAGGCCAGTCTTTTCAACTGCGATCACGCCAACACCCTTGCTCAACGCAATCCCTTCATCCTGAATAAACTGGTACGCATGCGAATGAGTGGGGCGTGACTGCCAATAGAGGCTCATGGCAACCGAGACGATGATCACGACAAGCATTGCCATGAAAAACAGCACAAAAGCCCCGTTGCTCGATCCTCCCACAACGGCCCGCGACCAGCTCCAAGACAGCATTGAAGCGTTGAGAGCGGTGACGAACACGATCAGACACAGATCAGTAATCGCTTGAAGGTCGTGCTTCGTCACTGAGGAGATCGGTCCTGTTCGCCACCACTCGTTGGTGTACGGCGTAGCTCAGCTACAAGGCGCTCTAAGTCCGAATCTGTTAGACTCTCACCAACGCCTGAGGAAACAATCTGGATCTGCTCTTCGGTAAGCTTGCTGCCGTAGATTTTTCGCAAATCCGAAGCCATGGCCTTGATCATGACATCGCTGAAGGCACTCGGAATTTGATCCTCGGAACCGCTATCGTCTGGATCAAATCCGCCGGTGAATCTTTCGAGCACCAAGGTCACTTTTGTCTTGAAGCTTTCGATCTGTTCGGAGGATGGAGCCGTTTCTCGGTCGCCCTGAATGCTCTCCGCAAAAACCAACTCTGGGCTATGACGCCCCGGATAGATCACCAGAAGGAAAGGAAAGTCAGGTGGGTTCTGCGCGAGCTCCTCGGTGCCATCAATCGCGGATATGCCGAAGCCATAGAGGAACTGTGACACCACCTGAGGCCACATTTCGGGGTCATCAAATCCTTCCAGCATTTCGATGTCTTGGACGTGGATTTCATCGAAGCGCGCCGATCCTTCGTACTCTTCGAGTATGGCGGTAATGACGTCCGTTTGCGATTTGGAGAACCTGCCTGCTTGCTCCCAGTCGCTGAGAAAGGAGACAAGGTGGAGCTCGTCGAAGTTGTCGCCAATCTCGACGAACGCCTCGGAAAGCCGCATTCCCATGAGCGGAGCGGCGCCAAGCATCTCGACGGTCCGTTCGGAGAACTCACCACTCTCGAACTCCGCTTCCATCTCTGCGGCAATGGCTTCTGCTCGAGCTTCTCCTTCTTTCAGAATACCTGAGAGCTGGCGTTCGATGATCGCTTCAGCAAAGCCTGACCCTTCGCCCTCGGAGGCTCCCCATTCGGAAGCGTCAATCTTCTCGGGCTCGTATCCAACAACCAATGCAATAAGCACTATGGCAGAAACCGCCACCACAGCGATCAGCGCCAGCCGTTTTTTATCTTGAACGCCGCCCATCCCAAACCTCTCGAACACTTCTGAGGGAGTATCTGAGCGGCGGTCTCATATGTCCATGATTTGAGGGATTCCTGCGCTGCGTTTGGAGAACTAGGACGCAGCTGCCTTTCTCCTACGCAGAGCCGAAAACCCGAGAGCGCCAGCGAGAAACATTGGCATCGCCGCAGGAAGTGGGACTTCCGAGGCATCATCGAACACCAGATTGTAATTTGCTCCCGATACTGAGCTTAGGCTCACATCATTCGCGAGGCGTTGTGCTGCGGCGTCCTCAAAGATCGAGATCGACTTGAGGATGATCGTGTTCTCGAAGTCAGCGATGCCCGAGAAGTTATAGAGGCTACCGTCGGGCAGTTCGGAGCCGACGAAATCGTCCACGTTGAAGGAGAAGTCAGAGAACAGGGATAGCTCGAAGCTCTCATCATAGTTGAAAGCGAAGACGTCCGTGGTGAACGTCCCCGCACCGGTAAAGCCGAAAACATCAAAGTTGCTGTTCGTGGTATCGTTGAAGGACAATGACCCACTGGCAGACGCACCGCGCGGCTCGTCGAAGTCGAACGGGTCAAGCGGTAAGTCGGTGCTGAATGACCCAGAACCAGTGATATCGAACTCGAACTGATAATACCCAACGCCCGTGCCACCAGAGATGGTCAGTGTGTCCGATTGGATCGCACCGACCGATGCCGGAAGGGTCACAGGGCCTCCATCAGGCGCACACTGATCAGCGCCAAAGTCACACCCATTGATTGATGTGTAGGAGCCAGCGAGGTAATTGGTCAGCTCTACCGATGCGAAGGCCTTCACGGACGTTTGGTCTGCTGTGACACGGCCAACGCCGTTGTAAGTGCTATCGGCCCGACCGGCGTTCGCAAACGTTCTTTGTAGGGACAAATCAAGGCTAGACGTAGAGAAGTCCTCGACCAACGCTCCATCATTCGCGCCGCTATAGAGCCTACCATTGACGATGGTTGACGCCATGGCTGCCGAGCTGATGGACACACCGACAGCACTCACCAAGAGAAGTGATTTCAAAACCCGCATTTTGATCCCCCAAGGATGCAAACTTTTAGACAAAAGTTGACAACGGCAGGGATCGGAGCGGTCTCGACGACGACTTTTTCTTTTGATTTCTTTGGTTAATCCGCGAACGGCGTTGACTGGAAACAGTTTTCATATTACGTCAACTTTTGTCTAAAAGTTGACGTATCTGGAATTCTCCACTACGCTCAACCCCATCATTCCATTACGTTTTCAGATTCCGTGAGGGCATGACATGACCCGCTCGGCCCAATCGAAAGCTCAAGCGACCAACCACCCAAAGCCGGGCTCCTCAATCAAGGTGGAGCCTATTCGCGACCTTGAAGCCATTCAGGCCATCAAGGCGTTGCTCGCTGACACACCGCGCGATCTTTGCCTGTTCACTCTTGGGATCAACACGGCCTACCGAGCGAACGAGTTGGTCTCCTTGCGGGTCAGCGATGTTGCTCACTTGAGGGCCGGTGATCGCATCGACCTCAAGCAGTCGAAGAATGGCAACTACCGCGCAACACGGATCAATGGTGTGGTTCATCGCGCGCTTCAGCTGTGGCTGGCAGAGCACCCGGAAACAGAGAGCAATGCACCTCTCTTCAAATCCCAGCGCGGCATGAGTGCTCTTTGCGTCTCCGAGGTGAGCCGAAAGGTCAAAGCGTGGTGCGCTGCCGTCGGCCTTCACGGAAACTACGCCTCACATACAATGCGCAAGACATGGGGCTACCATCAGCGGAAGACCTTCGGACGACCCACAGCGCTTCTGACCCAAGCCTACGGTCATGCCAGCGAGGCTCAGACATTGGCCTATCTCTGCATCGATCCCGAAGAAGTCGAAGAGCTGTACTCGGACGAGCTTTAGTCAGGCGCGGCCTGCGAAGACCACTCCCTATGTAGTACGTGGATTGCGGATGCCGCTTACCTATCCGCTACGCGCAAGCTGTTCGTGTACTACATACACGATGCTTGGCAGGGAGACGCTCCGACACTTCGTGTCTGCGCTCTCCCGTGCACCCTCTAGCCTTGGCGCATTTCAGGCATTGAGCCTTCATGCACCACCCAATCGTTTCGCCGATTGATCACGACCAGCCTATCGCAGCTGGACCACTCGCAAGGAGACTTCGCTCTCCTCTGCACACCATCGATCAAAAGGGCTATCGCGCCCCTTTGAAATCCCACTCATCAGCGTTTCTCTGGAAACAATCCCGGCATCCAACGTGATGCGAGGGTGGCGGGGAAAGCCAGACTCAGCGGTGATCGGCTACTCTCGGATGTCAGAATGCCTTGCTCCAGCAGCACAGAAGTAAGACGGCGTGCCGTACGGTCCGTGGTGTTGAGGAGGCCTGCCGCATCGCCGCGCGGGAGTAGGCCACGGTAGAGGACCGCTTCGAGGACTGTGCCAGATCGGGGCGGGAGTTGGTCGCTGCGTATTTTCTCCTCCGTCCACAGCAGAATACGGCTACGAAGGCTCTCCGGTTGCACCAGCTCTTCCATAAAGCTGACCTGATCAATGGCCGTCTCAAGAAAGAAGACAGCGAAATTGGCCAACGCTTCTTCGCTTAAATTGCCGCGCCCATCGAGGTCATTGCGCCTAGAGGCGTCCGCGGCAGCGAGCCTTGCTTTGTAAGTCTCCACATTGCGTGCAAGACCACGCGCGATGGACCAAAGACCGCCTGTGTCCAGTGCTCCGTCGAGCATTGCATAGGACATGAGCCTGGCCACCCGGCCATTCCCGTCCAAAAACGGGTGCATCCATAAGAGGCGATGGTGCGCGGTAGCTGATGCGATGATACTGTCGACCTTGCCAAGCTTGGCATAGCGATCTTCAAAGCGCCGCATGAACCGCGGTAGGGCACCAGGGCTGACCGCAATATGGCGCCCAACTTTGACATCGCGCTGACGCAGCTCACCAGGGGTGAGTTTCAGAGTTTCGCCTGTGTCCGGGTTTTGTACGATCAGTAGGTCCTCAGGTAGCAGGCCGCAAAACTTTTTATGCAGTGCAAGGATGTTTTGGGGCTGCGTAGGGCGCCCCTCTAAACCGCCTTCGTCAATCCATGCCTGAACCATAATATGCGCTTTGGCTTCCAGCTGGAGGTCACGCTTTTTCGGCTCTTCGCTGTAATCATCATTCAGTGCCCGTTCGATATCG
>JABSRH010000215.1 GCA_013215175.1 Parvularculaceae bacterium | reverse complement strand
TTCAACGCGAATACGCAGAGAATTGCTCGCTTTACGCTTCAATCCGGCGAAAATACACCAAAACTGATCAGTGAGAAGACGACGAGCCATATCGGTGCAGCAATGGCGGTGGTCAGCTTGACCTTGAACCAAATCGCTGGGTCCACCGGCGCACCGCGTTCAGCGCCGCGCACATGTTTCTCCGGCTCATCACCCACTTTTTTTGGCCGGATTGGCAGCGTGGTAAAGAGCACCAGCCACCAAATCATCACAAAACTGACAATGGCCCCACCGACACTCATGTTCAAACCCTCAGTGTTATGACGATAATATCCGAACGCTTACCCCATCGAGGCGCAAGCTGCGAACGAATGGCTCGGCGCATCTGCAATTCGACCTCGCGGTCGTCCATGCGACGTCCTTTGGGTAAGCCGTCGAGCCCCGCATCCACGGCCTCTTCGATGAGGGCGACCAAATCCTCGCCGTCGTCGTCCATGGTGGGAACGCCCTTCATAAAGACAGGAGCGCGATCCGCGATCTTGCCTTTTCCGTCGATAGCCACTGTCACCACAATGATGCCCTCTTCGGACAAGCGGCGGCGCTCACGCAGGGCACTGTCGCCTTGGGCCAGCAAGATACGGCCATCGAGGTAAAGCCGACCTGCTGGCACCTCATCGATTTTGGCAGGCTTGCCGGGCGCCAGGCGAATGAGGTCGCCGTTGTTGGGGACAATGGAACGCTGCGCGCCAATGGTCTTGGCGTAGGCGCCGTGCTCCACCAGATGGCGCTGCTCACCATGCACGGGGATGGCCACTTGCGGGCGCACCATCTCGTACATGTCTTTCAGTTCATCGCGGCACGGATGCCCCGAAACGTGGATGTGCGCGTCGCTTTCCGTGATCACATTGACGCCCGAGGAACTCAGCTGGTTCATCAGCTCGAAGATCGGCCGCTCGTTGCCGGGGATAATCTTCGAACTGAAGATCACGGTGTCGCCTTCGTCGAGCACCAACTCAGGGTGATCATCCCGAGCAATCCGCGCCAGCGCCGCCCGCTCCTCACCTTGGCTCCCCGTGCAGAGGTAGAGCGTCTTGTCATTCGGGAGGTAGCCAGCGTCTGATGGTTCAACAAAGCTGACACCCTTGGGGAGCAGATCCACATGCCGCGCGACATCGATCATGCGCAGCATCGATCGACCCAAGAGGCACACGGAGCGGTCCGTCGCCTTGGCCGCCCGACATACCGACACCAATCGGCTCACATTGCTGGCAAAGGTCGTCACGGCTACCCTGCCCTTTTGCTGGGAGATCACCTGCGCCAGCGTGTCGGCCACATCAAATTCAGAACCTGAGCGCCCTTCGGAGAAAACGTTGGTGCTGTCACACATCATCGCGAGAACGCCCTCGTCGCCAAGGGCTTTCAAGGTCGCGTAGTCTGTCTTTTCACCAAGCACTGGCGAGGGATCGATCTTGAAATCGCCCGTATGCAGAAGAAGGCCTAGCGGCGTTCGAATAGCGACGGCGTTCGGCTCAGGGATCGAATGGGTCAGCGTGATGTACTCGAGACCGAAGGGCCCGAGGTCGAACTTGGCCCCCATGGGTTTGATGTGGATCGGCGCATCGTCGATCCCCACATCAATGAACTTGCGGCGCACCAGTTCTGCCGTGAACGGCGTGGCATAGATTGGACCCTCGAACATCGGCCACAGATGCGCCACCGCGCCGATATGGTCCTCGTGCCCATGGGTCAGAATGAGGCCCAGGAATTCCGACCCCTCGTCGAGATCATCGAGCAGGTACTCAATATCGGGCGTGATCAAATCGATGCCCGGCAAGTCATCGCCAGCGAACGTCACGCCGCAATCGATCATGATCCACTGACGCTCGCCAGCAGGCCCAAACCCGTAGAGGTTGAGGTTCATGCCAATTTCGCCCGAGCCGCCAAGAGGCAGGAAGACCAGCTCGTCGCTCATGATGAGGATCCTTCTTCCAACCGTCGCGTGATTTCGATCAGCCCCCGGATGGTCAATTCTTGGTCAAAGTGATCGATAACGTCCGTCACCCCTTGGAACAGTGACGAGATCCCACCTGTCGCCACGACGGTCATCGGTGATCCGTACTCCGCCTTGATGCGCTGGATGGTGCCCTCGATCAGGCTTACATAGCCGTTGAAGATGCCGGACTGCAGCGCCTCGACCGTCGTCGTCCCGATAGTCTTGCCCGGATTGCTGATGGCAATGCGCGGCAGCTGCGCCGCGGCTTCATGAAGCGCCTTTTGGCTGAGATAGATGCCCGGCGCGATGACCCCGCCTTCAAAGCCGCCGTCGGCGGCCACCACATCAAACGTGGTGGCCGTGCCGCTGTCGACGATGATCAGCGGGCCACCATAGCGGATGAAACCGCCCACAGCGCCGACGAGGCGGTCCGCCCCTGCCTCGCTCGGCCGGGGGATGCGAACCTCAACACCTGGAATGTCAGCGGTGACAACCAGCGGCTCTACATCGAAATAGCGGCGCGACAAGTTCCGAAGGTGGAAGAGCGATTGCGGCACCACGGTTGAGATGATGCACCGCTTGACCGTCTTGAGGTCACCTCGGCCGTGAAGGGCGAAGAGCTGCTGCAACCAAACGGCATACTCGTCCGCTGTTCGCTCAGGCGTGGTGGCCGAGCGCCAACTCTCTACGGTTTCCTGGCCGTCCACCAGGGCGAAGACGGTGTTGGTGTTCCCAACGTCGATAGCCAATAGCATGGCGTCCGCTCCTGCACGACGCCGGGCCGCCTGTCACCCGTGCGAAGCGTCGCCGGCTGAAAACAAGCGTTCCTCGCCGTTAGGAAGGCGAAGGATGACGCGGCCAAGCGGGTCGATATCGCGAAAAAGGCCGGAAATCGCCCCTTCGCCGGATCCGATGGTGAGTTTCTGGCCGAGGCGCCATGCCGACGCCCGCCAGGCATCCAGGACGAAGGCCGCGCCGCGATGGGCGAGCTGGTCGATCCAGCGTTCGAATGCCTTGGCAAGCTGATCGCCGAACGCCTTTGGGTCAGGGGCCGTCTTGGGATCGAAGACAGCAGCTGCCGGAAAGCGGGCGTCTTGCGGCGGCCGGGCCAAGTTCACCCCCGCTCCAATGACCACAGCGCGTTGGTCGCCCTCGCTGAGCATCTCCGCCAGCACGCCGGCGACCTTGCGATCGTCCATAAGCACGTCATTAGGCCACTTGAGCGCCAGGCGACGCATGTCCGCGCCGCTCGCCACCAACGCGTCGCGGATCGCGAGTCCCGCGAGAAGCGACACAGCCCCTGGCGCGGCGAGCATGGCCGGGCTGGCGCTGATCAGGAGACTGCCAGCGAAGTTGCGGCGGTCGTGGGACCATGAACGGCCATCACGCCCCCGGCCAGCGGTCTGCTCCGCGGCGCTGATAAGCAGCGGCATCGGCTCTCCGGCCTCAAACGCCGCACGCGCTTCGTCGTTGGTGGAACCGCAGGTCTCAAGGCAGCGATGGTTCACGAAGCGACAGGAAACAGCGCCTGCGCTGCTACACCAGCAGCACCGCTGATCAGGCCCACGAGAAAGATGATCCCCAAGGGCGAGATGGCGATGGCCGACGACAACGACGTGACCCGCAAAACGGCGTCATGCTCTTTCACGAAGTCCGAATTCGCTTCGGCGAACCAGATCGTCCGCAGCACGCTAAGATAATAAAAGGCGGAGATCGCGCTGGTCAGCACACCCACAATGGCGAGGATGTAGAGACCCTCATCCACGGCGGCCATGAACACGTAGAACTTTGCAAAGAAGCCGAGCATGGGCGGTAGACCCGCCAGCGACAAGAAAAGCACCGTGAACAGAATGGCGAGGCCAGTCTGGACTTGGCTGAGGCCAGAAAGGTCGGAGATATTCTCAGCCATACCCTCGGGGCGACGCATCATCAAGATACACGCGAACACGCCGAGGGTCATGAGCAGGTAGATGCTCATGTACGACACCATGCCGGAAAGGCCTGCTTCTGTGCCCGCCGTCAGGCCCATGAGCGCGTAGCCCATGTGACTGATCGAAGAGTAAGCCATCAGGCGCTTGATGTTGGTCTGCATGATCGCGCTGAGCGATCCGATCACCATGGAGGCCGCAGTGATGAGCCAGAGGATGGGCTGCCACTGATCGATCAGTCCAGGGAAGGCCTCAACCAGCACACGGCCAAAGAGGAACATACCGGCAAGCTTTGGCGCCGCAGCGATGAAGGCGGTGACCGGCGTGGGCGCGCCTTCGTAAACGTCCGGGGTCCACATGTGGAACGGCGCCGCCGACACCTTGAACGCCAACGCGGACAAGAAGAACACGAGACCGAAGGTCAGACCCACCGGGCTGGTGGTCGAACCGGCGGCAGCCGCGATCGCCTCAAATTGGGGCGACCCGCTGAAGCCATAGATCAAGGACGCGCCATAGAGCAGGAAGCCTGACGACAACGCACCGAGCACGAAGTATTTGAGGCCTGCCTCCGTGGAGCGGTGCGAGTCACGGTTCAGGGTCGCCATGATGTAGACGCACAAGGTCTGCAGCTCGACGCCAAGATAGACCGAGATGAGATCCGACGCCGTCACCATCA
>JABSRH010000214.1 GCA_013215175.1 Parvularculaceae bacterium | reverse complement strand
GTCACTGAGTGGTGAGACGCTGCCGCTACCTCCGTCTTCCCAACTCAAGCCCAAGGTCAGCACGGACGGTTCGCCGTCGTCGGCGCCATTCGGTTTCGTTGAGCCTGAGCAAATGGGCGCTTACTTCATCATCCTGCCCCTGGGGAGCGGGGAGTACGGATATTTGATCGGCTACCGTCGCGAAGTCCCACGGATTGCCGACGGCCTCTTAGCGGTGCGGGATTTTCGTGATGAGAATAGGCTGCTGCAACGGCGGGCTCGTCAGATCGGTAGTGCTTCGAATTATGGCTTCCTGTTACTGTCGGTGGTTCTGCTGCTTGCCGCGTTGTGGATTGGTTTGTCCGTGGCCAACGCGGTGGTGAACCCTATCCGTCGGTTGGCGACGGCCGCCGACCGCGTGAGCTCGGGCGACCTGCAGAGCCGCGTGGAGGTGCGCCAGCGCGATGGCGAGCTTGGCGATTTGGGCCATTCGTTCAATCAGATGACGGAGCGCCTCGCAGCGCAGCGTGAAGATCTGATCGCTGCGGGTGAAGACGCCGAGAACCGCCGCCGGTTTATTGAGACCATGCTGGCGGCCATTCCCGCTGGTGTTATTAGTGTTAGCCGCGAGGGCGACATCGGCCTCGCCAATCCGTCCGCCGCCATCATTTTGGGTCAAGAACCCGGCGATCTCGTCGGGCGGCCACTGACGGCGGTGATCCCGCCCGCTAGCCCCTTGCTCGATGTTGTTCGGAACACTGGCAAGAGCATGCGCGAAAGCGTTGAGTGGAGCCGAGCATCTGACGTCAGGTCGCTTGTCATCGAAATTTCTCCGGAGGCGGAGCGTGGCGAGGATGGCGCGGGCTACGTCATCACCATTGAAGACATCACTGAGTTGCTGACCGCTCAGAGGACAGCGGCTTGGGGTGACGTGGCACGACGGATTGCGCATGAGATCAAAAACCCACTGACACCGATCCAGCTGTCGGCAGAGCGCTTGAGAAGGCGCTATGCCAAGGACCTCGAGGGTCGTGATCGTGAGATATTCGATCAGTGTACTGAGACTATTATTCGCCACGTCGGTGATATTGGCCGCATGGTCACCGAGTTCTCGAGCTTTGCCCGGATGCCTGAGCCGATCATGACGGAGAACGATCTAAGAGAGATCGCCCGCGAAGCGCTGTTTCCGTTTACGGTGGCGCATCCAGCGGTGGCGTTTGACTCGACGTTGCCTGAGGCGGCTGTTCCTGTGCTGTGCGACAACCGTCTGATCGTCCAGGCACTGACGAACATGATCAAGAACGCTGTCGAGTCCATCGAAGAGAACGCTACGGTCGTCTCTGGCCGGATTGAGGTTGAGGTGGCGGCCGAGCGGACAGGCGCCCGCATTGAGGTGCGCGATAACGGTCTGGGGCTGCCCGACAAGCTGCGCCATCGCTTGACCGAACCGTACATGACGACCCGCGCGAAGGGTACGGGCCTCGGCCTGGCGATCGTGCGCAAGGCGGTGGAGGACCACGACGGAAGCTTCTCCATCACCGACCGCGAAGGCGGCGGTGCTGTGGCGTCTTTGTTCCTTCCGACCTTGCAAAAAGAACCTGAAGCCGCTGAGAGAGACATTTCGGCAACAGTCCGAGAAGAGGAAAGTGCGTTCCATGGCCATTGATGTCCTGATTATCGACGATGAGCCCGACATCCGTGAACTGATTGCGGGTATCTTCGAGGACGAGGGCTTCTTCCCGCACACAGCGGCCCACAGCGATGAGGCGCTAGAAGTGGCGGCGCAGCGACCACCTGCTTTGGTCATCTTGGATATTTGGTTGCAAGGATCGCGGCTGGACGGCCTCGAGCTGCTGGTTGAGCTGCGGACGCTGTATCCTGACCTGCCTGTGGTCATTATATCCGGACACGGTACAGTTGAGACGGCCATCTCTGCAATTAAGCGGGGTGCGTATGATTTCTTGGAGAAACCGCTTTCGGCGGACCGCCTGATTATCACGGCACGCCGGGCGCTCGAGCGAGCCCACCTCGAGCGAGAAAATACTGAGCTGAAGGAAAAGACTCGCGAGCTCACCCTCATTGGCAAGAGCGCCCAAATGGCGCAGATCCGCGCGTCCATCGATAAGGTGGCTCAGGCTCGAAGCCGTGTGCTGATCGAAGGTCCTGTGGGGGCCGGCCGAGAGCTCGTAGCGCGGACGATCCATTCGCGTTCCGATCGATCGAACCGACCCTTTGTGACGGTTGCAGCGGCAGCGATTGAACCCGACCGGATGGAGGAGGCTCTGTTCGGTATTGAGGGAGAAGAAGGGCGCCCACGGACGATTGGTCTACTCGAGCAGGCGCATGGCGGGACGCTGCTTTTCTCTGAAGTGGGCGATATGCCCATGGAGACACAAGGGAAGATCTTGCGTGTCTT
Organism: Parvularculaceae bacterium; assembly: GCA_013215175.1. Lineage (GTDB taxonomy): Bacteria > Pseudomonadota > Alphaproteobacteria > Caulobacterales > Parvularculaceae > Parvularcula. Next base: position 2,320 of record JABSRH010000214.1, on the reverse strand, counting down.
GATCGATCAGCGCTTCCGCCGCATCGGCGGGACGCTGCCGGTGAACGTTGACGTGCGGATTATCTCAACCTCTTCGGAAGACTTGCTTGAAGCATCCGAAGACGGACGTTTCCGTAAGGATCTCTATCACCGCTTGTCCGTGGTGAGCATGAAGATTCCGTCGCTGGGCTCTCGGCGTGAGGACATCCCCGCACTAGCCGAGTTCTTCCTTGAGAAGCTGGCAGGCGGGTCTGCCGAGCGTTCGCCAACCTTGAGCCCCGATGCCATGGCGGCGCTTCAGGCCTACAATTGGCCCGGCAACGTCCAGCAGCTGCGCAACGTGTTGGAAAGCACACTGATTATGGCTGGGCGGATCGAGGGCAAGGAGATCCCAGCGGATTGCCTGCCTGACGAAGTCATTGGCGCCGGCCCAGCGTTGCCTGCTGGCCCCGAGCTGGAGCAAATCATCGCTTTGCCTTTGCGTGAGGCGAGGGAGCGGTTCGAGCGCGAATACCTGCTCGCGCAGATTGGCCGCTTCGGTGGCAATATCTCGCGGACGGCAGGGTTTGTGGGGATGGAGCGATCCGCTTTGCACCGTAAGCTGAAGGCTTTGGGCATTGGTGCGAAGGACAACAAAGACACGGCTTCGAAAGCAACAGAATAGGTGACGCCTGCAGCGTCACCTAAGTTGCCTCGAACTTAGCCGAACAGCTCACTGAGGAAGTTTTCGAACGCTTGGTATGAGCGATCGCGGGCCGTGGCGTCAAAGATCAAGCCGTTCTCGGGTTGATTGGCGTGCGCGTTGGTGAAGGCGTGGCTGACGCTGCCGTAGCTGTGCAGCTGCCAGTCAGCTTGGCGCTCGGTCATTTCCATGCCGAAGTTTTTGAGGTCTTCCGGTCCTGCCATGGGGTCGTCGAAGCCTTGGAAGGCGATGACCTTTGGCTTGATGGGATCGCCACCTTCGCCGTTCCCTGCAACGATCGCGTGGAAAGCGGCAACGCCCTGAACGGCTGCGTTGGCGCGGGCCAGGTCGAGTACGGACAATCCGCCGAAGCAGAAGCCTGCAGCTGCAACCCTTTCTGCGTCGACCTCCGGCTGTGAGGCGAGAGCATCAAGGGCAGCTTGGAGGCGAACCAAGAGGCGAGGCCTGTCGCTCGCTAGGGGGTTCATCAGAGCCTGGTTCTCTTCGTTGGAATTGCCGCGGACGCCTTTTCCGTACACGTCGCCTGCCATGGCGATATAGCCCAGGCCTGCGAGCTTCGCTGCGAACTCCTCCTCGTGCGCGTGCCGGCCACCCCATGCGTGGCAGATCAGGACGGCGCCTTTGGCATCGCCGTCGGGCAAGGCGAGGAGACCTTCGAAGGTCTGGTCGTCAGCGTTCCATTCGACAAGGCGGGTGGTGGGCATGGCTGTTTCCTCGCAGCATTGGCCCGCGTTGTTAGGCGGGCATCGGTAGAATCATGGCGATCGCTGTAGCACCCGCCAAGAATGGACCAAAGCGCAGCTCTGTAGAAAGCGTCGTCTGCATGCCGCTTTGCCAGGTCATGAGGCCGACATAGAGCAGACCACCGAAGCTGGCGATGAGGGCAATGTACGGCAGGGCCAGCGGTCCAAGCCAAGCGCCCGCCGCGCCTAAGAGTTTCACGTCGCCGCCGCCCATGCCCTCACGCCCGCGGAACCGCTTATAGAGAAAGCCGATCAGCCAGAGGCTGCCGCCACCGATGGCGGCACCGGCCAGCGAGAAGAACAGCGGTTGGGCGTACCCCATGGCTGAGGCCACGATGCCTCCTCCGAGCAGTGGTAGGGTGAGCGCGTCGGGGAGAAAGCCGGTCTCCCAATCGATGACGCTGAGCGCGAGAAGGATGAGCCAGACCAAGGCGAGGAGCGCTGCTGCCATGGAGATGCCGTGGATCGCGACGGCGGTGGCGACGATAGCGGCGCCGAGAAGCTCCACGATGACATGGCGGGCACCGATAGGCGCGCTGCAATAGCGGCACCGCCCTCGCAGGGCGATAAAGCTGAGCACGGGGATCAGGTCGAGGGGCCCGAGGCGGTGGCCGCACGCCTCGCACTGTGACGGTGGCAGAGCCAAGCCAGATGGTTTTCCGTTCGTCTCAACCAGGCCCCAGGCGCGCGGGCCGCGGCTGATCACAACGTTCAGGAAGCTCCCCAGAAGGGCTCCTAGCAACCCTGCGACGGTGATATACATTTTTGTTCGCGCCCTGATTGATGTCGTTGATGCCGTGGTTGCGAAGACTATAGTTGATAATTCCCTACCCGGAAAATTAACACAGAAGTGCCTTCGGAATTAACAGTACTGACACGGACCTGTCATGCGACT
>JABSRH010000213.1 GCA_013215175.1 Parvularculaceae bacterium | reverse complement strand
AGCTCCAGCGCCCGACCGATGTTGCTCGGCTCAACGATTTCCAGGTCGGGTATCCCATTGTCACCCTCCAGCTTTCGGCGCAGCGTCTCGACGTCGACAGGGGCGTTCATCCCTTCACGATTCAGTCGTTCGATGTAGCGTTCTGATGCCGTCTTCATAGCTCAACTCCGTCGCTCCCAATGCGTTGAAGGGGGCTGGTGCTTTCTTCAGAAGTTCGCGGTTTTCACCAAGCCGCCGTCGATGCGCAGGTTGATCCCGGTGGTGAAGGACGAGCGGGGACTGGCCAAGAAGGTGACCGCATTGGCGATTTCTGCGGGATCGGCCAGCCGCCCGATCGCGGACATTCCAGCCGCCCGCTTGTAGGAGTCAGGGTCCTTCGTTTTGACCATGTCCCACCAGCCGCCTTCGAAGAACACAGGGCCCGGCGAAACAGCGTTTACACGAATTCCCTTCCTAGCCATCATCGAGCCCCACTGGCCGACGAGATTGACGAGGCCAGCTTTCATGGCGCCGTAAGCTTCCTCGTGGGGGGGCAAGGTTGTCATCACACTCGCGATCGACGCCACAAAGACCATCGCCGCGCTGTCGCTTTTCTCTAGGTACGGGAGACAGGCATCACGTAAACGAACGTGCTGCATCAGATCCGCCTCAAATGTATCGGACCACCAAGCGTCGCTCGTCGGATCGATCCGTGTGGACACATTACTGACCACGAGATCGATCCCGCCCATATCATCGGCGGCGGACTGCACCCAGTTTTTGAACGCAGCAGCATCACGGACATCGACCGCTTGGCCATAAGCCGTTGCGCCAAGTGAGCGTAAATCAGCTAGAGCCGCTTCAAGACCTTCCTGACCCCTGGCGCAGGTGGCGATAACCGCGCCTTCTTTTGCCAAAGCCTGGCAAATCGCAGCGCCGATACCCCGGCTACCGCCGGTCACGAGCGCCCGCGCGCCCTTCAAACCAAGATCCATCTCCGGCCTCCTCTCGAGCTCTCCGGCTCCTAACGGTTCTCCAGGGTTTAGAGGCTTATTGTTTATACCGTCAATTATTTTGACGGCGTACAAGCATGCCGGCACTCAGTTTATTTTATGATATGTATAATAGTGGATTGAGTTTCATTCGAACACGACGCCTGCACTTCCACGGATAGGCGCACAGACCTCACCTAATCAGAGGTACATATTCATCCCTTGGAGAATGAACCGGACGGCGTCATCGATCAGCCGTTGGCGGTTGCCGCCGAAACGTCCCCAATGCCGCGCTGCCGCTTGCGACGCGCCAGAGCCAAACACTGCAAGTCGGACTGCTTGCTTCTTGGTCACCGGGTAGGCTTCCATGATCCGCTCGACCAGCAGGTCACCGAGTCCGGCCTCCCGCGCCAGCGCAAAGAGATCGAGGCCCCGCTCAATATCCGGTTGGCTGCGAAGAATGGCCAGGATGTTGCCATTGGCTGCTTCATCGAAATTCGTCGTCACCGAGATCCGAACGAACTCTTCAAAGCTCTCGGTTTGCCGCAAGCGCTCTTCAGTTTCCGTGTGAAACCGGATGAACTCGCGAACGAGCAGCTCCTGCAACAGCATAAGACGTGAGCTGAAGTACTTGTAGACGAGAGGATTACTGACTTCCGCGGCATCCGCTAAAGCCTCCATCGTCAAGGCAGCGAACCCCCTGCCCACGACAAGATCCCGCGCGCAGTCGAGCAATTGCGCGCGCCGCGCTGTGGGCGATAATCGAGTCCGTTTTGCGCGTTCCATCCGCACAGTGATACCGTGCCCGGCGAGCTGATCAACTCACCAGGCAGGTGACAAGGCACAGCATCCGCAGGAAAGAGTTCACAGAGCCATCAGGTCTTCGAAGTTCTTCCGGTAGAAATGGTCGAGCTCGTCGTCCGTTGCTCCCACCGCGTCGAGGCTGCGCTCAAAATCACCAAATGGATCAGAGCCACCTTCTGGATGCGGATAGTCTGTGTTGAACATCAGGATATCCTTGCCGACATTGCGCAGCACCCAGCCCGTATCCTCCATATGGAACGGCGTGACACGCACCTGGCGGCGGACGTAGTCAGACGGCTTAAGAGACAGGTCCTTGAGAGCCAAATCGAATTTACCCAGCTCCTTGGCGCCAATATCCAAATTCATCATCATCGCGGGGACCCAATTTGAGCCGAGCTCAATCAGGCCAATCTTCAACCTTGGGAAACGCTCAAGAACGCCGTCGTAGATCATGCAAGTCATCCACCTCTCAATGGAGTGGTGCAGCACGTTCATGTCCTTCGGCTTTGTGGTTTCTATGTTGAACGCACTTCCCTCAAGCGTCCGCTCTACACCGGTGTTCATGTACTCATCAGTCATGTTCCGTCCACTGCCGATATGTAGGACGATCGGTACACCGGCCTCCTCCATCGCGGCCCAGAGGGGGTCATAAGATCGGTGAGACGGAGCTCGCCCTTCGACGGCATCGGACAGTAGCCAAACAGCCTTGATACCAAGATCGATAGCCTGCTTCAGCCTGACCAAAGCCTGTTCAGGATCGACTAACGAGACGAACCCCACAGGGAGCAGCCGGTCATTGTCCTGACAGAAATCAGACATGCCGCGGTTCAACGCTTCGCAGCCCTCATAAACCAGACGCAGGTCTTTCGAGCGCGCGAAGCGGGAGAGACCAGCGAGCGGGAACACAAGCTGAGAATGCACGCCCATCAGGTCGAGCGCTTCGCGACGCTCATCACGATCGACCGCGCCAAACGCAGCGAACTGGTTCAACTTCACCCGATGGCCAAAGATGTTCGACTTCAGCTCCTGCGTGAGATCAGGGTCGTTGCCGGCTAGCCTTTCATCCGCCGCTTTCAGCAGCGGCTGGAGACCCGGGAGCGTCTTGGGAATCAGGCCCTCGCCCATATTTTCGCGCACGTAAGGACTGGCGTATCCAGCCAGCCAGTCAAACGCGTCGGTGATGTGGCTGTCCGCATCGTGGATGACACGGCCTTGGCGGTGGCGGCTCGCGGCCCTTCGTTCAGCTTCGATATCTACGGCTGTCTGCATGGCGTTCCCCTCTCCTATAGCATCATTTGTATTATAGGTTTCGTATAATAACAGTGTAGATTGTGCAAGTGAGCGGATGGCGCTCCGCGCAGCGCGGTCAGCATCATGAACGAAGAGCCGGTCAAGCCGAGACGGACTGGGTCTCTTGGTTTGACAGGCGTGATCTGGTGCCGTAACTCGGATTGACGGTGTCTATAATAAAATCGGTGCGGCGACATCGGAGGCCTCCGCTAAAGCGGTTCGAATGCACGCATTGACCGATGGGAGGGTCAACATGGGTGGCAAAGCTACCGAGAAACTGCCCTTGCCCACAAAGCTCGCTTACGGGGTCGGCTCGGTTGGAGAACAAGTCTTCTTTGGCATGTTCAACAGCTTTATCACGATTTACTACAATCAGGCGCTGGGCCTTTCGAACAGCCTCATCGGCCTGGCGATCATGGTTGCGTTGCTCGGCGATGCCGTTTCAGATCCTGCAGTGGGTATGATCTCGGATCGATGGCGATCTAAGCTTGGTAGGCGCCACCCGTTCCTGTTTGCAGCTCCGATCCCCGTCGCCATCGCTGTTTACTGCGTATTTCAACCACCTGAGGGGCTGACCGGCGCCGGTGGCGCGCCAGCATCGCAGACCGGCCTGTTTCTCTGGCTGTGTATCTGGACGGTGCTCGCCAGGCTGTTCCTGACTCTCTACACGATCCCGCACTTTGCGCTCGGCGGCGAACTAACAAAAAACGCACACGAACGATCTAAGCTTTTCAGCATCAACTCCGTGTTCGGATATATGACCGGCGCGCTGTTTGCTTTCGTCGCTTGGGGTTATTTCTTGGGCGGCGAAACGACGAATGCTTCTGGTGACGTCATTCCCAGGCATCTGGACGCCGCCGCCTATGGACCGCTGGTCCTTACGGCCTCAGGGGTGATCCTCCTCGCTATTACGATCAGCGCATGGGGCACCTACAGCCGGATCCCCACTTTGAGCGCGCCACCAGCACCGACAGCAAGATTTGGCCTGAAGAACTACTATCTCGACATTTTGAATGTCGCACAAAACCGCAATTACCTGTTCCTCATTGCGGGCTTCTTCTTCTTCATGATCTCCGTCGGGATGAACGAGACCTTTGCCGTCTTCGTCAACACCTATGTCTGGGAACTGGGCACTGGGGACATGAAGTATTTCGGCCTTGCTGCCGCACCAGCGATTGTGATCGGTGCCCTGCTTGCACCATGGCTGATGAAGCGCTTTGACCGACGCCCTGTGCTTCTCTGCGCCATGACGTCGGTGGTGTTGATGGTGCAACTGCCATTGAACTTACGGCTGCTAGGTCTTTTCGTAAGCAATGAATCGCACCTCTTGCTTCCGCTTCTTCTCGGCCAGTCAGCGATTATTTCAGGTTCGATTGCTGTCGGAGCCGTTGCTGTCCTGTCGATGCTCGGCGACGTGGCCGATCAACTGGAGCTCGAAAAAGGTACACGTCAGGAAGGCCTGATCTATTCAGCGAGAACCTTCTTCGCGAAGGCGTCCAACTCCGCCGGCCACTTCTTCGCAGGCATTTTGCTTGATATATTCATTAGGCTGCCTTTCGGTGCCGTTCCGGGCAACGTTGAAGATGACGTGATCTTCCGCCTTGCCCTTGCTGGCGGCCCCATTATGAGCTTCGCCGCTCTGGTGGCCATTCCGCTCTACGCCCGATACC
>JABSRH010000212.1 GCA_013215175.1 Parvularculaceae bacterium | reverse complement strand
ATCCTCTGATTGCCGACGGAACCGATCGAAATCACCACCCCGCAGGACGACCAGATTGTCCATGGTCGATGAGCGCGTGAGCCCCTTGGAGATGAATTGCTGCGCCTCTTTGGGAATACCCTCGGCGTCATTGCCGCTGCCCATAGCAAAAGTTCCATCGCCATCCGGCACATGGCCGAGATCCGAACGACCCAGATACGAAATAGCCAGCTCACGGAAGATATAGTCCAGGATCGACGTTGCGTTCTTGATCCGGTCGTTTCCGGTCACCGGACCCGCGGGCTCGAACCGTGTGAAGAGATACGCATCGACGAACTCTTCCAGCGGCACACCATATTGGAGGCCAAGAGAAATCGCGATCGCGAAGTTGTTCATCAGCGAGCGGAAGGCTGCGCCTTCCTTGTGCATGTCGATGAAAATCTCACCGATCTCACCATCATCGAACTCACCGGTATGAAGGTAAACTTTATGGCCCCCCACGGTGGCCTTTTGAATATAGCCCTTGCGCCGATCCGGCAGCTTCCGCCGACCTGGCGTGCGCTCGACGATCTTCTCGACCACGCGCTCCGCGAAAATGCGGCCACGCTCACCCTGGGGCAAGTCAACGAGGTCGTCCGTCTCAAGATCTTCTGAAGCCGTGAGGGCGCTATTAAGAGGCTGGCTCAGTTTTGAACCGTCGCGGTAGAGCGCCACAGCCTTTAAGCCAGCGGCGTGCGCTGTCTCATAAGCGGTCAGGCAATCATGCGCTGTCGCACTCGCTGGCAAGTTGACGGTCTTCGAAATCGCGCCAGAAACGAAAGGCTGAACTGCCGCCATCATCTCAATATGCGCAGCCACGGACAAAGCCCGGCTGCCCACCCGACCACACGGCGCCGCACAGTCGAACACGTCAAGATGCTCATGCAGCAGATGTGGCGCACCCTCAAGCGTCATCGTTCCACAGCAGAAGAGATTGGCCCGATGGACATCCTCGTCGCTGAAGCCAAGGTCGCGCAACGTCCGATAGCCCGACTGATCCAGCTGATCGTCGTTGAAGCCCAGCGTACCGCGCATAAAGCTCTCACCGAGCACCTCGCGGGTGAATACGTAAGAAACGTCGAACGCTGACTTGAGCGCCAGCTCCACCGCCTCGATTTGGCGCTCACCGAACCCTTCATGGCGCAAATCATCGAAGGAGATGACGGGTGAGCCATCAAGCGTGCCATGACCAAGCGCATACTGCTCAATCTGCGAAATCTGCGGCCCGGTATAGCCAAGCTTGCGAAGAGCGCGGGGTACAGAGCGGTTGATGATCTTAACCGTGCCGCCGCCCACGAGCTGCTTGAACTTCACCAGCGCGTAGTCGGGCTCAATGCCCGTGGTGTCACAGTCCATGAGCAGGCCAATGGTACCCGTGGGTGCAATCGCCGTGGCTTGCGCGTTGCGAACACCATGGGCCTCACTCGCCACCACGGCATCGGCCAAGACCTCGGCAGCCGCGTCTGCCAGTCCCGCGAACGGCACGCGAGCTGAATCGAGGACCATCGGTGGGTTCTGGAGCTTCTCAAACGATGCCGTACCAAGCGCAGCGCGGTGGTTACGGAGCACACGGAGCGTATTCTCGCGGTTCGCTTCAAAGCGCGGGAAGGGTCCAAGCCGCTGCGCCATGTCGGCCGATGTCTTGTATGCCGCTCCCTGCATCAGGGCAGCGATCGCCCCTGCCGCCGCGCGACCTTCCTCGCTGTCATAGGCGATGCCTGCCGACATCAGCAGCCCACCGAGGTTTGCGAACCCAAGACCGAGGGTGCGGTATAGGTGGCTACGCTCCGCCACCGCAGCAGACGGATAGCTGGCCATGCCCACGGAAATTTCCAGCGCCATGGTCAACAGCTGACTGGCCGCAATGAAGCCGTCGACATCAAATGTGTCGTCTTCCTTCAAGAATTTCAGGAGATTGATGGATGCCAAATTGCACGCCGTATCATCCAGAAACATATACTCTGAACACGGATTGGATGCGCGAATCTCACCATCAGCAGGACAAGTGTGCCAGTCATTGATCGTATCGTGGAACTGAACCCCAGGGTCAGCCGACGCCCAAGCCGCATCGCCGATCGCTTGCCACAAATCGCCCGCGGGCACGGTCCGAACTTCCGCACCATCCACGCGCCGCGTGAGCGACCACGGCTGGTCCTTCTCAACAGCTTCCAGGAACGCATCCGTGACGCGCACGGACAGGTTCGCGTTCTGGCCAGTCACGGTACGGTAGGCCTCGCTGTCCCAGTCCACACTAAAGCGAGGCAGTGTGAGCGCCTCGCCGCCTTGGACCAGCATGCGCAAGGCCCGGTCGATCAGGCCCGGCGGCACGCCATCCCGCTTGGCCGCGCTGACAGCCGCTTTAAGCCGCTCATTCGCGCGAACGTCATAGCGTGTGCTCTCGGGAGCATCCTCCGTCGCCGCAGTTATCCTGCGGAGGTGGCGCTCAATGACCATCGAACCTGCAGCTAGGCAGGCGACCTTTTCTTCTTCTTGTTGCTTCCAGCTGATGTAGTCTTCGATATCGGGGTGATCGATATCCAGGACGACCATCTTCGCGGCGCGGCGCGTGGTGCCGCCCGACTTGATCGCACCGGCGGCGCTGTCTGCGACCTTCAGAAAGCTGATCAATCCCGAACTGTTGCCGCCACCCGATAGAGGCTCGCCGGCCGAACGGAGTGACGAGAAATTCGTGCCTGACCCCGAGCCATATTTGAACAACTTGGCCTCGCGGGTGATGAGATCGAAGATCCCATTCTCACCCACCAAGCTGTCATCAAGCGACTGGATGAAGCAAGCATGAGGTTGCGGATGCGCGTAGACATCCTCGACTTCGATCACGCCTTCGCTGGCGGGATCAAAGCGGTAGTGCCCTCGTCCGTCAGCGGACAGACCATACGCCCAGTGCAGGCCCGTGCTGAACCATTGCGGTGAGTTCGGCGCAGCGATCTGGTGCTCGAACAGCGAGACGACCTCATTGCGGAACAGCTCGGCCTGCGCCACGTCCACAAACAGGCCCTGCTTCACTCCGTGATACGCCCAAGCGCCAGCGATCCGGCCAAAGGCCTGTCGGGCATCCGTCTCGCGTCCGCTCGTTGAGCCCTCGGCAGGTTCTGAGCGACTAAGCGAAACTGGCACCCCCTCTTCCGCCACGGCTTCTACCTGCGACGGGACGCCGCGGTGCCGGAAATATTTCCTGACGAGGATATCCGAAGCCAACGCCGAGAACGTCGAAGGCACCTGAACCGTGACAGTTTCATCGCCCACAAGAACATCGCGCGCCTCGTAGGCCGGCGAATCCATCTTCGAGAACAGTGACTTAATACGCATAGGTCAACCTGAGGCCTTCATGATCTGAGGCTCCGCTACCACCGTTCGTGGAGCGAGGCGAAGCGCTTTCGTACCACTAGGAGATCAGAACGGCGGCGCCGTTCTTCCAGCCTGTTCGACAATCTGGCGTTGCGGCGTGGTCTTCGAACCGCAGGGCACTAGATCGACTTCATGGGCCAGGAGCATGAGGAATGAGTGATCAGGTTGGGCCGGAAACCGCTCTAGACAGTGAAGATGATGAACTTGCGATGTCGACGCAAGAAGTTGAAGGTGTAGTCAAGTGGTTTGATCAAACCAAGGGCTATGGCTTTATTACGGCCAATGACGGCTCCGGCGATATCATGCTTCATTCGTCTTGTTTGCGCACCAGCGGGCTCGATGTTCCCCCCGAAGGGGCATCGATCGTCTGCGAAGCGGTTCGGCGCGCCAAGGGTTTGCAAGCCGTCCGTGTGATTTCCCTCTCAGACCAGGGCGCCGTTTCACCAACACACCACGTGCGACAGGTCCCGCCCTCCGAAGTGGGCCCGATGAAACCCATGACGGTGAAGTGGTTTAGCCGCGCCAAGGGCTACGGTTTCCTGCAGGAGGACGGCTCGGATGAAGACATCTTCGTCCACATGGAAACCGTCCGATCCGGCGGCTTTCAAGAGCTCGAGCCGGGTCAACGGGTATGGGGATCCACCGTTCGCGGACCGAAGGGTCTTTTGGCCAAGACCGTCGCGCCTTACCAACCGCACTAGTCGACGGAGCACGCGCCCAAGGGGGCTTGTGCTGACCCGCCGCCTCCGTGCTATCGGCGCGCGCCATGGCTGATCTTTCGCAAACGCCCGAGGACGCGGCGACGCAACCCATCATTATTCTCGTTCGCCCGCAAATGGGCGAGAATATCGGCGCGGCCGCGCGCGCGATGCTCAACTTTGGGCTCGACGCGATGCGGCTCGTGGCGCCCCGAGACGGCTGGCCCAATCCCAACGCAAAAGCCATGGCGGCCGGTGCAGGCCGGGTTCTCGATGGTGTTCGCGTCTTCGATACCGTTGCCGAAGCGACCGCAGACTGCAGCTATGTCTTGGCCACCACCGCACGGCAGCGAGGCCTTTTCCTCCCGGTGATGGATGCCGAAGAGAGCGCCCAGAAAATCTCGGAACGCACGGCGCAGGGCGAGCGTACCGCTATCCTCTTCGGCGGCGAAGCCTCTGGCCTCGCAACCGACGACGTCGCCCACGCTAACGCGGTGCTCACGCTACCCGTGAACCCCGACTTTTCGTCCCTCAACCTGGCTCAAGCTGTGCTGCTATGCGCTTACGACTGGCGCCAGCAACAGAGCATTGCGTTGCCCTTCGACAGTCCTTACGCAGCGACCCCGGCCCCCCGGGAAAGCCTCGATGCGATGCTTGAGCACCTGA
>JABSRH010000211.1 GCA_013215175.1 Parvularculaceae bacterium | reverse complement strand
GGTGCGCGAGGGATCAACCGAGTTGCGGAACGCGTTGATCCACTGAACCGCCGGGCTCACCAGCATCGCTTGGCGCAAATTGTACATGACGCCAATCACGAGGACGAACAGCACAAAGCCGTTGAGGTATGGGTTCGCCATAAAGGCGTTGACCAGCAACTGGTTAGCAGCCGGGCCCAGCGGCGAAAGATACCATACGCTGCCGCCGACAATCGTCAGCACAATCAGCATGTTAAGGACAGCGCCACTGGCTCCCGTAAAACGGATCGATCGGTCGAGAGCACGCGCCATCAAAACCTTCCCCAGAGTTCGCGTGTGAGTATGTTCGCGCGCGCGGGCTTTGTGAAGGCTTAACCCGCCCGGCCGGTGATTTCCCTAGGCTTCACGCCGCCTAGGGCGATGCAGATAACGCCATAAAGCGGCACGGCGAGGGCAGCGATGAGGAACAAAAGGAGCCAACTTTGCCCGAAAACCAGCCGCTCCAGCGCTTCACGGTAAGGCAGAATGAGCAAAAGCCCCACGGCCAACGCGGCGGTCGAGGCCGCGATAGCGGCAAGCCTGACGGTGAGATGGCCCACCCCGAAGAGCTTGCGACGGTGCAGCGTGAACACCAGCAGGCTCACCTCGGTCCAGCTCGCCGCGATGGTGCCGATGGGGACGCTGATAAAGCCCAAGCTCGGGAAAAGGCTGATCGACAAGGTGGCGTTGATGACGATGGCCGTCAGCGCGAAGCGCATGGGAGTCTTCGTGTCCTCGCGAGCGAAAAACGCAGCTGCGAAGACCTTCTGCAGCACAAACGCTGGCACGCCCATGCCGTAGACGAACAGGGCCGCCCCGACCTGCATCACGTCGCGGTCGTTGAAAGCCGAACCGCCTGCGCCGATGAGCTGCGTAGCCAGGCCAGCCAAGTCTTGAAAGAGGGCCTCGGCAATGAACTGGCCAAGCACCACGAGGGCGGCAGCAGCGGGCAGCGCGAAGAAACTGGCGGTCAGAAAGCCTTGCTCGAGGGTGCGGCGAGCCTCCAGCTCGTTGCCGGATTTCACCGAGCGGCCAATCGTCGGCATCAAGACGATACCAAGGGCGATACCGATCATGGCGAGAGGAAGCTGATACAACTGATCCGCGTAGAACAACCAAGCAATCGCGCCGCTCTCGCGGCTGGCGACGTTGGTCCCGATGATGCCATTCACTTGCAGCGCTGACGCAGCGATGAAGCCCGGCGCGCCAAGCGTCACCATCCGCTTCGCAGCCGCCGAAAAGCGCGGTAAGCGTAGCCTTAACAGGAGCTTCGAGCGTGTAGCTCCGAAGACCAGGAACGCTAGCTGCGCCACACCCGCCACCAAGACGCCTACGGACAAAGCTAACCCCGATTGCTGCGCTCCGTCGCGGGCGGTGAGCAGCATGGCGGTGATCAAACAGATGTTGAGGAGGAGCGGTGCGGCAGCGGCCACGGCGAACCGGCCAATGGCATTCAGCATACCGCCATAGAGGCCCACCACCGACATGCAAGCGAGGTAGGGGAACATCAATCGGCCATAGATCACGGCTAGATCGAACCTCTCGGGGTCGTCCGTGAAACCGGTGGTCAGCAGGCTCATCGTCAGCGGTGTGAAGATCATGATCAGCGCTGAAAGAGCCGTGAGGATCACGACCAGCCAGGCGAGGATGTCCTCAGCAAACTGACGAGCTTCCTCGCGACCACCCTCGGCGTCGCGACCTTGGAACAGCGGTACAAAGGCGGCTTGGAAGGCCCCTTCCGCCAGCAGGCGCCGGAACATGTTCGGCAGGCGGAAGGCGGCGGCGAACGCATCAGCGACCGGTGTGCCCGACGCGCCGATCACGCCGGCCATGATCAACTGGCGAACAAAGCCCAAGACCCGGCTCACAAGGGTGAGCCCGGACACGGTCGCCATCGATTTCAGCATGCCTCGCACGGTTTCGTTTTCACCCTAAGTCCCGCTGAACACCTGCGTTAACGGTGCTCGCGGCTTAGCTCAATCACCCTAAGGGAGTGCTGCGATGCGCCGTGCCCTTGTGCCGACCCGGCGAGCTTGGATAGCCTCGCGAAAAAGGATGGACCTTATGCTTCGTCGTTCAATATCATTGCTTCTTGCTTTTGCATCCGCCGCATCGCTCAGCGCCAGCGCTTTCGCTTCTGAGGAACTCACTGAATCGGTTGCGAAAGATTGGGATGCCAACCTCGAGAAGCTGTACCTCCACTTCCACCAAAACCCTGAACTGTCGTTCAAGGAGGTCGAGACTGGCAAGCGGATGGCCAAGGAGCTGAAGAGCCTAGGCTATGAGGTTACGACGGGCGTCGCGCGCACGGGCGTGGTGGCTGTGCTCAAGAATGGCGAGGGCCCGACGGTGATGGTTCGCGCCGATATGGATGGCCTGCCTGTCAAAGAGGCGAACGGTCTCGACTACATGTCGAAGGCTGAGCAGGTGGACATCGACGGTCGTTTAAAGCCGGTGATGCATGCTTGCGGGCATGATGTGCATGTGACGTCATTGATCGGCACCGCTCGTCAGATGAAGCAGCGCAAGGATGATTGGTCGGGCACGCTGGTTCTGATCGGTCAGCCAGCGGAGGAACGGATTTCCGGTGCGCGGGCGATGATGGACGATGGGCTTTATGAGCGGTTCCCGAAGCCAGACTACGCGTTGGCGTTACACGTGACGTCCTTGCTGCCTGCCGGGCGGATCCAGGTGCCGCCAGCGAACGCTTATGCCAGTTCCGATAGCGTTGATATCACCGTATACGGCATTGGTGGTCACGGCGCAGCGCCGCATATGGCGATCGACCCGGTTTTGGTGGCGTCGCAAATCGTCGTTTCGCTCCAGTCGATCGTCAGTCGGACATTGCCGCCGCGCGAGGCCGGTGTGATCACGGTGGGCTCCATCCACGGCGGAACGAAGCACAACATTATTGGCGAGGAAGTGCACCTTCAGCTTACGGTGCGTTCGCTCGATCCGGATGTTCGCAAGATGCTGCTCGACGGCATTGATCGTGTCTCCCGCGGAACAGCACTGGCCATGGGCGTACCGGAAGACATGCTGCCGAAGGTCGTTCGTTCGAAGACTGAAACCACACCGCCCACGAACAATCATCCTGATACGGCTGCTCGTGTGGACGCAGCCATCCGTGCTCAGGTGGGTGAGGGGTCGATGATCCACGCACCGACGCAAGGCATGGGGGCGGAAGACTTCGCCTACTTTGTGACGCCGGAGACGGGCGTGAAGGGTGTCTACTTCGCTGTGGGTGGCGGGTTTCCTGAAGACATGAGCAACCCTCGCCCTCATCACTCACCCTTGTTTCGGGTCGAGCCTGAATCGGCGGTGACCAAAGGAACCGAGGCGATGACGGCTGCGGCATTGGCGCTCTTCAGCGGCGAGTGATGCAACTGGGCCTCGGCGGCGGCTGTCATTGGTGTACGGAAGCTGTCGTCCGGACCCTTCGCGGAACGGATGAGGTGGTGCAGGGGTTCATCGCGAGTCAACCCCCGGACAATGCTCTGTCGGAGGCGGTGCAGCTGACCCTCGACGAAGGTCAGCTGCCGCTATCGGTCCTGTTGGATGTTCACCTTCGGACCCATGCGTCGCGGTCGGAACATTCTATGCGACTGAAGTATCGATCGGCCGTGTATGTTGGTTCCGCTGAGGATGGCGCGCGTGTGGAAGGCGTGCTCGCCAAGCTGGCGCAGGCGTTTCCGAAGCCGCTGGTCACGAAGGTTCTGCCATTCGTGACTTTTCAGCCGTCAGATGAGCTGTATCAGCGCTATCACGAAAAACGCCCGACAGCACCATTCTGCCGGACGCATATTGATCCTAAGCTGAGCCTACTGCGTGAGCAGTACGCGGAGCGGCTTATTTGAGTTCGGAGAGCGGAGAGCCCCAGAGGTTCTCTCGCGATGTCCAGCCGCGGAAACCAGCGGCCTTAATCTGGCACCAGTTGGCCTCGCACTTTTCGAGCTTCGCCACGACACCGGGTTCCAGGCGGGCGCGCGGTAGGGCGCTACGATCAGGCTTGGAGAACAGCACGCCGTTGTCACGGACAATGGCGCTTTTGTTCTCCATCAGCATGGAGTGGTGGATCCAGACCTGCCGACCAGTATGATCTTCTACTTTGCGCCAGCTATTGTCTTTGGTCTCTGCCACGACCTTCACTGGAAGACCTTGGCGACGGTAGACGACCGCTACGTCGACATCGAGGCTCGGACCAATTCGTCCGTAAACCTTCTCTTTTTTCAGAGCGACAAAACGGGGCACGGGCAGACCGGAGAAACCAATCCGTGTGCTGGCTTCGTTAGTGACGGTTAGTGCTTCTGCGGCTGTGGCCTGGCTCAGCGAGGAAACGGCAAAGATAGTTCCTAGGAGAGCGAGCGACCATCCGAGGCGGTGCGGCACACGACGCATAGGGAGCTCCGAACATTCTGCAACGCGGTTAACGTTGCGACATGCTCGGTAAACGAAGTGTTAACTGGTGAGTAACGGTTTTCCCGATGTCAGCGATTCTCAAGGGCTCGTGCTTCGCCCTCCAGCATCACGGGGATGCCGTCGCGAACTGGATAAGCGAGCCCAGCTTGCTCAGAGACGAGCTCTTGCGCCGCCTCGTCGTACCGAAGAGGGCCGCGCGTCACGGGGCAGACCAACAGGTCGAGGGTCTTCGGATCGAGGGTCGGTGTGGGGCTCTTGCTCATCACGCTATTGAAGTCGCTCGACGCCGGCTGCGTCAAGATCTTGCCCCTTTCGAGCGATGCTC
>JABSRH010000210.1 GCA_013215175.1 Parvularculaceae bacterium | reverse complement strand
TCGTACGTTCGTCCCAATCGTCGCTGCCCGCATCGATAACGCAGCCCGACAACAGAACGGTACCCGCCAGGGCGGCCACAGGAAGGATGAATTTGGTCATGGAGTGCCTCTCAATTCTTACTGTATAACGATAAGAACGCAAAAGCCGCCCTACAAGGACGGCTTACGTAGAAAATCGACATGTTGCGCGATTTAAGCGGCGATCAAACGATCTACCTCGTCCACCAGGTCACGCAGGTGGAAAGGCTTCGAGAGAACCTTCGCATCCTGAGGTGTTTTGTTGGCCGGGTTCAGTGCCACGGCCGCGAAGCCGGTGATGAACATGATCTTCATCGCCGGATCGATATCTGCAGCCCGACGGGCCAGCTCAATGCCATCCATGACAGGCATGACGATGTCGGTTAGGAGCAGGTCGAACTCGCGAAGCTGAAGTTCTGACAGGGCATCGTCACCCTGCGATGAGTCGACCACGGTGTGCCCCGCTCGCTCAAGCGCTCGCTTGAGGAAGGCGCGCATGGAGTCGTCGTCTTCGGCCAGGAGAATAGCGGCCATCGGTCAGCACCTCTTCAAAACTTACTAAAGGAATTAAACTGCCTGCGCCTTAAAGCGTGGTGAACCTAACCGCAGGTTATTCCGATTGTCACCGTTGAGAGACACGTTGTGCAAACTTCGCTCAGCGGGTTTTCGTGTCGGACGATAGTGCGTAACGTCCTCAAGAACCAAAGAGAGAGCCGGATGGTCGCGCGCATCGTCAAAGAGAACTATCCCGGCCACGAAATTCGGCGCCCTAAAAGCTGGCGTCACCCGGTACTCTTTTGCTCGCCACACGCTGGTCGAGACTATCCGCGGAAGCTGCTGTCTCAATCACCGCTGCCTCTGGAAACGCTTCGCCGATCCGAGGACGCCTACGTGGATCAGCTGCTACCCGACTTTATTACTGACCTGGTTCCTGTCTTGGAGGCCAAGTTCCCGCGCCTGTTCGTGGACGTGAACCGTTCGCCGCGCGAACTGGACCCTACTCTCTTTGCCGGGCCTTTGGAGGATACCTCCGAGAGCCGAAGCAACCGCGTGCTCGCTGGCTTCGGCGTGATCCCTAAGTTGGCCGCCGATGGTCGAAACATCTACCCTTCTCGCCTGCCATCCAGCGAGGCGAAGGCTCGGTTGCGCCATTGCTACAAGCCCTATCACGAGGCGCTTCGAAGCCTTCTGAAGGAAGCCAAGCGGCTCTTCCCGCAAGTGTTGATCATCGATTGGCATTCCATGCCATCGGCGGCGAGTAGCGCCGGTACTTTGGCCGATATTGTGCTGGGCGACATGCACGGCGCCTCCTGCCTCGACGATGATGCGGAGTTGGTTGAGGACGCATTCCGCTGCGAAGGCTTTTCCGTAGCGCGCAACACGCCCTACGCGGGCGGCTTCGTGGCGAACCATTATGGTGCCCCGATGGATGGGGTGGGTGTCCTGCAGGTTGAAATCAATCGTGGTCTCTACTTGGATGAAAGGCGCGTTGCGCGCTCTCGAACCTTCGCGTCATTCGCTGAACGAATCGACCAGGTACTAGATCGCATTCTTATGGCGAAAGCACCGGTGGCTCACGCTGCGGAGTAACCCGCAAGGCACACCAGCGCGCAGTCGCCATTAAGCTTGCAATTTGGGGGTTGCTTACCTGCGACATCTCTGTCACCGACAATGCCATAAAAAAAGGCCGCAGCTAAAAAGCCGCGACCAGTCTAGGGAGGAAACGCCCGGAAGGGCATGTCGGCCTCGGCCGACGTCCTCAATGTGGCACCGCAAAACATTTGAATCAAGAATTTTTTGCGGTGCACAATCACTTTTTTGAATCGTGCAAAGACGGGCTTGTTTGAGCGATATTCTCGTCGCTTCAGCAGGGTGACACGCAAGGTTACTCGGTCTATTCCGCCTGCATGGACGATAGCAGTACCAATCACGACGCCGAGCCGAAAAACCGCCTTCGTAAGATTGGCGGAAAGGTCCGGAATGTGACCCGCCCGAAGCAGAAGTTCACCATGCCGAATTCCGAAACCGGGCTGAAAATCGTCATCGCGACGGATGCTTGGAAACCTCAATTGAACGGTGTCGTCACCACCCTGGACACGTTGGGCCAGATCCTGACGGAGGCCGGAAATCAGGTGATGTACATCACGCCACAAGATTTCCATTCAATGCCGATGCCGAGCTATCCCGAGATCCGGCTATCGTTGCTACCCAATCGCAAGGTGGCTTCGATGATAAATCAATTCCAGCCTGACGCGATCCATATCGCCACTGAAGGCCCCATCGGTCGAGCCACACGTCGGTTCTGTCGTCGGCGCAAATTTCCGTACACCACTAGCTTTCACACGCGCTTCCCAGAATATGCGTATGACCGCATTCGCTTCCCGATCACGTGGGGCTACGCGCTGCTGCGCGACTTCCATAATCACGGGGAGACCCTGATGGTGGCGACGCCGGGCCTGATGGAAGAACTCGACGAGAAGGGCTTCAAGAACATGAAGCTCTGGCAGCGCGGCGTGGATACGAACGTCTTCCGTCCCATGGATACCGGCGATCTGTTCGAAGGCCTGCCCCGCCCAATCATGACCTATGTCGGGCGTTTTGCCGTTGAGAAGTCGCTCGAAGACTTCCTCGACCTCGACCTGCCTGGCACCAAGGTGATGGTCGGCCATGGCCCTCAAGAAGACGAACTGAAGGCCAAGTACGCCGGCAAGAACGTGCACTGGGCTGGGACGCATTTCGGCGAGGACCTCGCTCGGCACTTCGCGGCTTCCGACGTCTTCGTCTTCCCATCGCGCACCGACACGTTCGGCCTGGTGAATGTCGAAGCCCTCGCCAGTGGCGTTCCCGTTGCCGCTTATCCAGTACGCGGACCTTTGGAGATCCTTGGCGATGCTCCTGAAGGCGCTGGCTGCATGGACCAGGACCTCAAGCAGGCGATTTTGACCGCCCTTGAGAAGAAAGATCCTGAACAATGTCGCGAGCACGCGATGAATTTCTCGTGGGAAGCGGGTGCGAAACAGTTCATTTCGAACTTAGAGATTCAAGGCTTCGATCAGGATTGGTGGCTCAAGTCCGCCAAAATGGCCGACGAGGCGATCCTGCCGTGACCGGCAAACGTTGAGCAGGACAAGATTGTCAGATGTCGGACAGAGTGTGAGGGCCATCTATGGCTGCGGAACTAGATCGAAAGAGCCTCACCATCGCCGTGGATGCGATGAGCGGGGACAAAGGCTTCGCGGAAGCCATTGAGGGTTGTTCGCTCGCCATCGAGCAAGGCTTGCAAGCTCGCCTTCTATTGGTGGGGCGCGAAGACGACCTTCAGTCGGCGACGAGCCACAAGAACCTCGCCGGTCATCCCGTCGATATTGTTCATGCCGACGGTATCGTCGCCATGGACGAAAAGCCCGCACGCGCGCTGCGCCGCTGCCGCGACAGTTCGATGTGGGCCGCGATCAATAGTGTGAAACAAGGCCAGACGGCAGGCGTTGTCTCCTGCGGCAACACCGGCGCGCTTATGGCCATGGCCCGGCTTCAATTGCGCATGATCGAAGGCGTGCACCGTCCGGCTGTGTCGGCGCTGTGGCCCACCGTCAATGGACATGCCGTGGTGCTGGATGTGGGCGCTAACGTCGAGGTGGATGCGGAGCAATTGGTCGAGTTCGCCATCATGGGCGAAGCGTATTTCCGTGCGCTGACGGGCAAAGATCGACCCGCTGTGGGTCTCCTGAACGTTGGCGAGGAAGACCTGAAAGGCAACACCCTGATCCGCAACGCAGCCACCATTCTTCGCGAAGCCGATCCTGAGATGAACTTCATCGGCTTTGTTGAGGGTAACGACATTTCCGGTGGCGGCATTGATGTGGTGGTGACGGATGGTTTTACGGGCAACATCGCGCTCAAGACGGCCGAAGGCACTGCCCGCATGATCGGCGCTTGGGTCAAAGAAGCCCTGACAGCGAACCTTATGGCGAAAGCTGGCGCCGCGCTGATGATGCCCTCCCTGAAATCCCTCCGCACCAAGATGGACCCGTCGAGTGTCAACGGCGCCCCCTTGTTGGGCTTGGGCGGTCTGGTGGTGAAGAGCCACGGCGGTGCTGAGGCCAACGGAATCGCCTCTGCTTTGTTGCGCACCGAAAGCTTGGCCGCCCATCCTTTCCTCGATGAAATCGCATCGACCTTGACCAAAGTTCGCGAGCGGGCCGAAAGCGTGCAGGTCGAAGACGAAACATCATCGGTGGCTGCTGAATGACCAAAGCTGTTCTCAAAGGGGTTGGCAGCGCTCTACCCCAAACCATCGTCACCAACGAGGAGCTGTCTCAGCGAGTCGACACATCAGACGAGTGGATTCGCGAACGCACCGGCATTCACCAACGCTACATCGCCAACGACGATGAAACGACGGTCAGCCTCGGCACCAAAGCCGCCATACGTGCACTGAAAGATGCCGATCTAGCGCCTGAAGATATCGACCTCATTGTCGTGGCCACAGCAACGCCGGACTCTACTTTTCCGGCCAGTGCAGCGCTAATCCAACAGAAGCTGGGCATCAAGCAAGGCGCAGCATTCGATGTGGCTGCCGTCTGCTCCGGCTTTCTCTATGCGCTGACAATCACGTCGAGCCTACTCGAGACCGGCCAGCACCGCCGTGCCTTGGTGATCGGTGCAGAGACCTTCTCCCGCATTTTGGACTGGGAAGACCGGCGGACATGCGTGCTCTTCGGGGACGGCGCTGGGGAGTTCGTGCTCGAAGCGGATGAGACCGCATCCGATCGGGGCATCATCTCAAGCAGCCTCCATTGCGAC
>JABSRH010000021.1 GCA_013215175.1 Parvularculaceae bacterium | reverse complement strand
CCCTGGCGCTGTGACCGCCGTGACGGCACAGGGCTCGTCGCTTCGCTCGTAAAAACGAAGAAGAGAAAGCTCGTGGTGGCGATTTGGGTACCAATTGGTGTTGGCGAGTTCGAAACTGTCCGTCAGGACGAACGACGACTTTGGCAGCTGCACTTTGTCAGACTGCTCCGTACCCGATACTTCCGTCTCAAGCGCATAACCCACACGCCAGGCCCCCATATACTGCGGCAATTGAGCATTCGCAGCGTCCAGGCCCAAAACCATGATGAGTGTGAACATCAGGACGTTTTTCATGACAGCTTCCCCCGTCTATGCTGCTCCAGTTGAGAATGAAATCAGTTGGCGAGCAAGCACGATGCGCACTCCACCGGAGCGGCACGTCTCTGACGCGGCCCGCCCTCCGAACAGCCCGAATACTTGACGCGCCTGGAGTTGGAAGCTTAGCGTCCGGCGGTCCAAACGACCGCGCGGTGGACTGCTCTGCAGACCGGCGGTGGCCTGCTCGATACTCGCGCATGCTGCGTCAGCAACCTTGAGATGGGGTGCATTCGCTGGACGTGAGGGGGGGAGATCATGTCTCGTAGCACATTCAAGACACTTATTTTTTCGGCCTTTTTTGCTGGAGCAACAAGTTCGCCAGCGCTGGCGCAGGACGGATCGATCGTGCCCGAGAATGGGCCGGTGGTGATCACGGCGGAGAACGGCAAGCACCCGACGGAGCCGTTTCGGGCGTGTGTGCCTGGTACCGGCCAGCCGACATCGGAGAGCCGGACCTTCCATTTCGGTAGCCGCTCGGGGGAGCGGCTAAGCATCTATGAGCTGGGGATCGAGAATGCCACCGGCGTGTGGAATGCCCACACGGTGCGGAACTCCTCTCGCCAGCCGATCCCGGTGGAACGCGGCAACGACGCTTGGGAGATTGTCCGCTTCGCGCCGAAAGAGCCTGGCACCTATTCCGGCACCGAAGCCTTTATCGTCCGCACACGCGACGGTCGCGAAATTCCCTACACGCTGCGCTATAACGGTATCGCCTACGACTGTTCCGAGACGGAGGGCTTGCCGCCCATCGACAAGTTTGCCTTGGATGGTGAGGAGGAAGCTGCCGAAGAAGACCGCATCCGGCCAGATGCCCCTGAAGAAGGGGTTCCCAGCTGTGATGGCGATCGCTGCGATGCCAATCCTGAGCCGGACGAGGATGAGCAACCCGCGCCCAAGCCTAGCGAGGAGGACGGCGCCTTCCCGCCGCTGATGCAGCCTGGCGATACCGAGACCGTGGGCTTGGGGCTCAGCGGTCTTCTCGAAGGGCCGTGTCCGGACGGTGTGAAGACTCTGGCGATCATCCTGCAGTTTGACGACGCCAACGGCTTTGACGAATTGGCCCGCCGCGTACGCGAGGGCTACACGAAGGTAGAGGCAACGCCCAATGGCAAGCGCCAAAAGCTGGACGTCGACGTCCAGCATCTGCGGCCTGTGGTGGGGGAGATGCGGAAGAAAGGCTCACGCGCCTTCGACGAGAAGACCTTCATCGCCAAGCTCAAGTCTATCCTAGCCAACGTTGATTGCACGTGCACGGATGTCGTGGTCACCGTGCTCGCGCATGGCAAAGCGGACAAGAACGGCGAGAACCACGAGATCGTCTACAAGGACCGCTATGTGAGCAGCGGCAACCGCTACATGCGAAAGACTGACCTGAAATGGTCGGACATCCTGTCCCACATCCTGCGAGCCGCCCATGAAGCCAAGAAAGACTGTGTACAGCTCAATTTTGCGCTGACGGAGTGCTATGCTGGCGCGGCGATCGGCGATGTCGAAAAGACGGTGGGCAAGTTCTCGCCGCCTCGGGCGAAGGGGTCGGTGTCGGTTTTTGCGGGCTCGTCGAAGAAGCAGGTCTGCAACGGTAAGCAGTACAAGCGAGGCGGCCAGAATGTGGTGGACGTCTATTACGTGGACGCTCTCACCTACTGCCTCAAGCAACACGGCTCGCTGGATCGCGCGTGGCAGTGCATTGCGAGGCGGACAGCCGATGGCGCCAAGCGCGGCACGGGCAAGCAGCAAAACCCGCAACGCTATCCCCCGCCCTCGCAGCGTTAAGTCTCGAAACCGCACGCAGTCCATTGCTTGCGTGCCCCCAACAAGTCGCTACGCTCTTGTTAACAGAGGCTAAGGGGACATGGGGATGAGGGCTTTCGGATTGGGATTGGTGCTGCTCGCTGTCATGGCGATGGAGCCTTCAGCGTTAGCGCAGTCCAAGAAGAAAAAACCGGCGCCGGCGCCCACGCCTGTGCAGGAAGAGGCCACAATCACCGAAGCGCTAGCGGTCAGCGGGCTGCGCACCGACGGGACGCGAGCCTATCGCTTCACCGTGGGCGACATCCCAACCATCCGTTGCCGCGCGTTCGACCGCGACACCGGGCGCGACCTGACGAACAATGAAATCAACGCACGTCTGGGCTCGGGGATCCGACCACGCTGGGTTCAGGGGCCAGGCCGCGTGCTGGGAAGCCGGGACGGTGTCTACTCGTTCGGCTCCAATCAACCGGGCGTGACGGCCGTGGCCTGCGAACCCTTTACCCGCACAGGACGCCCTTACACCGCTCGCATCCCCACCATCGTCAGTGAGGAAGCGGTGCTCGACAACCGACTGGTCAAAGCGTGGTTCACCGCCGAGGGCGACACGGACCCGATCCGCCGAGCCTCTGTAGGGCAACCGCTCAAGCTCGTCGTCCGGCGGTTCGAGGATCAACATCGCAAGGAGATCATCAAGGACGGTGTCCAGGAGATCACCTGGCGGCGCGGATCGGATAAGTGTGACAGCTCCGGCGGCATGCTCCCCTTCAATACGTTCAGTAGACGGATAACAGCGCAACGGGACCGGACGCGAACCCTCACCCAAGAGCTGACCTTCGGCGTGGCGGGCCGCTACACCGCGTGCGTTCGGTTGCTGCGGGGCGATGGTGAGTTTGATGACATCGAAGTGCCCATCGAGATCAAGGATGACGCTGAGTCGCCCAAGGTCGAGCCTTTGTCCATCACGCAAGCCCGGTCAGGCTTTGTCGATACCACGCCTAGCGAACGCGACCGACCGCTGGCGAAGTACGAAGTCCGGACCGTTATCTTTGACCCTAATCCTGCTGAGTTGAAGGTCACCTTCGAGAGCTTCAGCGGTCAGGTTCCTGGCAGAATGGTCAACCGGGTGGGCGATCGAGCGGTGTTCGCCGCGGAATTGCCGTTCGAGGATGGGCAACAGATTGTCACGGCACGCGTTGCCGATGGCGCGGGAAATAAGACCACGCGCAGTGTCATTTTTGTTGCGGGCAAAGACATGATCAGCCCGCTAGCCAACAGCGATAATGATCGAGCCCGCAGCCGCACGGAGATCGTTTTCGATGCGGGCATTTTAGATAATCAGGGAACAGACTTACCGTCGTCGCTGGAGCAGGCTTTACGCAATATCGATCTGGCCACGTGGCGGACTCTGATCCCCCCGACGCGCATCAACGAGGAGATCAATGTCGCTGAAGCGATCGGTGCAGGGTCCATCGGCAACTTCATGGTGGACGTGAGCGGACTGTTCTCGGTCAGTGGCGTTTCCGTCGATGTCACGCGAGGCCAGCCGCACCGGATCAGGCTGAACGTGAAGTTCAAAAGCGATGCCAAAGCGACCTGCTTCACCCGAGCTTACGCCAACACGAAGCTTCCTCGCAGCTGCGCGCCGGTGTTTCCTGAAGACGGCCTCACCGTGAAAGTCACGGGCGATGTGACGGTGAACGCCGTCGTGGACCGGGCCCCGGGCAGCCAGCAGCGGATCCTTTACGGCTTCCACTTCGACGAGAACGACGTTTCGTCAAACCTCAGCATCGAGAATGATGCTATCATTGGCGCCAACGGTTTCATCAATGATCAAATCCGGAACGAAGTGAAGCCTATGCTCACCGCCAAGGGGCTTCAGCGGATGGTTTTCGGTTGTAAGTTCTACACGGACGGATCGTCGGAATGTAACCCGAAGGCACCCTTGTCGGCACGGCAATATCGTGGGGATTGGTGGTTTGGCTTTGAACTTCCCAACTTACGGCCACTGGAGCAAGACGTTCCTATACCGATGGTCCTGGCACCTCGAGAAGCCGATGGCAGCCTCGCCATGGTCGAGGGGACTTTCACGTCGGGAACGAACGACGTCTTCTTGGGCAATCCTTGGCTGCGGGCGAGCACCATCGGCGGCCTGACGCGCAAGGACGGACAATTCTTCGCCGACAACGACTATCTTCGTTATCGCGATCCCATGGACCGCGCCAGCAACCCGCCGGTCGAGAGTGCGAAGGCGCTAGCCGCATCTTTGACCCCGCCGGTCAGCGCCCATGCCATGGTGCTCACCCACCTCGATACGGTGAACGGCTACCTGGCATCACTACACGCGGCTGGCTCGTTTTTGATCGATATGTCGGGTCCGGAGTTTGTCGACTTGATTGAGCCAGATCCCGCTCGACAAGCCGGATCTCCCTTCGCCGCCCTGAAATACTTTAAGCGAAGCAAGGTTCGTTTGACCCCCGATCGCGCGCCACGCCTGACCCGGCGTACCGACTTTGGTGATACCTACGTGCTGGAGCTCAACGGCATCGATCTCGAGATTGATCTTGGTGTGAGCCACTTCGATTATCCTGCGGACATCAAAGACAATCGGTTGCGTGCACGGATCGGCTTGGCCATGGCCGTTGATCTCGAAACCGATCGAGGCAAGCTGGTGCTAAACACAAGACAAGGTCGGCGGTGCATCAACAGCCCTCGCACTTTTGTTGATCCAACCCAGTGTTCCTTCCGTGCCAAGATCGATCTAATTGAGCGCACGGGCTTCACGCGGTGGGCGTTGATGCCCTACATCAGTGATCCTAGCGAACAAGCGGCGCTGACGGCCAGTTGGGACAGGCTACGCGTAACGCTCGGCATTGCGGGTGCCCTCGATCGGCAACGCCGCCAGACGGTGCGCAGTAGCTGGGCCAGCGATTATGAAGGTGCCGCGCGGCTCATTCTACTCGCCCAACTCCCAAAGTTCATGCCGCTGGAAATCGACTTGCCGCAACTGCCACTCTTGTCGGCCCTGCCCCTGCCGATCAAGGACGAGGACAAGTTGGTGTTGGAAAAGCTAACGCTTCTGCCAAGACCCGATCGCGATGACGGATGGCTGGCGTTTGTCGCCGAAGCGGTGCCGGAAGCTGAGGCGAATAGCCTGCGCGAGCAGTGGGCACAGGAGCGTGAAGCGGAAGACGAGGAGTAAGAGCTCGGGCTCTTGCTTCCTCAACCCATTCGTCAGTTCACGACGTTAGTCATCCGCTTCCCAAGGGAAGGGTTCGTAGGCTGGCCATTCGGGATCGAAAGGCTCGCCCTTGGCCTTGGCCTCGCGCTGTTCCTCTCTCAAACGTTTGAGGTCATCGGCGAGGCTATAGCGCAGATCACGAACCGGCCCCCAAAGCTCATCGAGATCATCAGACCTCGCCTCAAGTTTCGGCCCCAGGATCGAGTAGGCCTTGCGTAGACGCTCCGCCTGCTGTCTTTCGAACGCTTTAATCTGTTCGTCGTCAGCAAGGGTGAGCGCCACGCTCCACTTGGCAGCATCAGCCTTCTCCTGGAAATAGATCAGCGTCTCCTCGTCTGACAGCAAAGCGGCGTCGCGCCATATGTGGTGGTCATCGAGGTTCACCAGGGTCTCGGACTTGGGCTCGTAGATCAGCACCGTGGGCGTGTGGGTGTAGACCTCAACGCCTAGGCGCTGGGCCACGTCAAAGCCCTGTTCGTAATAGCCAACGCCCATCACCAGGGTCTCATAGTGCTCGCCGAGGACACTGCGCAGGGCATCGGCTTCCAAACGCTTGGCCAGGGCCTTGCTGTCGTGACACCAGTTGGCACCGAGGACCACCAAGGCGAGCTTGTCGTACTTCTTCGCGCGCTTGATCGTCGCCTGCATCTCGCGAAGGGGGTCATCGAACCGAACGTAAGGCGCGTAGTCTTCCGCCTCCTCAGCCAAAGCGGTTGCAGGCGCCAACGCTACGAAAGCGACGGCCAGAAGGCCCCACCAGGTTCGGGATCGGCTCAACATCTTCAACGCCTTTCAAGTGTCTTGGCAGGAGACTAGCGCACCGCCTGTAGCGCGTCACCAAAGGGTTCGGAAGCAGCATGGCGGCCTGCTGCTTCATGGCCCTATCGCCTCTTCTTGCGCTGGTGTAGGGCCTCGCCGACAGGGTGTGGCGTGACTATGATTGATAATCATTCTCATACGATTGGGATGAGCCTGAGCAAGCCAGACGGAACCAGCCGTTGCTCTTGGTTCACCTGCAACCACTGTCTCTCGCGCACTCAGAATTTCCTCTGCTAACGGAACACCTCCATGATCGACGATAGTGAATTCACCGCCAGCAACCCGCGGCCTGATCTCGAAACATCGGCTTTCGACCAAGTGGTTGAGCGTCGCCTCTCTCGGCGAGGGTTTCTCGCGTCGGCGACAGCCACCCTTGCTGTCGCGGCTTGCGCCACGCCTCGTGCGAGCGAAACGCGCGCCTTTGACTTTGCGGAGATCACGCGCGGCACGGACGAGACCATCCATGTGCCCGCTGGCTACCGTGCGGATAATGTCGTGAAGTGGGGTGAAGCTCTGTTTGCGGATAGTCCAGCCTTCAACCCTGCTGGGCAAACGGCGGCGGCTCAACGGCAGCAATTCGGCTACAACAACGACTTTATCGGCGTCACGCCGGTGCCTGGCGCGGAAAACGACGGCAACCGCCTCCTCATGTGCGTCAATCACGAATACACATCGACGCGGCTAATGTTCCCAGACCATGACACGCCCAGCCTCGAGCAAGCACGGGTCGAATTGGCTGCCCACGGAGGAAGTGTTGTTGAGCTAAAGTTCGACGGCTCGACGTGGCAGCCAGTGGTGGGATCGCGTTTCAATCGCCGGATCATGGCCGATGGCACACCCATGACGGTGACTGGCCCAGCTGCGGGTCACGATCGGCTGAAAACCAGTGCGGATCCTGAGGGCCTCACCGTGGCGGGCACCATGAACAATTGCGCCGGGG
This sequence comes from Parvularculaceae bacterium, assembly GCA_013215175.1. Lineage (GTDB taxonomy): Bacteria > Pseudomonadota > Alphaproteobacteria > Caulobacterales > Parvularculaceae > Parvularcula. The sequence continues at coordinate 16,542 of JABSRH010000021.1, read as the reverse complement.
GCATGACGCCCTGGGGCACCTACTTGATGGCCGAAGAGAACATCAACGGCAACTTCATGGGCAAGTTGCCCGAAGGTCATCCGGAGGCGGACAATCATAAGCGCATGGGCGTACCCGGTGGTTGGTACCGATGGGGCCGCTTCATTGATCGCTTCGACGTGGCCAAGGAACCGAACGAGCCCAACCGCTTCGGTTGGATCGTTGAAGTGGACCCCGCCAACCCTAGCGCCAAACCAAAGAAGCGCACAGCGCTCGGTCGTTTCAAGCACGAGGGCGCCGAGACCGTGATCGCGCCGGATGGTCGCCTCGTGATCTACATGGGTGACGACCAACAATTCGAGTACGTCTATAAGTTCGTCAGCCAGGATCGCGTGAACCGCCGAAACGCGGCGGCGAACGCCGACTTGCTCGACAACGGTACCCTTCACGTTGCGCGGTTTGATGAAGATGGGTCGGTGACCTGGATGCGCCTCGTCCACGGCGAGGGGCCGCTGACAGAAGCGAACGGATTCGCTTCGCAGGCGGATGTGGTCATCGAGGCCCGCCGCGCTGCCGACTTGCTCGGCGCGACCCCGATGGACCGGCCGGAGGATGTTCAGCCCTCTGAACGTAAAGGCCGCGCCTACGTCATGCTGACCAACAACACGCGGCGTAAGGAGGGCAACGCCGCCAACCCGCGCCTCAAAAACAGCTACGGCCACGTCATCGAGATTATCGAACCGGCGGGCGACTTCGCCGCGACCTCATCTCAGTGGGAGTTCCTGGTGAAAGGTGGCGATCCAGCTGATCCCTCGGTGGGCGCAGACTTTCATCCAGCCACATCGGCTGAGGGCTGGTTCACGTGCCCTGACAATGGCGCCGTGGACCCGAGCGGGAGGCTCTGGGTATCGACGGACGGTAACCCGAAGTCGGGATCAGCTGATGGGCTTTGGGCCGTGGAAACGGAGGGCGCTGATCGTGGGCTCAGCCGCGCTTTCTTCCGTGCACCCGAAGGGGCTGAGGTCTGTGGTCCGCGGTTCTCGGCGGACGGACGGACCTTGTTCATTGCCGTCCAGCATCCCGGCGATGGTCGGGGCGCTACCTACGACAACCCGACGACCCGCTGGCCAGACTTCAAGCCGACGACACCGCCACGGCCAACGGTCATCGCGATCCGCCGCGAAGATGGTGGCCCGATCGGCGGCTAGCTAGCCGCCTTCGGGCACCGACGTGACAGCGGCGCTGCAACGGATGAGAAGCAGCCCGTGGTCATCTCAATTGATGCGTTGCGCACGGCAAGGCCGCTCCCCAGAGCGGCCACTTGTTCCTCGCTGAACAGCTGGAAGCCAATGGCGTTGCACTCTTCGCACACCAGGAACGCCCCCATGCGCCCCTTCTCCTCCTCCGAGACAGCGTAGAACGCGTTGATCGACTCGATCTTCTTCACCAACCCGTGACCCGCCAGGCGAGCCAACGCCCGGTAGACAGTCATCGGCGCGTTGATACCGTCGGCGCGCAGGGTTTCCAGCAGATCGTAGGCCTTCATCGGCCCGCTTTTTTCTCGGAGCCGAGCCAGCACCATGGAATCATTCTGCGTCAGCCGAATGCTCTTTTTGCGGTCACCCAGGACCGCTGCAACTTGGGCCATTTTGATATATCCCGATCATCAAAATAAAAACATTGAAATATCAGAGATATGCAGGTGGGCCTCGCGCGCTATGGACCTGACCCAAATCCAAGATCTCGGTCGAAGGGTGAGCCTGCTCGAGGGTCAGCAGTTTCCCCGTGTCCAAAAAAAGATGATCAATCGGCAGCAAGCCATCCGGGTCATCGACAGCGATGACAACGCAGATCTGACAGGGCTCATCACCGTGATCGTGGTCATGGTCGTCGTGATCGTGTGCCAACGCAAAGCCCTGGAATGCCAGAAGCGCTAGAACAGCGACCAAGCCCAGCCAGTAGCCAGGCCCGTTCAACCGAAGACGTCGGTCACCAACCATAGCGCGAACCCTAACCGGAAATTCACCATGATCCAATGCTTAGTCGCGCCGATCCTAGCAAAAAGACGAGATTTTCGCCCGTTGTGTGGAATAAAATGACAATATCGGACCGTGCACGCGCGTCGCGGTCAATGCGATGCAGCATGGCCTCGGAGACAACCTTGTCGAACCAAACGTTCAATGGATGTCTTCAGTGGAAGGATAATAGATCGCTTAGGTCCGTTTGCCACCGCTGGACGCAAAGGTGCTTTCGACTTGGGGCCCCTGCCCTCACGTCCGTGTTGCCCCTACCTCCCGGCTTAAGAGGCCAACGAGGAGACCATGGCTATGACCAACATCACCATCAAAAAAACCGAGGGAACGAGCGGCGGGAAGTTCGTGGCTCATATCGAAGGACAGACGGCCACTGGCGAGTTGACCTGGTCGCGGGTCAACGAGAATCTGATCATCGCCGATCATACCGGTGTGGATGATGCCCTGCGCGGCATGGGTATCGCAAAGGCTCTTGTGGAACACCTCATCGCCGACGCCCGCGAAAACAACTACCGCATCGTACCGCTCTGCCCTTATGTTCGTGCGCAGAGCATGAAGCATCCTGAATGGGACGATGTGGTCATCAAGAACTAACTTGATGGCGCGGCTTCGAACTGCATCGAAGAGCTCGATGCAGTTTATCTGAAACATTCGTTTCCATCGATGGAGCCATTGAACTACATCCTTAAGCGTAGAGTTACCCCAACACCCTGCAGAAGGAACATGACGATGGCTGACGGAAGCAAATGCCCGGTGATGCACACAGGTTTGCACAACGCTGCTCAGACCACCAACAAAGAATGGTGGCCTCAAGCACTTAACCTCGACATCCTGCACCAGCACGACACCAAGACCAATCCCCTCGGCGGCGGGTTCAACTATCGCGACGCCGTGAAGTCGTTGGACGTTGAGGCCCTGAAGGCTGACCTCAAGGCGCTGATGACGGACAGCCAAGATTGGTGGCCAGCGGACTACGGTCACTACGGCGGGTTGATGATCCGCCTGTCTTGGCATGCGGCGGGTACGTACCGTATCTCCGATGGACGCGGCGGCGCGGCCACGGGCAATCAGCGCTTTGCTCCGCTTAATTCGTGGCCGGATAATGGCAACCTTGACAAGGCACGGCGCCTGCTTTGGCCGATCAAAAAGAAGTACGGTACGAGCCTGAGCTGGGCCGATCTGCTGGTCCTCGCTGGCACGGTCGCCTATGAGTCCATGGGCCTCAAAACGTACGGCTTCGCCTTCGGTCGCGAAGACATCTGGGCGCCGGAAACGGACATCAGCTGGGGTGAAGAGAAAGAGTGGCTGGCGCCGAGCTCGCAGCGCTACGACAGCGACGATCCGGATTCGTTGGCCTACACCCTAGCCGCGGTGCACATGGGGCTGATCTACGTCAACCCCGAAGGTCGCGACGGCAAACCTGATCCGCTGAGCACAGCAAAAGACGTGCGCCTCACCTTCGCTCGCATGGCGATGAACGACGAGGAAACAGTCGCGCTGACGGCCGGCGGTCACACGGTCGGGAAAGCGCACGGCAACGGTGATGCCAATGCTCTGGGTGCGGAGCCTGAAGGTGCTGATATCAGCGAACAGGGCCTTGGCTGGCACAATCCCAAAAGCACCGGCAAAGCCAACGAAGCCGTGACCAGCGGCATCGAAGGCGCCTGGACCACCAACCCGACCCAATGGGACGGCGGCTACTTCGACATGCTATTCGGCCACGAATGGGAGCTGGCCAAGAGCCCAGCAGGCGCATGGCAATGGCAGCCCGTGGACATCAAAGAAGAGGACATGCCGCGCGATCCGACAGACCCTTCCGTCCGCACCACACCGATTATGACGGACGCGGACATGGCGATGATCAAAGATCCCGCTTATCGCAAAATCTCGGAGCGGTTCCACAAAGACCCGGCTTACTTCTCGGAAGTCTTCGCTCGCGCGTGGTTCAAACTGACCCACCGCGATATGGGACCGAAAGTCAATTATCTAGGTCCAGACGTTCCTAGCGAAAACCTGATCTGGCAAGACCCGGTGCCAGCTGGCTCGACAAGCTATGACGTGACCGCGCTCAAAGCCGACATTGCTGCGAGTGGCTTATCGATCAGCGACCTTGTCTCGACAGCTTGGGACAGTGCACGGACCTTCCGCGGGTCGGACAAGCGCGGCGGCGCCAATGGTGCGCGGATCCGCTTGGCGCCCCAGAAAGACTGGGCAGGTAACGAGCCAGAGCGCCTCGCGCGTGTCCTTGCGGTGCTCGAACCCTTGGCTCAGAAACATGGCGCTAGCATCGCCGATACCATCGTACTCGCCGGTAACGTAGGCGTCCAGCAAGCGGCGAAAGTAGCTGGTCATGATGTCGACGTTCCGTTCACGCCAGGTCGGGGTGACGCCACCGACGAGCAAACCGATGCTGACAGCTTCGCCGTGCTCGAGCCTTTCCACGATGGCTTCCGCAACTGGCTAAAGGAAGACTTCCAAGCCAGCGCTGAGGAGTTGCTGATCGATCGCAGCCAATTGTTGGGCCTGACGGCCATCGACATGACGGCCCTGGTGGGTGGCTTACGCGTCATCGGCACCAATCATGGCGGTGTTAAGCATGGTGTGTTCACAGATCGAGAAGGCTCGCTCAGCAACGACTTCTTCGCGAACCTCACCGACATGGCCTACGAATGGACACCGCAGAGCGATGGCACCTACGCCATCCGTGACCGGAAGACCAAGGACATCAAGTGGACGGCCACTCGTGTGGACCTCGTCTTTGGCTCGAACTCCATCCTACGATCCTACGCCGAGGTCTTTGCTGAAGAAGGCGGTGAGGCCCGCTTTATCGACGCCTTCGTGCAGGCTTGGACCAAAGTGATGAACGCTGATCGGTTCGATCTGCAAGCCTAGACCTCTCAGCGATGCCGACGAAAGGGGATAACCTGATTGTCGGCATCGTGCCCCACATCCGCCTCACCGAGGTAGGTGATGCCGTAGGCGGAACACCAACGTCGAACCATCCGCTCCGGCGTTTCGCCAAACGCGATGTCGTTCTCCGGCACGCCAAGCACACGCCCAAGCTTCAGCCCAGCGCACCCCTCCAACCGACCTGAAGCAAACAGTGTAAAGAGCGCACGGTCGATGGCGTAGAGATGCTCATCGATCTCTTCAATGACCACAATGCGGTCACGAAAATCAGGGCAATGAGGACTGGCGACAAGGCTCGATAGGACCGCCAGGTTGAAGACGCAGGCCGGCTCAGGATCAGCATCACTGCTGAAAAACGTCAGCACACGCCGAAGTGCTTCATCACCGCCTTCGCGAAGACCATCCGCCACCATGGACGCATGCACCGGGCGGCCGACGTCCGCGCGATCAAGAGCGCCAAGCAAAAATCCGCCATCGGAATAGCCGCAGACGATCTTGTCCTTCGCTTCATTGCTGAAAGCGGGGATCACCTTGTCCAGAATCCGGCAGGCCCCATAACCGCCCCTGGCCAACCAAACCGCGTCCACATCAGGATCGTTGGCCGCGCGGACGAAAGCGGCGGCACGCACCTCGTCCGAGCCCGCGAAATGGCCTTCTGCAGCAAAGGACTGGTCATCGATCTCGAGTTGAACGCGAGGAAATTCTTCGGCCAACCGCAGCGCCAGGTCGGCAGCCTCCTGAGGCAAGGCGCGACTGGGTGCAACGACCCGGACGCGCATTAGGCCGCCCTCAGATCATCAAGGAGTGACTTAGCAAAATCCGCAAGCGTATCATCGCGCGCACCCATCACCACGACAGCATCACCGTCTTGGGCGGAGGCAAGGCGCGCACGAAACGCGTCACGCTCCTCCACATAGTGAGCCCGCGCGCCCACGTTGCGGACGAGCACCTCGGCATCATCAGTGATCGTCACCGTACCGCCAAAATAGGCAGGCTTGGCGATGTAGAGCTGATCATCGGCACCAAGAGATTGGGCGAAGGCCTCTTCGTACAGAGTACGGAAGGCCTTCAACGGGCCGTAACCGTGAGGCTGGTAGAACAGCATCAACCGCTCATGCTGTGCTCGCAGCGCACCGATGGATGCCGCGATCTTTTCTGGATTATGCGCGAAGTCGTCGATCACTGTGACACCACGACCCTCGCCGACCTTCTGTAGACGACGGGTGGTGCCGCCGAAGCTCTCGAGCGCCGCGCAAGCGACCGAAAGAGGTACATCGAGGCGCATCGCAGCAGCGATAGCAGCCAACGCATTGCTCACGTTGAACGCGCCGATCATGGGTAGGCGGAGGTTCTCCGAATCGGATGCAGAGCGAACGGTCGCGCGAACAAAACCAGGTTCGACCTCTATGCCAATCGCCTTGAAATCAGCGTCACCTTGCAGTGAAAACGTTGTGTACGTCTCGGCTGGCAAGTGTTTGGCCAAGTCCGCCACGGGCTCGCTATCGATGCCGAGCACCACATGGCCACTGCGCTCCGCGTAGCCTGTGAAGAGGGCGATGAGCTCGTCCATCGTTTTGTGATCTTCGGAGATGTTCAGTACCACGCCCACGGAGGGGTTGTAGAGCGCGATGGAGCCGTCGCTCTCATCCACCTCGCAGACGAAAGGACCGTCGCCCGATTGCCAGCCGAGCGGCACACCGTTCGTGTCAAGACTGTTGAGCATACCCGCGCCGTTGATCACGCCCGGCGCCTTGCCCGCTTCGGTCAGGATATGGGCCAGCATCGCCGTGGTGGTGGACTTGCCGCTTGTCCCGGCAACACCGACGCTCACCGGCGCGCTATTCGTCAGCTCGGAGAGCAATTGTGCGCGGATCTTCTGATCGGCCCCCACCTGGGCCGCCGCCGCGACGTCGGGGATGGTCGCCTCCACAGCCGCGGACGTCACAAGGGTCTGTGAGGCTGCCTGCAGCCCCGAACCGTCCTGTGGGAAAAGCTCGATACCCAAGGCCTCGATCCGGGCCTGGTGGGCTGGCAGGCGGCCTTGATCGAAGGCGCGATCCGACCCCCACACCTCGTGGCCTTGCGCCTTGAGGTAGGATGCCAAAGGCAGCATGCCGCTGCCGCCGACGCCGCAGAAGAAGTACCGCTGATGCTGCATGGGCCCTCACTGAACTATCCCGCCAAGGTTTGCGGGGTCGCGCTAGGCGTCAAGCCTGCCGAAACTCAGTGAACAGGCGGTAACGAATTGCCAAGCCAGGCCCTGGAAAGCCAAGGAAAATGGGCCTTCGGCGCCAGGCTCTTTGACCCTAGACAAAAGCACGTCGCGTCGCAGTTGCAACGGGCGGGGTGAGCGGGCAACTGATCGCCATGAGTACCAGCGCTTTCGGCACCATACTGCTTTGTGTGGCCCTCCTCGCTTCGGGCGTGGCAGCGGCCTCGGGGATCGCCCGTTGGGACACGCGGCGCGGGTTAGCGATCAGCGCCGCCGCGTCGGGCGCTGTGTTGGTCAGCGTCTTCGCGGCCTTCCTGCATCTGATGAAGGCCTACGCTGAGACAGACCTCAGCCTTTTCAATGTCTTCATGAACTCGCACTCGCTCAAGCCGTTCGCCTACAAGCTGACAGGCACGTGGGCGAACCACGAGGGCAGCCTGCTGTTGTGGCTGATGATCTTGGCCGGATTCGGCGGCGCCATGGCGTTCACCGGCAAGGGGCAGCCTGAGCTACGCAAGCTCGCGCTGGGCATTCAAGGTAGCCTCGCTTTTGCCTTCCTCTTGTTCACGATTTTGACCTCGAGCCCCTTCGAGCCCTACCCGGCAGACTGGCCCGAACCGCCCGATGGCCAGGGCCTCAACCCACTGCTGCAGGATCCCGGCTTGGCCATCCACCCGCCGATGCTTTACCTGGGTTATGTCGGCTTATCGGCGGTTTATAGTTTCACCATCGCGGCTTTGTTTCGCGGAGAGCTGGGCCGCGATTGGGCCCAGGCCGTCCGACCGTTTCTCCTGTTCGCCTGGGGCGCCCTGACGCTGGGCATCGGCCTTGGCGCTTGGTGGGCCTACTACGAGCTCGGCTGGGGCGGCTTCTGGTTCTGGGACCCGGTGGAAAACGCCTCGCTGATGCCTTGGCTGGCGGCGACGGCACTCCTTCACTGCGTGATGGTGGTCGAGCGGCGCGATGCGCTGAAGCCATGGTGCGCAGCGCTGGCCGTGCTGGCCTTCGGCATGTCGTTGCTCGGGGCGTTCCTCGTGCGCTCCGGCATTGTCACCTCCGTCCATGCGTTCGCCAACGACCCATCGCGCGGCATGGTCTTGTTGATCATGACCATCGCCTTCACCGGCGGCGGGTTGTTGCTGTTCGCGCTGCGCGGAGATGCCTTGGTCAAGCGCGAGACCTTCGAGCCGGTGAGCCGCGAAGGCGCGCTGGTGCTCAACAACCTGCTCTTCTCGGTCCTGCTCTTCACCGTTTTCCTCGGCACCTTCTGGCCGACGATCTTGGAAGTGATGTCCGGCACCCGCATCACCGTGGGCCCGCCCTATTACAATGTCATGGCCGCACCGTTGGCCCTAATCATGGCAGCCGCCTTGGCCTTCGGGCTGCTGATCCCTTGGAAGCGTTCAGGCCGGGGCGCGTGGATCCCGCCTTACCGCGTGATCGTGGCCGCGGCGCTCGTCGGGGCTTTGGCCCTCACCCTCCTCTTCCGCGGCAGCGTTTGGGCGATCGTCGGCTTTGCGGCGAGCCTCTTGGTGCTCGGCGGTATCATCGGCGACCTTTGGCGAAAAGCGGGCTCGTTCTCGACAGCGGCACAGCGGCTATCGAGCCTACCCGCTCGGTCGTGGGGCGCCGTGGTTTCCCACTTCGGCCTTTCACTCTTGATGCTCGGCATAACCGGCGCCTCGGTCTTCCAGACGGAGATCCGCGCGGTTCTTTCGCCCGGCGAGACTACCCAGATCCGTGGCTATGAGCTGACCTATGCCGGCAGCGGCGTGAAGGCTGGAAAGAACTACCTCAGTTATCTCGACGGCATCGAGGTCCGCCAGGGTGGCGAGCTGATCGCTCAGGTCGAGCCCTCGCGGCGCTACTATCCGGTAGCCGACAAGGGCACGACCGAGATCGCCATCAAGCGCATTGGGCTCGGCAACCTCTACATCGCCACCGGTGCCGCCGACGAGAACGCCGACAAGCGTACCGTGCGAGCCTATATCCACCCGCTCATCCACGTCATGTGGTTTGGCGTCATCCTCATTGCGCTGGGCGGTTTCATCGCCGCGTTCTCACCCCGGTTAGCCAGCAAGCGGTCGCCTGCGGCCAGCGGCGCAGAGGCCCCGGAGGCCGCTCTATGATCTTCGCTGCGCTCCTGTTCTTCGCCGCTAGCCTGACGCCCGAGCAACAAGCCCGCGCCGACGAGGTCTACGAAACGCTACGCTGCGTCGCCTGCCAGAACCAATCGATTGCCGAGAGCGAAGCGGAGATCGCGCAGGTCATGCGCTCGATGGTCGACAACCGCATCGCGGCTGGTGATACGGACGAGCAAGCGCGCCAGTTCGTGGTCACCCATTACGGCGAGTACGTCCTGTTGACGCCGTCGGTTTCGCCGAAGAACTACCTTCTCTGGATCGGGCCCGTCACCGCGCTCGCTTTTGGAGGGTTCTGGGCCTTCTCCCTGTTCCGTCGGGACGCTAAGTCTTCAGAGTGATTCGGTTTCGATCCCTCGTCAGCCTCTTCGCGGGCGCAGGCGTCTTGGGCGTGATGGCGCTCGTGGCGGGGTTCTTCGCCTTTTGCGCCACGCTGCCCCGCGCTGGTGCTCTTCCAAGCGAGATCGCCGAGCTGGAGGCACCTGCCGATCGCGGGATGATCATCCTCACCGGCGGCGGTGGCCAGCGGATCAGTGAGGGCTTGGCGCTCTTCGAAGAAGGCATCGCGAGCCGTGCGTTCATCTCCGGTGTTCACCCGCAAACCACCAAAGACGACATTGCCAGCTGGGCGCCCGCTCGGCTGCTCGACTGTTGCGTGGACCTCGGCCCCCTGGCGCGGTCCACCGCGGGCAATGCGCGCGAGAGCCGGGTCTGGATCGAGCGTCACCAGTTCAACAGCGTGCTGCTCGTCACCTCCGATTTCCACGTTCCGCGCGCCACGGCTGAGCTACGCGCCGTGGTACCCGGCCTTGAAATCATCCCCATCCCCGTGGCCAGTGTGTTCGCGCCGGAAACCGGCTGGATGGGACGCCCTTCGTCCTGGCGGTTGCTTGCGGGCGAGTATCTCAAATACCTTTTCGTCCGTCTACGTTCTTATATCTGATAGACCATGATCCGCTCCGTCCTTTTCCTCATCTACATGTTCCTCGTCTCGCTGGTGTTTGGCCTCATCGCCATGCCTGCCCTGCTGAAGCGCGAGTGGTCGATCGCCTTTTCCAAATTTTGGGCAGGCCATCTGCTCGGCGCTCTTCAACTCCTGTGCGGGGTCCATGACAAGGTCATCGGTACAGAGAACATTCCCGAAGGTCCGCTCCTGGTCGCCGCCAAACATGAGTCCATGTGGGAGACCCTGCGCCTCACCGTCTTGCTCGACCGGCCTAGTTTCGTGCTGAAGAAAGAGCTCAAACACTGGCCGATTTTCTCTTGGTACTGTCGCGCTAACGGCTTCATTTTCATCGATCGGGATGCCGGCACGAAGACGCTGCGGGATATGACGGCGCAGGCCAAAGCGCGCATGGCTGATGGGCACCAAGTGGTGATCTTTCCTGAAGGTACACGCTCTCAACCCGGCGAAGTGCTGCCGCTGCAACCCGGTGTCGCGGCGCTGGCCAAGGCCCTCGGCGTCCCCACCGTCCCGATGACCCATGATTCCGGCAAGCGCTGGCTCCAACCTGGCCCGAAGAAAGAGCCGGGACTCATTACACTGAAAGTTTTCCCGCCGGTGCCTGATGCTTCGAACCGTAAGGCTTACATGAAAGCCCTGGAGCAGGCGATTGGCGAGCAACAAGAGGTGGCGGCATGACTGGCGAGCGCCCCTCCCGCACGCCGCTCTACATTGCGTTTGGCACCTTCGGTGCAGCCTTCGCGATCTACACCGCCTTGTGGTTTTGGGGCGCTGGTCAGATGAAGGCAGAAATCGCCAAGTTCGCAGAACGAGAAGCGAGCCAAGGCCGGTCACTAACGTATACGGATATCACTACGGACGGCTATCCGTTCAGCCTCCGCGGCACGGTCGCCAATGCTGCGTGGGTCTCTGAACAGTGGGGCTCCTTCCAGGCTGAAGAATTGTTGATCGTCGCCGTGCCGTATCAGCCCAACCGGATCGTTTTAGCGCCGCGCGGCGAGCAGACCGCACGCATCGACGACAAGGATTATGACGTTGCCTCCGACGACTTGAGGTTCAGCCTACAGAGGAATTTCGCGGCCGCTGAAGGTCACGGCGTCGTCCTCACCGGCGAAGACCAAACGATCACGGTGAAGGATGCCATCATCAACCGGAGGAAGGTTGCCGAAGGCACCAGCTACGCTCTGTCCGTACAAGGGTTAGACTTGGGCGATAAGGCGGGTACGGTCTTTCATACCATCGACAGCGCAGCAGGCCAGGAAGGCGGCACAACGTCGATCCCGTTTCTTTCTATGAGCGTTGGCCGCGCCGTCGTCGAAGAACCGACCCTTCTGCTCGCCGAGGGCGAGTTGAAGCTAACACCGGGTCAGCGGCCCAATGGCGAGGTCAAGCTGACCCTAGCCCACGAGGATGCGCTGCTCGACCTGTTGGTGGACGGAGAGATTCTCGACAAGAACGTTGCCAAGGGCGCTGGCTTCATGATTGGCACCATGAAGGAGAAGGACCAAGAAGAACTGTCCGTTCCCCTCACCATCAGTGACGGCAAAGTGCGGGCGGGTTTCGTCCCTCTGGGTCGGCTACCGGCCGTGCCGAACTAAAGCTCAGCCTTAGCGCCCTGCCCAAGCCATGGCGATGTCCAAGAAAGCGTCGTTGGCTTCACGCTCACCGATCGACACGCGCACCATGTGAGGAAGATTTGAACTCTTCAGCCCACGAACCAGGACACCCCCTTCCTCACAGACCTGCAGGAAGGCCATCGCCTCCTCCTCGTCGGTAAATTCCGTGAGAATGAAATTTGCGCGCGTTGCACGGACCGCCAAACCTGCGCCGCGGATCGACTGAACCATGCGCGCCATTTCTTCGGCGTTATGCGCGCGGTTGTTTTCGACGAAACCCTGATCATCGAGAGCCGCTTCAGCCGCTTTGAGCGCGGAGGCGGAGACGTTGAAAGGCCCACGTACACGGTTCATCACATCAATCACCGCGGGGGAGGAATAGCCCCAGCCCACACGCAAACCGCCGAGGCCGAAGATCTTTGAGAACGTCCGCGTCATGATGACATTGTTCGCGCCTGACTCCGTGGCGTCCCGTACGAAACCGGCACCCGAATCGTAGTCAGCATCATCCACATACTCAGCATAGGCCCCATCGAGAACGAGCATGATGTGAGACGGCAATTCTTGGCGCAAGCGGACCAGCTCTTCATGCGGCAGCAGCGTACCCGTTGGATTGTTCGGGTTGGCCAGGAAGAAGAGCTTCGTCCGGTCCGTCACCGCGGCCAGGATGGCGTCGACATCCGCGGTCAGATCATCTTCCTCGACCATGATGGGGTCACAGCCCTCAGCCTTGGCCACGATCGGGTAGTAGCTGAACCCGTGCTTCGTCATCAGCACGTGATCGCCTGGCTCAGTGAAACAACGCACCGAGAGCGTCAGCACCTCGTCAGAGCCGTTGCCGATGATCAATTGATCCGCTGGCAGATCATGCAGCGCTGCCAGCTTGTCGCGCAGGTCAATCGCTGCCCCATCAGGGTAGCGATGCGCATCGGCAGCCATGTCCTGCAAGGCCGTGATCGCCGAGGGCGCAGGGCCGAGCGCGCTCTCATTGGAGGACAGCTTGTAGACCTTGTGGCCGTCAGCCTTCGCCTTGCCAGGAACGTAGGGCTTGATGTCGAGAATGCCGGTGCGGGGCTGCGGTGTCTTCATGAGGGGGCTGATGCCTCACGGATCGACCCTTGCCTAGGGGGCGCGACGCTTATTCCGTTCTGCCGCTAGACCCACCACCCGGCGACCTCGTCCGCCAAGCATGGACGAAAGGGCCTCCGCCTTCGAACCGCTGGCAGGGGCCGCGAGCGAGCGGCGAGCCTCCACCAGCTCTACGCCTGCCACCGAGGGCAAAGGGATGGCCAAGGGCTCAAGCCGTTCGGCGGTGCGCTCCCACAAGCCCGCCAAGAGCCGTAATCGACTGATCGGCGGGAAGAAAAGCGCCGAAGCTTGGGCCGTGGGCGCAAACATTGTCTGATCCAAGAGGCGGTGAAGCTGCCCCCGCGACCAAGCCCGACCCGCCGCCATGGGGGAATTTTCGAACAAGGTCCAAAAGCCGTGGCGATTGGCGGCAATGATAATCAACCGGCCATCATCGGTGAGAACGCGCCAAGCCTCGCGCAAAAGCCTTGAAGGGTCAGGGGTTTCTTCGATCCCATGGAACACCACGAGGCGATCAACCGAAGCCTCGCGAAGGGGCCAACGGTCTTCTTCCACCAAGATCTCACACGATCCGGTGCACGTGCCCGCTGCGGCGGGGACGAGCGACACAGTCCGTTCAGCCTTGGAGAACACGTCGAGCACCGCGCGGGGAAAGCCGAAGCCCGCCACGCGCAAGCCGTCACATTCACCCCAGGCGTCAAACAACTTACGCCGAAGCACCTCTTCAGCCGTTTGGCCGAGCGGTGTCGCGTAGAAGCGTTCGAGTTCTTCAGTGGTGGTCCGCAAAACGGCTCCCGACGGTTTGGTGCTGTCGCCCCGCACGATCCGAGGCTATCATCACGGGTGATTTAGGGAGAAATTTTCAGCGATGCACCATGGCGGCCCGCTTCTCGTCCACCAATTCCCCTGTTTGAGTGACAATTATGGCTTTTTGGTCCGCGATGAGGCCACCGGCACGGTGGCGACCATCGACACGCCGGACGCCAAAACCATCGGTGACGAGGCAGACAAGCTCGGCTGGTCCATCGATCTCGTGTTCAACACCCACTGGCACCCAGACCATGCGGGCGGCAACGCCGCGCTGGCTGAGCGCTTCGGCTGCAAGATTATCGCGCCCGAGGGTGAAGGGGATAAGATCGCCGTCAAGGACGAGGTCGTGAGCGATGGCGCGGAGGTCATGCTCGGCGACACGGCGTTGAAGGTGATCGGCGTGCCCGGCCACACGTTGGGCCACATCGCTTATTACGCGGCCGATGCCAGCCTTGCCTTTGTGGGAGACACGCTCTTCTCGCTCGGCTGTGGCCGGATGTTCGAAGGCACGCCGGATGTCTTCTGGGCCTCGATCCTCAAGCTGCGCAGCTTACCGGCGGAGACCGCCCTGTTCTGCGCCCATGAATACACCCGCGCCAACGCCGACTTCGCCCTCAGCGTCGATCCGCAGAACGCCCAGCTGGCGGCGCGGTCGGAAGAGATCGATCGACTGCGTGCCGAGGGCCTGCCAACGGTGCCCGTGACGCTCGCCGATGAGCTGCCCATCAATCCCTTCCTGCGGGCGGATGACGCCGCTTTCGCCGCATCGCTGGGCAAGAAGGGCGCCGCAGCGCACGAAGTGTTCGCCGAGGTCCGCTCGCGCAAGGACCAGTTTTGAGCCTCGATCCCCTGATCGCCAAACATCGACTAAGCCCCCATCCCTTCGAGGGTTGGTGGCGTGCGCTCGACGAAAGCGCAGGCCCTACCAGTGAGGCCCTGCAACTGCTCGGCGCCCTCGACGAGGCTGGCTGGCACCGGTTTCCCGCTCAAGTGACCTACCGCTTGGAAGAAGGCGGGCCCGTGGCCATCACCGTCAGCGATGACGGCGAACAGGCCTCTGCCAGACGCCTGGTGGCCGTGGGCGACACCCTGACCGTTGAACCGCATGAAATTCGTGCTGTATCATGCTTGGGGCGAGCGGCCTTGCTGCACCTCACGGTGGAGCCCGCTCGTCCGCTAACGGATCGAGAATTGATGCCCGATGATTGGTTTCCGAAGGGCTGAGCCAAGCTGGATGGGGAAGTAGCGATGGACAACATCGAAAGCCAAGTTGACGTGGGCCGCTTGAAGACAAGCTCAGCCGCCGCGCTCGGGTTTGGCGGTGTGCTGCCTTTCTGGGTGGCGCCGTTTACGGGGCTGCTGGGCAGTCAAATCAGCGTCGAGCTCGAGGCCATGCTGGACCTATGGATCGTCCTCTACGCGGCGATCATCGTCTCATTCATGTCCGGTGGCCGATGGGCGTTCTCGGTGCTAGCACCCGATACGCGGCCTGGTTCTGTGTTCGGTGGTTTTCTCGGCGCGGTCACGCCAGCGCTTGCCGCTTGGGTGATTGCGGCCTTGCCATCGCCGTTGTTTGGCTATGATTTTGGCACAGATGCGCGACTGGTGTTGCTCGCAGGCCTTTTGATCCTGCAACTACTGCAGGACAGTTCCCATACGGACCGAGGCGGCTTGCCGCTATGGTATATGGATCTGCGGACGTTGCTGGTGATCGGTGCCACCACGCCGCTCTTGGGCCCACCCTTGCTGCGTGCACTGGGCGCTCTGTTGGGTGTCTCAGGCGACGGGGCTTAGCCCCGCCAAGCGGGCGCTGTGCCCTCACCACGAAGGCTCGACGAGGGCACAGCATAGACCCGCTGTTGCCCGCAGAGATAGGCTTGGAAGCCGTTGGGGAAGACCGGCGCGAAGGCTTCGTCTTTGACGTTCAGCCCGCCCGTAAAGGCGCCGAAAGCTGGCATCACCAGATGCTCGCCATCGCTGACAAACGCAGGACGCCGCACACCACGCCCACCTTTTTGAGCCACAGCACACGGATGAAGATGGCCTGCCACCTGCCAGCCCTCGTGGTCGCCAGGCTCATGGCTAAATGTCAGTCCACCAACCTTGACGATCTCGTGGGCGACACCAGCAAAGCGCTTCGGCGGTAACGGGTCGTGGTTCCCCAAGACCCAGACCCACCGCGCCCCGTCACACAGACGCTCCAGCCGTGCCGCATCATCAGGGAGCATGCGTTCTTCCGCATGCAGATCATGGAAGGCATCGCCGAGTGATATCACCGTCTCGGGACGGATCAATCGCATCAGACGCTCCACACCATCCAAGGTCGCGCGCGTATCGTAGGGAGGCAGGAACTGACCCTTCTGAGCGAAGTGAGAACCCTTCTCGAAGTGCAAGTCGGAGAGGATCAGCACCCCTTCGCCCGGCAGCCAAGCCGCTCCCGAGCAGTCGAGCATCACCTCGACACCCGCCACTTGAATGGCGCCTGAAGCACTGGGAAGAGGACGCGTTGCCGACATGTTCTCAGGGTAAGTCGGCCCGCGACCAAACGGAAGCCGAGATTGGGCCTGTGGACAAATCGCCCGCGCCCCAGCTCAGGCTTTGAAGTGCTTCGACAGTTTCAGCCCCTGGCCCTGATAGTTGGACGCTTGGGCCGAACCGTAGAGCGCCTCTGGGACCTCGCCCAACGCCTCGAAGTTCAAGCGAGCCGCACGCTGGCGATGCTCCAGGATCATCGGCACATCGAAGCCGCGCACTTCCAGGACAGCGCGACTGGGCGCCTCGAGACCAA